>CAYMUJ010000073.1:0-12077 GCA_964393565.1 uncultured Stakelama sp. | reverse complement strand
GCGTGGCTGACCTGCGTGCTGCGTGCGAGGATCGTCGTGACGAGCGAGATGCCGATCGACGCGCCGATGTTGCGTGACAGGTTGGTCAGGCTGGCCGCTTCGGTCCGCTGGTGCGCGGGCAGTGTTGCGAAGGCCATCGCGTTGAGCGGCATAAAGATCAGGCCCACCCCCAAACCCTGTATGAGCCCGGCCACAATGAACGGTGTTGCCTCCATCTCCAGTGACCAGCCCGTCATGTCGTGGAGCGACCAGACGGCCAACGCGAAGCCCGCGCTGACAAGCAGCCGGGGATCTATGCCCCGCGCCATGAGCCGGGTGGACAGGCCCATCGAGCACAGCACGCCAAACCCGCGCGGGATCATCAGCAGTCCAGTGTCGATCACCGAATAGCCAAATAGCACCTGCAGCATCGGCGGGAGGAGCGCCATCGTCGCCATCATCACCACGCCGATGACCTGCATGAAGGCAAGCGCGGTGACGAGGTTGCGGTTCTTCCAAAGGCTGCGTTCGAACATCGGCTTTTTGCCTGTCGCCATATGGACGATGAACATCCACAGGGCGGTTCCCGCAACGATGGTTTCGATCCAGATTTCCGATGAGGAAAACCAGTCCTCGCCTTGCCCGCGATCCAGCATCAGTTGCAGCGCGCCAATGCCGATCGTCAGCAGCGAAAAGCCGAATATGTCGAATGGGCGCTTGTTCACCGGACGGCTTGGCAGCAGCCACCACAGGATAACCAGGCAGATCAGCCCGAGTGGGAGGTTGACGTAAAATACCCAGCGCCAGCTGAAATTCTCGGTCAGCCAGCCGCCCAGTACGGGGCCGAAGATCGGGCCGATCATGACTCCCATGCCCCATATCGCCATCGCGCGCTGCTGATCCTTTGGCGCGTTGATGTCGAGCATTACCGTCTGGCTGAGCGGGTTCATGAACGCAGCCGCAACTCCCTGAAGAATGCGGAACAGTACCATCTGTTCGAGAGTCTGTGCTGCTCCGCACAGGGCCGAAGCGACGATGAACCCGACGATCGCGACCAGAAACAGGTTGCGCGATCCGATCCGGTCCGACACCCATCCGGTGATCGGGATCGCGATGGCTGACGCGACAATGTAGCTCGTCAATACCCAGGTGATTGTGTCCCCCGTTGCCGCGAGTGACGATTGCATGTGCGGCAGAGCCACGTTCGCGATCGTGGTGTCGAGAATCTGGATCAGCGTAGCCAGCATCACGCCGAACGTCAGCAGCCCCTTGTTCCGGACGGGCAGCGCCGCCTGACCTGTCGCAGGCGGGCTGGGGGGGCGGCCGGTCGCGGGCAGCTGTGCAGCAGGGGACATCCTATCCTTCCGTCTGACCGGATTTGATCCCGGGTTGTCGAAACCCAGGCCCCGGCCGTTCGCCCCGGTTCTGCAACCGGCTCAGGGCAAAGGGGCTTACTTGCTCGTGTCGATCGTGACTTCTGCGGACAGCCCGGCGATCAACGGGCGCGGGCTGCGTGCGTCGATCGCAATGCGCACGGGTACGCGCTGAGTGACCTTGACCCAGTTGCCATTGGCGTTCTGTGCAGGAAGGATCGATGTTTCAGACCCGGTTTGCGACCCGATCGATGCGACATGCCCTTTAAGTTTCAGTCCGGGATAGGCATCGAATCGGATCGTTGCGGGTTGTCCGACACGCATTTCGGCAAGGTCGGTTTCCTTGAAATTCGCTTCGATCCACGGTCCATGCGAGCGGACCAGGGTAACGGCCGGGAGGCCGGACATCATCATCTGGCCGACCTGGAGCCGGTCAGCCTGGCTGATGACCCCGTCTGCTGGCGCGCGGCTGGTGGTGCGTTCCAGGTCCAGCAGCGCCTTGGCCCGTTGCGCGCGGGCCGTGGCGATGGCCGGGTTGACCCCCGGCGCGGCGCTGCCACTGGACAGCTTGGCGCGGGCTTCGTCGGCAGCGGCGAGTGCATTTTGCAGGCTTGCGCGCGCCTGTTCGACGGCGTGTTCGGCCTGATCGAACCGGACGCGCGTCGTGAAGCCGCGATTCATCAGCGCCTTTTGTCGTGCATAGTCTTCCTGAGCCGACGCGACGCGATCCCGTGCGGCCTGGATATCCGCACCGGTACCGGCGTAGCTAGCCTGCATCGTCGTTACCTGAACCTGAGCACTGGCGATGGCAGCATCGGCCTGGGCAAGGGCAATGCGATAGGGTTCCGGGTCGATACGGAACAGAATATCGCCAGCCTTAACATTTTGATTTTCCCTGACCGCCACCTCGACGATCCGGCCCGTCACATCGCTTGTAATCGAGACCTTGTCCTGCTGGACATAAGCATTGTCGGTCGAGATGCTGCCGTCGGACAGCGACCATCCGATACCAAGCGCTGCGATCACGGGAAGCGGCAGGCCGTACATCAGGAGTCTGGCCGACAGCGTGCGGTGCGGGCTGGCCGCTGCGCCGTCGTCTCCGCCGATTGCGGTGTCGGAGTGCGGACTGGCTTCAGTCATTGACCGCCTCGCTGGACTGGCTGGTTGAAAGATTGGCGCGGAGTTGTTCGAGAAGCGTGTGAAGTCGGCCCAGATCGTCGGCGGCGATGCCCTTGGATGCATCGTCGAACAGCGAGTCGCCGACACGCCTGAGCTCTCCAAGCACCGGTTGGGCAGCGGCAGTCAGATGAATGCGCCAAACGCGCCGGTCGCCGGGATCGCGCCGCCGCTCAACCCAGCCCGCTTCCTCAAGCCGGTCGATCATCCGGCCGAGGGTGATCGGTTCGACCTCAAGCAGTTCGGCCAGTAGGCCCTGATTGCTGCCTTCATGTCGTTTCAGGATGCTCAACGTGCGCCATTGCTGGCGCGTGACACCGATCAACCGGGCGCGCTCGTCAAAGCGTTTGCGGAGCAGGCGGGATACGTCGCTGATCAGAAATCCAAGGGAGTCTGTCATAAGCGTCGATATAATAGCCATGCTTATAAAACGCCAGTGAAATAAGTTGTGTTCTGCAATGCATTCGATTGCGGCCAATGCGCGTACCGGGCTTTCGCGGCGCGTCGATCCGGTGCATCAGGCGGGGCATGACCGACACATTCGAGACATTCGAGACATTCGATGGCGCGCGGCTGGCGTGGCGCGAACTGGGTACAGGGCGACCCGTGGTGTTGATCCACGGCTTTTTTTCCAACGCCCAGACCAACTGGATCAAATATGGGACCGCTGCGAAACTGGCGGCGGCAGGTTTTCGGGTCATCATGCCTGACCTGCGCGCCCATGGCGACAGCGCCCGGCCGCATGACCCGGCCGCCTATCCGCCCGACGCGCTGGCACAGGATGCGGAGGCGCTGATCGCGCATCTTGGTCTCACCGATTATGATATGGGCGGCTATTCGCTCGGCGCGCGTACGACGATGCGGGTGCTTGCGCGTGGTGTTGCGCCCGCGCCGCGTCGCGCCGTCCTGTCGGGCCTGGGCGATCTTGGCCTTACGGATACGCGCCGCCGGGGGGAGTTTTTCCGGAGTGTGCTGACCGGGTTTGGAAGTTTTGTGCGTGGTGACAAGGAGTTTATGTCGCAGGCGTTCCTCAAGACCACCGGGGGGGACCCGGTCGCTTTGCTGGGGATTCTGGACACATTTGTCGATACGCCGCGCGAAGCGATTGCGGCGGTCGATGTGCCGGTGCTGCTTGTTGCCGGTGTCGATGACGACGAAGTCGGGTCGGTTGCGGGGCTGGCCGCGATGCTGCCGGATGCGCGTTTCGTCGAGATTCCCGGCAACCATATGAGTGCCGTGACCCGGCCTGAATTGGGCGATGCGATCGTAACATTTCTGACCGCTTGACCCATTGCGGGGGCGGGCGCAGGTTGCGCGCGTTCACGTCACAGGGTTTGAGAGGGCTTAATGATCCGCACCGGAATTTCGTCGATCGCGCTGGCGGTTCTGCTGGTTACGCCTGCAGTCGGGCAGACGTCGAAGGCGATGGCCCCGACTCCGACTGCGGCAGATGCCGCAGCCTTTGTTGCCGAGGCCGAGGCCAGGCTGACTCAAGCCTATATCGCGGCGGGCCGCGCCGACTGGGTCTATGAGACATATATTACCGACGATACCTCGGCCATTTCTGCGGAGGCTGGCGCTGCCCTGACCCGTCTGCAAGTCGATTATGCCGGTAAGGCCGCCACCTTCGCAAAGGTGCAGGGCCTTGCCCCGGACGTTGCACGAAAGCTGGAGCTGCTGCGGGCCAAGATGACGCTGCCGGCCCCGTCGCGCGAAGGCGCCGCTGCAACTCTTGCCGGCCTCGTGAATGGCATGAAGGGCGTTTATGGCGCGGGTAAGGGGACATTGGACGCAAAGCCCATCAGCGGAAGCGACATTGAGGCCGCGATGGGCGAGGTCAGAAATCCTGACCAGCTCAAGGAGATGTGGACCAGCTGGCACGACAATGTCGGCGCGCCGGTCCGCCGCGACTATACGCGCATGGTTGGCCTGGGAAATGAGGGCGCGCGAGAACTGGGCTACAAGGATGTGGGAGCGCTCTGGCGCGGCGGCTATGACATGCCGCCGGAGGCATTTGCAAAGCTGACCGACAAGCTCTGGAACGAGGTGAAGCCGCTCTATGAGTCGCTGCACACCTATGTCCGCTGGAAGCTGAACGAAAAATATGGCGACGCGGTCCAGTCCAAGACCGGCCCGATCCGTGCCGACCTGCTCGGCAATATGTGGGCGCAGGAATGGGGCAATATCTACGACATCGTCGCGCCCGCGGGGTCGGGCGATGTCGGATATGACACGACCGAGCTTCTCAAGGCCAGGCAACTGGATGCGGTCGGGATGGTGAAGGCAGGCGAGGGATTCTACAGCTCGCTGGGGCTTGATCCGATGCCGGAAACATTCTGGACCCGTTCGCAATTCACCAAGCCGGCGGATCGCGAGGTCGTGTGTCATGCATCCGCGTGGGACATCGACACGAAAGACGATCTGCGTATCAAAATGTGCATCAAGGTGAATGCGGACGACTTCGTCACGATCCATCATGAGCTGGGGCATAACTACTATCAACGTGCCTATAACATGAAGCCGTTCCTGTACCAGGATGGCGCGAATGACGGTTTCCATGAGGCGATCGGTGATTTCGTCGCGCTGTCGATCACGCCGGATTACCTTGTCTCGATCGGACTGCTCGACGCGAGCAAGGTGCCGAGCGCGGACAAGGATACCGGGTTGTTGTTGCGTCAGGCGATGGACAAGGTCGCGTTCCTGCCGTTCGGCCTGCTGATCGACAAATGGCGCTGGGGCGTGTTCTCGGGCGGCATCCCGGCGACCGGCTATCAGGGGGCGTGGGATGCGCTGCGCCTGCAATATCAGGGGATTACGCCCCCGGTGAAGCGCGACGAGACCAAGTTCGACCCGGGCGCGAAATATCATATTCCGGCGAACGTGCCCTATACCCGCTATTTCCTCGCCCGGCTGTTGCAGTTCCAGTTCTACAAGGCTGCGTGCGATCAGGCCGGGTGGAAGGGGCCGCTCCACCGCTGTTCCTTCTATGGCAACAAGGAGGTCGGCGCGAAGTTGAACGCGATGCTGGAAATGGGCGCGTCCAAGCCGTGGCCCGATGCGCTCGAAGCATTCACCGGTAGCCGCGAAATGTCGGGCGCGGCGATGGTCGAGTATTTCGCGCCGCTGAAGGCGTGGCTCGACGAGCAGAACAAGGGCAAGCCCACCGGCTGGTAATGAAAAGGCCGCCGCGAGAGGATCGCGGCGGCCTTGTCTCTTTGGCTTTGTTGGCGGATCAGCCCGGATGTTTGTCCGGGATGGTGCCTTTGTCGGCGATCCCCGCCTCGAACGATGTCGAGCAGTCGGTGCCGTCGGCGTGATGCGCCTTGGCTCCCGTTGCGGTGTCCTGCGGGCCGCCCTGACCCTTTTTGAGGGCGTAGAACAGCCCTGCGGCAGCAGCGCTGATCGCCGCGACACCACCGATCAGCGTGGCGAAGAAGTTGCGATCGCCCATTTTCTCACGCGCTTCGGCAACGAACTTTGCCGGTGCGGAGTCCGACACGGTCTGTGCCGCAGAGTGGGCGGCGGAGCTGACCCTGGCTGCGGCGGCTTCCACCGCAGCGCGCGGTCGACCGGGCTTGCTGCCCCGCGTTGTCGCGCGCGGCTTGGAGGCGGCAGCAGGCTTGCGTGCTGCGGCAGTGCGACGCGGGGGCGGAGCCTTGTCGGCTGAGGTCGATGCCTTTCCCGTCGGCTTGGCAGCGGTCGGCTTGCGCGGCGCAGCCTTTGCTGGCGTCACCGGAGTGTCGACGGCGGGAGCCTCAGCAACCGGCGTAGGCGCAACCTTCGCAGTCGCCGGCGCCTTGGCTTTGGCGGTTGCCTTGGTCTTGGCGGCGGCCTTGGCGACAGCCGGGGCGACTTCTGCCTCGTCCGATTTGGTCGTTGGCTTCGGAGCGGTCTTGCGCGGCCTAGCCGGAGCCTTTTTCTTGGTCGGAGTGCCGTCTTCATTCGATGTGGTTGGGGCTTTCGCCATCACGCAACTCCAGTGGTTTCGTGGCTGTAACCAGCCTGAGACGAAAGGGTTTCCTGCGTCAATCTTTTCCGATCCGTCCTGCAGCCTTACCGGAACGGCGGTTCGTTGAATGCGCGCAGCTTGCGGCTGTGCAGCTTTGCTCCTTCGCGCCGCAGCTCTTCGCAGGTTTCGATGCCGATCTTGAGATGTTCGGCGATCGCGCGTTCGTAGAAGCGATTGGCCTGGCCGGGCAGTTTCAGTTCGCCATGCAGCGGCTTGTCCGAGACGCACAGCAGCGTGCCGTAGGGAACGCGGAAGCGATAGCCTTGAGCGGCGAGGGTCGCGCTCTCCATGTCCACACCGACCGCGCGGCTCAACGAGAAGCGCAGTGCCGAGCGCGAGAAGCGCAATTCCCAGTTGCGGTCATCGGTGGTGACGATCGTCCCGGTACGCAGGCGGCGCTTGAGTTCGTCGCCTGACTGGCCCGAGACGGTTTCGGCGGCGCGGGCCAGCGCCTGCTGAACTTCGGCGATCGCGGGGATCGGAATCTCCGGCGGCAGCACGTCGTCCAGCACATGGTCGTCGCGCAGATAGGCGTGGGCGAGGACATAGTCGCCGATCCGCTGGCTGGGGCGCAGGCCGCCGCAATGACCGATCATCAGCCACGCTTCGGGGCGCAGCACGGCAAGGTGGTCGGTGATCGTCTTTGCGTTCGACGGGCCGACGCCGATGTTCACCAGCGTGATGCCGCTGCCGTCCTCCGCCATCAGATGCCATGCGGGCATCTGGTGCCGCCGCCATGCCCCGTCGGTGAGCAGCATTTCGGGGTCGTCGCCGGCCTTGAACACGATGCCGCCGGGCCCGGATACACCGGTAAAGCGGCTGCCTTCACCGATTTGTTCGGATGCCCAGCGGACAAATTCATCGACATAGCGGTGATAGTTGGTGAACAGGATATAGCGCTGGACATGCTCGGTCGGAGTGCCGGTATAATGGCGCAGGCGTGCCAGGCTGAAGTCGGTGCGGAGCGCATCGAACAGCGCGAGCGGGCGGGTGCCATCCTGGCTGATCCAGCTTCCATCGGCGATTTCGTCACCGATATGGGCAAGCTCCGTTGCAGGGAAATGCCGTGCGAGTTCGAGCACCGACACCTGATCCATCTTCAGCACATGGCTGGGGTCGATGACATAGGGGAAGGGGATTTCCTGACGGCCTGTGGCGGCCGTGACCTCGACGTCATAATCCTCGATCAGCAAGGTAAGCTGTTCGATAAGATAGCCCGCGAACATTGCCGGGCGGGTGACGCTGATCGCGTAATCGCCCGGTTCGACGAGCCGGCCGAAACTGCGTGCCGGGCTGGGCCTGTCCACTTCGTTGCGATAGCGGACGCGGATCTCGGGATAGGCGAAGCTGCCGTCCTTGCGGCGCTCCGGATCCGGGGCGATACCCTTGGTAAGATACAGGTCTAATGCCTCACGCAGATTGTTGACGGAGGCGGTGTGGAGCCGATCCAGTTCGGCGACGATCTGTTCTGCTTGTGTCATCTTCCACTGTTAAATGTGACAGCGGAGTTTGGCAAGGTAGCGAGGAGTGAGGACCCGGCCGGAGCGGAGTCCTCACGCCATTACTGGGCGTCGTCCGTGTCGAGCAGTTTGCCGATGCCGAACGCAGCGCCGGCCACAGCGGCGGCGGCACCCGCAGCGATGGCCGCCGCCGCGACCGGGTTTTTCCTTGCGGCTTCGACCACGCCGTCGAATGCGCTGCCAATCGCTTCACCGGTACCGTTCAGGGCTTCTTTCGCCTGAGTCAGCAGCGTGTCCCGCAGGCCGGTATCCGCGGGCACTGGAGCGTCGTCGAGATGCGTGTCGGTGGACATGTCGGAACTCCCTTCCGATATGAAAACCGCTTTGCCGCGCGTCGGTTCCCCGTACGAGCGGGAATTCGACGCGCGGTCCATCCGTTCAGATGATCACAGATTCGCGAGCAGATGTTCGGCGGAGCTTACCTTGAACTCGCCGGGCGCTTCGACATGCAGCTGCTCGACCACGCCGTCATTGATCAGCATAGAATAACGCTGGCCGCGCGTGCCCATGCCGAAGTTGCTGCCGTCGAATTCCAGGCCGACCGCCTTGGCAAAGGCGCCATTGCCGTCCGCGAGCATGGCGATGTCGCTGGCATCCGCGCTCTTCGCCCACGCGCCCATGACGAAGGCGTCGTTAACGGCCGTGCAGGCGATCTCGTCGACGCCCTTTGCCTTCAGTTCCCCGGCCTTTTCGACATAGCCCGGAAGATGGCGCGCCGAGCAGGTTGGTGTAAACGCTCCGGGTACCGAGAAGAGTGCGACCTTGCGTCCTGCGAAGAATGCGTCCGAGCTGATCTGCTCCGGGCCGTTTTCCGTCGCCTTGACGAAGGTGGTGGTGGGCACGCGATCACCGATCTGGATCGTCATCTGGGTCTCCTCTCATCCCGCGGAACTGCGGTTCGACGCCCAAGTGGCATGGCTGTCGCAATTTTCAAGCGTGGCGGAGCCGCGTTCACGGTCCTATGTTGTTTTGCATGGACGAAGCCAGCTTTCTGACCGGTCAGATCCTGCTCGCGCTGCCGGGGATCGGAGATCCGCGGTTCGAGCGAGCGGTAATTGCGGTGTGTGCGCATGATGGGCAGGGCGCGCTTGGCGTGGGGATCGGCCATGAAATTGACGGGTTGAAGCTGCACGATCTGCTTGGTCAGCTCAAGATCGATCCGGGGGCGGCGCCGAATGTGCGGGTTCATTTCGGTGGTCCGGTCGAGCCCCGGCGCGGCTTTGTACTCCATTCAACCGACTGGGGCGGACAGGATACGATCGATGTCGCCGGGCGATGGGCACTGTCGAGCACGATCGATGTGCTGCGTGCGATCGCCGCTGGCACGGGTCCGTCGCGCTGGATTGTCGCGCTGGGCTATGCTGGCTGGTCGGAGGGGCAGCTGGATGCAGAGATGACCCGCCATGGCTGGTTCAATGTGCCAGGCGACGCCGATCTGCTGTTCGAAACCAATGCCGCACAGCGTTGGGAAAAGAGCTTTGCCCGATCCGGTATCGACCCGCGTCTGTTGGCCAGCAACGCCGGGACGGCGTAGCGGGATCGATCTGGCGGTGACGGCCGTTCATCGTGCGGACCCGCCCGGCCGCTTTGCGGACGGGCGGGGGCAAGGTCTATTTCTTCTTTGCCGCTGCCTGTTCGGCCCGAATTGCTTCGGGTGAAGGGATGACGAGCGATAGCGATGCGATCGCCTCCTCCGCATCCACAAAGATTGGGGCGGCGAGCCCCGGGTCACCCTTGTTCCCCGTGATGAAGGCCGCATAGGCAAGATTGTCGGTAATGATCGGAAGCATCACGAACCCCTGATGGCCGCGGGACTTGGCGATCAGCGCTGCGTGGAGCGCATAAGCGGGGAACAGCGCATCGAAGTCCGCACCATAATAGTACATCCGCTCCATCTTGAGCTTTGACTTGCTCTCGTCCTTGATCGGTATGATCAGCCTGGACTTGTCGGTTCGCCAGACCTGCTTGGACAGGCTGCGATAGGCACCGGCGGCATCGACCGAAGGAATGAGCCTGAACAGCGTGGCATTGTCGCTGTCCTTGGCCAGCGCCTCTGCCCGACGGGTGTCGAGCCGGTCTTTCCACAGGGTCTGCGGATCGCGCGCAAGTCCGCCGATCAGTTCGTCGGGGATGGCACCGACCCGCAGCCGTCGCGTTACTTCGACAACACTTCCAAACGACGCCGCGACCCATTGTGAGCGCGCCGCAAACAGCCGCCGTGCTGCCGCCATCTCCCCGCGTTGCGACTGGCGGATAATGCCGTGAAGGTCGAAGAGTTCGACAATCTCGCTTGCGTTCGATTCGGTCAGGCCGCTGCTGCGGCGTTTTTCGGCATTGGCGCGCGCTTCGGCGATGCGCGTATCCGACAGTTCGATGTTGCCCGCCAGTGCCAGCGTGATCGCGGACCGGGCGATGGTTTCACTGCTGAGCGCATCAGGAATGGTGCGTTTGTTGAAATCGACCAGCGCTTCACGCACCGTCGCGGCATCGGCAAAGCGCCCCCATTCTTCAAGCCGGTCGGCTTCGGAAATCGGCCAGCCGAGTTTGCTGCGCCAGCTCCGGAACTCAGCCTCCATCGCCGAATGTTCCGGATTTCCCAACAGATAGGCGGGAACACCCAGTACTGGGGTCAGCAGATAGCGCGAGTCAGCCAGGTTGCGTAGCGCAGCGTCGCGCGCTTCGGCGGTCTTTCCGGCGCGATACAATGCCGCAGCAGTGATCAGATCAAAGGCACGGGCCTGGGACCGGGCATAATAGGGATTGGCCATGAAGCCTGCGGATTCCGCCTGAGACCGGGCAAGCGCGGCGTCGGCGATCGCGCCGTCATAATCCTTCGCCTCGATCCGGTGGACCGCGCGACCAAGAATCAGGTTGATGCGCCGATAGTCATTGGTCTCGCGCTTTTCGCCGTCGATCAGCGATGAACAGATTGCGACGCCTTCTGCTCCGAACTTGCGCTTGGACGGATCGGCGCCTTCTGGTGGCGGGGCGAACAGCGCCAGCAGGGTGAGCGCACCGATCAGCCGCGCCGCCGTCTCGCCGGCGGACATGTTGTTCGGGTTGCCGTCGCACTGGACGTGCAGCGAAGGCTGTTTTTCAATCTTTTCGGCCTTTGCCGCTTGTGCCAGCGTCGGGCTGACCAGCATACAACTCATGGCAAGCGCCAACGCGAACGCGCTGGTAGCTGACTTCAACCTCATGATTCCCCCACAGAATGTTGCAGGAGGAGGCGTGGCAGTAGCGATTTTACCTGTCAATGGGGCGGCGGAGCGCCTTCATATAAAGATATCTTTATGTTTCAATTGCGCATCGGTGGCTGATCGGCTAGGGGCGCGGGCAGTGCCGTGGTCGTGCTGCGGCAAAGCATTTCATTAGCCGGAGAATGATCGTGGCCACCGTGCTCGACCCCAAGGATTATGTCATCAAGGACCTCAGCCTCGCTGCCTTTGGCCGCAAGGAAATCGAGATCGCCGAAACCGAAATGCCGGGCCTGATGGCGCTGCGCGAGGAGTTCGGTGCGAGCAAGCCGCTGAAGGGCGCGCGCATCACCGGTTCGCTGCACATGACGATCCAGACCGCCGTGCTGATCGAAACGCTGAAGGAACTCGGCGCCGAACTGCGCTGGGCGACCTGCAACATCTATTCGACCCAGGACCATGCTGCCGCCGCGATTGCCGCCGCCGGCATCCCCGTCTTCGCCGTCAAGGGCGAGACGCTGGAGGAATATTGGGATTATGTGATCCGCATCTTCGACTGGGGTCAGGACCAGACCTGCAACATGATCCTCGACGACGGTGGCGACGCCACCATGTTCGCGCTGTGGGGCGCGCGCGTCGAGGCGGGTGAAGCGCTGTTCACCCCGTCGAACGAGGAAGAGGAAATCTTCGTCGCGACGCTGAAGCGCTTCCTGGCCGAGCGTCCGGGCTACCTCACCAAGACCGTCGCCGCGATCAAGGGCGTGTCGGAAGAGACCACCACCGGCGTGCACCGCCTGTACGAGCTGTCGAAGAAGGGCAAGCT
>CAYMUJ010000072.1:0-12211 GCA_964393565.1 uncultured Stakelama sp. | reverse complement strand
ACCGCGCAGCAGGACAATCTGTTCGAGATCACCGCAACGGCGGACAGCGGCAAGCTGTCGCGCACCATCGTCCAGAAGCTGATCGATATTTTCGTCGAGGATAATCTCGGCACGATCCGCGACGAGGCGAGCCAGTCGCTCCAGTTCCTCGACCAGCAGCTTGCCCAGCGGCAGAAGGCGCTGCAGGAGGCGGAGGCAAAGAAGGCGGATTTCCAGAACCGGTATCTCGGCTCGCTGCCCGGCACCGGCACGCTCGCCGAACGGCTGTCGGCGGCGCGGGCGCAGCTGGCGCAGGTCAATTCCGAACTGGCAGCGGCGCAGAGCAGCCTTGCCGCCGTGAATGGCCAGATGGCCGGCACCTCTGCAACGGTGGCTGGCCCTGGGGGCGGTGGCGCGGTCGCAGGACCGGCACGCGCCAGGCTTTCGGCAATTCAGGGGCAGTTGGCGGAAGCGCGTGCGCGCGGCTGGACCGACAGTCATCCCGACGTGATCGCGCTCAAGAGTCAGCTGGCCGCAGCGCAGGGCGCGGCGCGGCGTGAACCGGTCTATTCGGGTGGCGGCGGCGGCGCGAGCGCCAACCCGCTTTACCTTAGCCTGCGCGCGATGCAGGCGGACAAGGCCGCGCAGGTCGCGGCGCTGACCAACCGCAAGGCCCAGATCGAATCCGACATGACCGCGATCGATCAGAAGATCGCGGGCGATCCCGCAGCGGCGCAGGAACAGGCCGAGATCGACCGCAACTATCAGGTGATGAAGGCCGCGTATGACAAGCTGTTGGCGGATCGCGAGCAGGTGAAGTTGCGTAGCCAGGCCGCGGGCCAGGCGGATGCGGTCAAGTTCAACGTGATCGATCCGCCGACCGCGCCGCGTGCGCCGACCGCACCCAACCGGCCGCTGTTGCTGACCGGGGTGCTGATCGTCGGGCTGGGCGCGGGTCTGGCGGTGGCATTCGGCCTGAGCCAGCTGGCAGGGACGTTCCCGACGACGGCGCGGCTGGAGCGGATGAGCGGGTTGCCGGTGATCGGATCGATCGGTGAGGTCGTGACGGCGGCGCAGACCGCGCTGCGCCGCAAGCGGCTGCAGATGTTTGCGGCGGCGACCGCGGGGCTGGTCGTTGCATGGGTAGCATTGCTGGGGCTGGAAATGCTTCAGCGCGGCATGAGCGCGTGAGGCACAGGCGATGAACGACCAGACTCCCAGACGCCTTGGTGGATCGCTGTTGGAGCGGGCGGTAGCCCATCAGGCGTTCGTCCAGCGCAACGCTGCACTGCGGCCTGTTCCCCTGGCTGAACCGCCTGCTGCGACCGTTGCTGCCGCCCTCACGCCAGGCGACTCGGTCCCCGAGCTTGAGGCAGTGGAAATTCCGGTCGTGCCATTGGCGCATGTTGAGCCGGCCCCGGTTGTACCGGAGATTCAGGCGGCCGTGCATCCGGGCGTGCGACCGCGCGTTGCAATCGATCGCAAGCAGCTGGCCGACCATGGCATGCTGGTTCCCGGCGCAACCGTCACCGCGCTGGCCGAGGAATTCCGCCTGGTAAAGCGCCAGTTGCTGAGCACCGCGCGTCAGATCCGCGCCGACGGTGGCGCGGGCGCGGACGACCGGTCGCGGATGATTCTGGTCTGCTCGGCCAAGCCGAATGACGGCAAGACATTCTGTGCGATCAACCTTGCGCTGTCGCTTGCGGCGGAAAAGGATGTCGAGATCCTGCTGGTCGATGCCGACTTTGCCAAACCCGATGTGCTTCAGCGCCTGGGTGCGGCGGATGGACCGGGGCTGCTCGATGCGCTTTCTGGCAATGTCGCGAATGTCGAAGACTGTATCATCGACACCGATGTCCCGCAGTTGTCGGTGCTGCCCGCCGGTACGCGCAGCGTTGCCGACACCGAATTGCTGGCGAGTGCGCGCGCACACGCGATACTTGACGGACTGGCTGCGGCCAATCCGCGCAGGATCGTGATTTTCGATTCGCCTCCGATCCTGGCCGCATCCCCCGCCAGTGCACTTGCCAGCCATGTCGGACAGGTGATGCTGGTGGTGCGTGCCGACCGCACGCGCGAGAGCGAGTTGCGCGACGCCGTCGGGCTGCTCGACGGGTGTGACCAGATCCAGCTGTTGCTGAACAGTGTTTCCATTCAACCCAACGGGCGCCGCTTTGGCAGCTATGGCGCTTATTACGGGGAGCCCGATCAATGAGGGTGTTCGCTGCGGCATTGACCGCCACTGCGCTGTTGTCGCCGCCCGTGCTGGCGAAGGACAAGAGTAAATCGATCGAACCCTATGTCGATGCCGGCCAGGTGCTGGTCGCCGATCTTTCGGGCGGGGGCGAGGTGCTGACCTATTCCACCATCGGCGCGGGGGTCGATGCGTCGATCCAGACGCGCCGGGTCGAGGTGCAGCTGTCGTATAAATATGAACGCCGCTTCGACTGGCAGAACAGCGTTGCCGATCAGGACACGCATAGTGGTCTGGCCCGTGCCGCAGTGAAGGTCGCGCCCGGCCTGACGGTCGAGGGCGGGGCGCTGGCGACGCGCGCGCGCAGCGACATTCGCGGCGATGCGCCAACCAACCTGTCCGGCAATGTCCGCAATGTGGCGCAGATCTACTCGGTCTATGCCGGGCCGACCTTTCATACCGGCAGCGGCCCTGCGAGCCTTAGCGCCGCCTATCGTTTTGGCTATACCAAGGCGGAGGCACCGTCGATCTCATCGGTCGATCCGGCCGCTCCGCCGGTCGATGTGTTCGACCGTTCGACCAACCATCTGGCGCAGGTGCGCGCGGGCGTGAAGGCGGGAACGATCCTGCCGGTGGGCCTGAGTCTGGCGGGTGCGTGGCAGCGTGAGGAGATGAGCCAGCTCGATCAGACATTCGACGGCAAATATGGGCGTGCCGATGCCGTGTTGCCGATCGGTCGCGGTCTCGCCGCCGTGGGTGGCGTGGGCTATGAAAAGATCGAGATTACCCAGAGGGACGCACTGCGCGACGGGACGGGCGCGATCGTGCGCGACGGGGCGGGGCGGTTCGTCACCGATCCGGCGTCGCCGCCGCGCATCGCTTATGAGGTCGAGGGCATCTTCTGGGATGCGGGCGTGCTGTACAAGCCGAACGCGCGCCTGATGCTGGAGGCCCGCGCCGGCCGCCGGTATGATTCGATGAGCTATACCGGGTCGCTGCAGTGGCAGATTTCGCGGCGGTCGGCATTGCAGGTCGGCGTGTATGATTCGGTGCAGAGCTTTGGCCGGCAGCTGGCAAGCGACCTGGCGGCGCTGCCGACCAGCTTCACCATTCCCGGAAGCGTTTTTGGCGACAATCTGGGCGGGTGTGTGTTCGGCGAAAGCGGAAGCGCGGCGGGCGGGTGCCTGACCAATGCGCTGGGATCGGTCGCGAGCGCAAACTATCGTGCGCGGGGCGTGTCGGCGGTGCTGGCACTCAACGCGGGCCCGACCACATTCGGGCTGGGTGCGGGCTATGCCAATCGGAGCTACCTGGTCCCGGCGGGAAGTTCGGTACTGGCGGGGACCAGCGACGACACATATTATGCGCAGCTGTTCGCATCGCAGGCATTGAGTGGACGGTCCGGGATCAACGGAAATGTGTTCCTCAACTATTATGAAAGCGGAATCGCCGGAGCGCCGGGGGTATTCGGGGGCGGTGCGACCGGATCCTATTACCACAATTTCGGACCGCTGAGCGCGGTGGCGTCGGTCGGCTTCTCAACCTTTGAGGTCGATGGCGAGGGCAGCAATACGCAGGCGCAGGCACAGCTTGGCCTTCGCTACGGTTTCTGAGTTTTTTTGGTCCAGGGAAAACAGAATGTACGACGACCATTACGGACTGAGCGGGCGACCGTTCCAGCTTACACCGGATCCGGCGTTCTGGTTCGATACGGCGACGCACAAGAAGGCGATGGCCTATCTCGGCTATGGGTTGAGCCAGGGCGAGGGGTTCATCGTCATCACCGGTGCACCCGGCGCGGGCAAGACGACACTGGTCGGTCATCTGATGGAGACGATCGATCCCGAGCGGCTGCACGTCATCAAGATCGTGACGACGCAGATCAAGGCCGAAGACCTGTTGCTGATGGTCGCGGAAGGACTGCAGATCGATGGGGCGCAGCTGGCCAAGGCGCAGTTGCTTGCGGCGATCGAGAAGCAGCTGCACGCAGTGGCGCGACAGGGGCGGCGCACATTGTTGATCGCCGACGAGGCACAGGCGTTGCCCATCGAAAGCCTGGAGGAGCTGCGTATGCTCTCCAACTTCCAGGCAGGCGGCTATCCGCTGCTGCAGATCTTTCTGCTTGGTCAGCCTGAGTTTCGTGTGCGCCTGTCCGATCCGCGGCTCGACCAGCTGCGTCAGCGCGTGATTGCGATGCATGCGCTGGAGGGGATGGGTGCGGACGAGCTGGAACCCTATCTGATCCACCGGCTGTCGTGCGTGGGGTGGCGGGGCAAGCCGCGCTTTACCAATGACGCGATCGCGGCGATGCACCGTTGGTCGGGAGGAATCCCGCGCAAGGTCAACCTGCTCGCCGGCCGGGTATTGCTGCTTGGTGCGATTGAGGAGATTGCGAGCTTTACCGGGGCCGATGTGGAGGCGGTGATCGCCGATCTGGAAAGCGATCTGTCGGGCGCGGTACCGCCATCGGCGCCGGCGCGTCCGGTGCCGGTTGCAGTCGCGGTTCCCGTCCCCCCCGAGGCAGCACAGGCGGCGCGGGAGGTGCGCGCGGCATTGCGGCGCGAGGTTTCGGCACCTGCGGCACCTGCGGTTGCGCCGGACCCTGTTCCGGCCTCTGCTCCTGCTCCTGCTTCTGCGGAAGTCGAGGAAACGGATCTGGCTGCGCGCTTTGCGCGGCTGGAGGCGCGGATCGAGGAACAGGATGCGGCGCTGCGCCGTGTACTGACGCTGATGGTCGATTTCATCGAGGTCGATGATGCCCGGACGGCGCGGCGGGGAGCCGCCGCCTGACCATGGTGGCCAATGCCCTTTCGGTCGATGTCGAGGACTGGTTCCAGGTCGGTGCGTTCGAGACGGTGATCGCGCGCGACCAGTGGGCCGCGCTGGAGCATCGTGTGGAGGCAAATACCGACAGGGTATTGGCGCTGTTTGCCGAGGGCGGGGTCAAGGCGACCTTCTTCACGCTTGGCTGGGTGGCGGAGCGCTATCCCGCGTTGATGCGGCGGATTGCCGATGCCGGGCATGAGGTGGCGAGCCATGGCTGGGACCATCAGCGCGTCTTCACCATGGGGGCGGAGCAGTTCCGTGCGGATATCGCGCGGGCGCGCGCCGTGCTGGAGGACGCGACCGGGCAGAAGGTGAGCGGATATCGCGCGCCGAGCTTTTCGATCGATGTCCGCACGCCCTGGGCGCATCAGGTGCTGGCGGAGGAAGGCTATGCCTATTCCTCCAGCGTCGCGCCGATCGGGCATGACCATTATGGCTGGGCCGATGCACCGCGCCGCGCCTATCGCCCGGTGGCCGGGAGCGATCTGATCGAACTGCCCGTCACAACGGCACGGTTCCTGGGGCGCGAGGTGACGACCGGGGGCGGCTTTTTCCGCCTGTTGCCGGGAAGCGTCGTGCGGGGCGCGATCCGCACGATGAATGCCGGCGGACAGCCGGCGGTCTTTTACTTTCATCCGTGGGAAATCGACCCGGGCCAGCCGCGCGTGGCGAATGCGCCGCTCAAGTCGAAGCTGCGGCATTACAGCAGGCTGGGGGCGATGGCGGGGAAGCTGCAGACGCTGTTCGCCGCGCATCGCTGGGATCGTACCGACCGGGTCGCTGCGGCGGCAGCGGCAGCGGCATGAATGCGCCGGTCCAGATGCGCCCGCTGACGCTGCGCGTCGCGGATCTTGGCGATACGATCGATCATGCGCGGATCGGTGCCTATGTCCATGACCATCCCGATGCGACGCCGTTTCATCTGCCTGCATGGAGTGTGGCCGTGGCCAGGGGGTGTGGCCAGCACAGCCATTACCTGATTGCAGAGCGGGGCGAGTTCGGGATTGTCGGGGTGATGCCGCTGACCGAATTGCATTCGCCGCTGTTCGGACGGGTTCTGGCATCGTCCGGGTTCGGCGTGGGCGGGGGAATATTGGCCGACAAGCCGGCTGTCGCCGAGGCGCTGGCGGAGGCGTGCTGGACGTTGGCGCAGCGGTTGAGCTGTCCCAGTGTCGAAGTGCGCGGCGGGCCACGACCCGGGCCGGAATGGACCGTCGACGACAGCCATTATCTGGGCTTTTCACGCGGTCTGGCCGAGGATGACGATGCCGAACTGCTTGCCATCCCGCGCAAGCAGCGTGCCGAGGTGCGCAAGGCGCTGGACACCGAGTTGAGCATTTCCATCGGGAGCGAACCGTCCGACGTCGCGGCGCATTATGCGGTCTATGCCGAATCGGTCCGCAATCTGGGCACGCCGGTTTTCCCGCGTGCGCTGTTCACCGCAGTGTTGCAGGAATTCGGTGGCGCAGCCGATGTGCTGGTGGTGCGGCGTGAGGGCAGGCCGGTGTCGGCGGTGCTGAGCCTCTATTGGCGGCGGACCGTGTTTCCCTATTGGGGTGGCGGCACGGCGGAGGCGCGCCGGTTGCGCGCCAATGACCGCATGTATTTCGAGCTGATGCGCCATGCCCGGACCCGCGGCTGTACCCGGTTCGATTTCGGCCGGTCGAAGGTCGGCACGGGGGCGGCAGCGTTCAAGAAGAATTGGGGCTTCGAGCCGCAGCCGCTGACCTATTATGACCGCGTGGCCGAGGGTGCGGCGATCCGCGACGCCAATCCGCTCAACCCCAAATACCGGCTGCAGGTCGCGGTCTGGAGCAAGCTGCCGCTCGCCATCGCCAACCGCGTCGGCCCGTGGATTGCGCGGGGACTGGGCTGATGGGTGATATCCTGTTCCTGGCGCATCGCGTGCCGTTTCCGCCCGATCGCGGCGACAAGATCCGTGCGTTCAATATCCTGCGCTACCTGAGCGAGCGCAAGCGCGTGCATCTGGTGGCGTTCGCCGACGACCCTGCCGACCTAAAGCGCAAGTCGGGCCTGTCGAAGCTGACCGGCAACCGCCAGATCGTTTGGCGCAGCAAGCCGCAGGCGCTGGCGGGGGTGGAATCGCTGCTGTTGCGTCGACCGGTATCGCTTACCGCATTCGACAATGCCGAGGTGCATCGTGCAGTTCAGGCAATGCTGACGCGACATGCGATCGACACGATCTACGTCTTTTCAAGCCAGATGGCGCAATATGTGCCGCTGAATCCGCGTCAGCGCGTGGTGATGGACTTTGTCGACATGGATTCGGCCAAGTTCGCGAGCTACGGCGAGACCAGCCGGGGCTTTACCGGTTGGATGATGCGGCGCGAGGCACGGTTGCTGGGCGCCTATGAGCGTGCGATCGCCGCGCGTGCCGATGCCAGCGTGTTCGTGAGCGACGCGGAGGCGGAGCTGTTCCGGGATCGCACCGGGGCGGAGCGTGTCCATGCGGTCGGCAACGGGATCGACACGGAGAAGTTCGACCCCGGCGCGCAGTTCAAGCGCATCGATACGATCGGCGATCTGATCGTGTTCACCGGACAGATGGATTACCGCCCGAACATCGAAGGAGTCACCTGGTTCGTCGAGTCGATCCTGCCGCATATCCGGTTGCGTCACCCCGATGCGCGCTTTGCCATTGTCGGGCGCAAGCCGACTGAGGCGGTCCAGGCGCTGACGCAACATCCCGGTGTGATAGTGACGGGCGAGGTCGCGGATGTCCGCCCCTGGTTGGATGCAGCATCGGTGGTGGTTGCCCCGCTCAAGCTGGCGCGTGGCGTGCAGAACAAGGTGCTGGAGGCGATGGCGATGGCGCGGCCGGTGGTGGCTTCGGACGCGGCGGCGACCGGAATCGATCATGGCGGGACGATCCAGGTCGGTCAGACGGTCGGCGAGATCGCCGACGCGGTGACGCATATCCTGTCGAACCCGGAGGTCGGCGCAGCGGACGGAGCGCGCGCGCGACAGCGGGTCATCGACCATTATAGCTGGGACGCACGCCTGTCGAAGCTGGACGAGATTGTCGGTTTGCGCGGGCGCAACGAGCGGCGGCTGGACCGCCCGGTAGCGGCCTGAACGTGGCGAGCGCGGCGATGCCCGTGGCGACGACGCCCCTGTTCGATGCGCGCTGGCAGCGGCACGCCGCGATGCTGGCAGGCGTGTGGGCGGTGCTGTTGTTGCTGTTCCGGGGCGATGTCGGCGATCTGGCGGCGATCTACTGGACCAATACGACTTTTGGCCATTGCCTGTTCGTTGCCCCGGTGGTCGGCTGGCTGGTGTGGCAGCGGCGGGCGGGCCTGGCCGAGGTGCGGCCCGATGCGTGGTGGCCGGGGTTGGTCGTGGTCGCGGGCGGCGCGGGCGCGTGGCTGCTGGGCGATGCGGCGGGGGTCGCGCTGTTCCGGCACCTTGGGCTGGTGGTGATGCTGCAGGGCGCGGTGGTCGCCTTGCTTGGGCCGAATGTGGTGCGCGCGGTGGCGTTTCCGCTGGGCTATATGTTCTTTCTCGTCCCGTTCGGCGAGGGGCTGGAAAAGCCGCTGCAGGACCTGACGGTCGCGATCCTGGTGCCGATGCTCGACCTGTTCGGTGTGCCGGCGCATGTCGATGGCGTGCTGATCACGACGCCGAACGGCTATTTCGAAGTGGCCGAGGCGTGTTCGGGCGCGAAGTTCGTGATCGCGATGATCGCCTATGGCGCGCTGGTGGCCAATGTCTGTTACGTCAGTTGGTCGCGCCGGGTGGCCTTCATGGCCGTCGCGCTGGTCGTGCCGATGCTGGCCAATGGCGTGCGCGCGTTCGGGACGGTTTATGCCGCGTACCTCACATCGGTCGAGGCGGCGACGGGGTTCGACCATATCCTCTATGGCTGGGTGTTTTTCGGCGTCGTGATGGCGGGCGTGCTGGCGATCGGGTGGAAGTGGTTCGACCGCGATCCCGATGCGCCGTGGTTCGATCCCGCAAAATTGCAGGCGCGCTGGCCGGGGACGGCGCAGATGCCCGCGGTGGTGGCGCTGGTGTCGCTGACACTGGTGAGCCTGTTCATGGCCTGGGCCGGGGTGATCGCGGCACGTGCCGATAGCTTACCTGCGAAGGTCGTCGCGCCGCAGGTGGCGGGGTGGACGCAGGGGCCGCTGAGCACGCGGGCGGTGTGGACGCCGAATTTCCCCGGCGCGGACCATTTCGTGATGACGCGCTATTCCGACGGCATGGGCGCGCAGGTCGATCTGGTGATCGCGGTCTATGCCAGCCAGCGCGAGGGCAAGGAGCTGGTCGGGTTTGGCCAGGGCGCGATCCGGGAGAATGACAGCTGGGTGCGGATCGAGGATCTGCCCGAGCTGGAGGGCGGCAGCGCGTTGCGGATGACCGCTCCGGGGCCGGTCGAGCGCGAGGTCGTGACCTGGTACCGCGTCGGCGATGTCGTGACGGGCAGCCCGTCGCGGGTGAAGGCGGAGACGCTGAAGGCCAAGCTGCTCGGCGGGCGGCAGAGCGCGGTGGCGGTGATGGTGTCGGCGGAGAAGGGCGAGCTGCCGACGCGCGCGGCGATCAAGCGGTTTCTGGGGGCGATGCCGCCGGTGGATGTGCTGGCGGATCGGGCGGCAGGGGCGAAATAGCGGCGGTTCGTCGAGCTGGGCTTGCAACCTTTCGTCACCCCCGCGAAAGCGGGGGCCCATCTCCCGGACGTGCCACAAGCACAACCGTGGTAAAGTGGGAGAGCGCCGGAGATGGCCCCCGCTTTCGCGGGGGTGACGGCTGAAGGGCGGGGTTTACGACACGATGTGCGGCATAGCTGGCCTTTACTATCCCGGAACACCCAAGCCGGTGGAGCCGGCGCGGGTGCGGGCGATGACCGATGCGCTGGTGCATCGCGGGCCGGACGGTGCGGGCGTGTGGACCGCGCCGGGCGTTGGGCTGGGGCATCGGCGGCTGTCGATCATCGACCTGGCGGGTGGCGGGCAGCCAATGGCGACGCCGGAGGGCGATGTCGTCGTCAGCTTCAACGGCGAAATCTATAATTTTCAGGAAGTTCGCGCCGAGCTGGAGGCGAAGGGCGCGGTGTTCGTCAGTCATAGCGATACCGAAGTGCTGCTGCATGGCTGGCGCGCATGGGGGCCGAGGTTGCTGGATCGGCTGAACGGGATGTTCGCGTTCGCGCTGTATGACGCCCGCACGCAGTCGTTGTTGCTGGCGCGCGACCGGATGGGGGTGAAGCCGCTCCATTATGCCGAACTGTCGGACGGGGCGGTCGCGTTTGCGTCGGAGATCAAAGGTCTGCTGGCCCACCCGCTGTTCCGGCGGACGCCCGATTTCAACGCGGTCGAGGATTTTCTGGGGCTGGGATATGTCCCCGACGATGCGAGCGTGCTGGCGGGGGTGAAGAAGCTGCCCGCCGGCCATTATCTGCTGCTGGAGCGCGGCAAGCCTGTGTCGGCGCCGGTCAAATGGTGGGACATCGATTTCTCGCAGCGGGCCAAGGGATCGGCGCGCGATCTGGAGGCGGAGCTGATCCACCATCTGCGCGCAGCGGTGCGCTCGCGGATGATTGCCGATGTGCCGCTGGGCGCGTTCCTCTCCGGCGGGGTGGATTCGAGCGCGGTGGTCGCGCTGATGGCCGAGGCGAGCCGGGCGGCGGTCAAGACCTGCACCATCGGGTTCGACGAGGCGGGTTATGACGAGACCGCGCATGCCGCGCTGGTGGCGGAGCGGTTTGCGACGCAGCATCGGGTGAAGACCGTCGCGGCGGATGATCATGCGCTGATCGACACGCTGGTGCATCATTTTGACGAGCCGTTTGCCGATGCATCGGCGCTGGCGACGTACCGGGTGTGCGAGCTGGCGCGGGAGAGCGTGACGGTGGCGCTGTCGGGCGATGGCGCGGACGAGGCGCTGGCGGGCTATCGGCGGTACAAATTCCATGCGGCGGAGGAGCGGGTGCGCGCGGTGCTGCCGGCATCGGTGCGCGGCATGTTCGGGGCGCTGGGGCGGGTCTATCCCAAGGCGGATTGGGCGCCGCGCCCGCTACGCGCCAAGACGACGCTGCTGGCGTTGGCGGATGAGGGCGGGGCGGCCTATGCCAAGGCAGTCGGGGTGACGACGCCGGAGGTGCGCAGCGGGCTGTACACCGATGCGGCGCGGGCGGCTTTGGGCGGGCATCGCGCCGAGACGCGCTATATCGAGACGATGCGGGATGCCCCGGCGCGCGACGGGCTGGACCGGGCGCAATATGCCGATTTCAAGCACTGGCTGCCCGGCGACATCCTGACCAAGATGGACCGGACCAGCATGGCGGTGAGCCTGGAGGCGCGCGAGCCGCTGCTGGATTATCGTTTTGTCGAGTTCGCCGCGACACTGCCTGCGTCGATGCGGATCCGGGCCGGGCAGGGCAAATGGCTGATGAAGAAGGCGCTGGAGCCGTATCTGCCCAAGGACATTCTCTATCGGCCGAAAATGGGGTTTGTGACGCCAGTGTCGGCGTGGTTCCGCAAGGCGCTGGCCGACGAGGCGGCGGGGCTGGCGCGGTCGCGCGTGCTGGCGGGGAGCGGGTGGTTCGAGCCCAAGGCGATCGCGCGGCTGGCGGAGGAGCATCGCTCGGGCCGCGCCGAGCATGGGCGGACCTTGTGGCAGTTGATGATGCTGGAGCGGAGTCTCGCCCGGCTGTTTCCGTGAAATTCCTCCCCTGCAGAGCGGGGGAGGAATTAGGTCAGTGGAAGCTCACGCCCAATAGGCCATCGCCGCGTGTACGGTCAGCATGATCAGCGCGATCGTTGCGAGGCTGAACAGCGAGAAGCGGATGATAACGCGGTTGGTGGTGACCTGAACCAGGCTGTGGGCGATGCGCAGGGCGACATAGGCCCAGGCGATGGTCGCGTTGAGATTGTCGCCCTGATCCATCAGCGCCAGCACGATGCAGATGGCGTAGAAGATCACCGGCTGTTCGAGCAGATGGTTGTAATTGTCGGCGGGCCATTGCGCCCTTGCCTCCAGCACCGCGCGCAGGTCGGCGCCGGTGCCGCCGATCTTGCTCTTTGCGTCGATCCCGGCGCGCTTCATCGCCGGGATGCGGGTCGCGTACATCCAGGCCCACATGATGAGGGTCCAGCCGATCAGTGCGATGACCGGGCCGAAGATGGCGCTGTGCATGATGTGTCCTCCCCTTTGTTTGTCGGGAGGGTGCGACGGTCGGTACGGGTTTGCAAC
>CAYMUJ010000071.1:0-12455 GCA_964393565.1 uncultured Stakelama sp. | reverse complement strand
TCGGCATCTCGCTCGTCACGACGATCCTCGCACGCAGCACGCAGGTCAGCCACGCCGACCTCGCACCCAACATCACGCCCGAACGCCTCCAGACGCTCGACCCCGGCCTGCTCGCCAATCTTGGCAGCCAGACCGACGCGCTGCTGGCGATGGCGAATGCCGAAGTCACGCGCCAGGCGGCGATGATCGCCTATCTCAACGATTTCCACGCGATGATGATCGTCACTGTGGCCGCGATCCCGCTGGTGCTGTTCCTCAAGCGGCCCAAGGCGCCGATTGTGAACGATCCCGGCGCAGCCGGGCACTGACGGTCCAGATCAGGGCACCAATCAGCGCCAGTACCATATCCTTGGGCGCGTCGAACATGTCGCCCTGCTGCCCGTTATACTGTTCCGCCGCCTCGGTGCTGAGGCCCAGCGTCAGCAACCATTCGAAAATCTCATAGACCGCGCCGATCGCCAGCACCGCGAGCAGCATGAACGTCACCGCCATCCGTCGCGTCAGCCCGGCGTGGCGCATCCCGGCCTCGACCAGCGGTAGCGCGAAGCACAGGCCCGACGCGAAATGCACCAACCGGTCGAACATGTTGCGCTGAAAGCCCAGCGCCGCATCGACACTGAATCCGAACGCCGCCTGCCCCCACGCATCATACGGCACGCTGCTATAGGTCCAGCGGGCGGCGAACAGGTGCAGCAGCACGAAGCTGCACGCCCATGCCACGCTGGCGGTGCTGAACGGCCAGCGGCGCAGCGCCCACCATGCCAGCGGCACGCCGGCCAATACCGGACCGATCTGCAGCCAGGTGTTGGGCGGATAGGCCGCCCCCACCGCGCTCAGCGGGACGCCCGCAAGGCATGCGAGCAGCCACCAGCATTGCGCGGCGGGGAGGCCCATATGCAGGCGCTCAGCCCTTTTTCAGGTGCCGACGGCCCAGCAGTTCGGCGATCTGCACCGCGTTCAGCGCCGCGCCCTTGCGCAGATTGTCGCTGACGCACCAGAAAGCGAGGCCGTTCTCGACCGTCGCATCCTCGCGCACGCGGCTGACGAACGTCGCATAGTCGCCGACGCACTCGACCGGGGTGACATAACCGCCATCTTCGCGCTTATCGACCAGCATCACGCCCGGCGCTTCGCGCAGGATGTTCTGCGCGTCCTCGGCCGACAGTTCGTTCTCCAGCTCGACATTCACCGCCTCGCTGTGACCGACGAACACCGGCACGCGGACACAGGTGGCGATCACCTTGACCTTGGGGTCGAGGATCTTCTTGGTCTCGACCACCATCTTCCACTCTTCCTTGGTCGATCCATCGTCCAGGAAGCTGTCGATATGCGGGATCACGTTGAACGCGATCTGCTTGGTGAACTTCTTCGGCTCGGCGGAATCGCCGACAAAGATGTTGCGCGACTGTTCGAACAGCTCGTCCATCCCGGCCTTGCCCGCGCCCGACACCGACTGATAGGTCGCGACGACCACGCGCTTGACCTTCGCCGCGTCGTGCAGCGGCTTCAGCGCGACCACCATCTGCGCGGTCGAGCAGTTCGGGTTGGCGATGATGTTCTTGACCTTGTAGCCGTCGATCGCCTCAGGATTCACTTCCGGCACGATCAGCGGCACATCGGGGTCCATGCGGTAAAGCGACGAATTGTCGATCACCGTGCAGCCGGCGGCGGCAAAGCGCGGTGCGTGCACCTTGGTCGCCTCGCTGCCGATCGCGAACAGCGCCATGTCCCAGCCGGTGGGATCGAAATGGTCGATATTCTGGATCTTGTACTGCTTCCCGGTCTCGCCGAAATCAACCATGTCGCCAGTCGAGCGCGCGGAGGCGAGCACGGCCAGCTCATCGATCGGAAATTCGCGCTCTGCCAGAATGGCGAGCATCTCGCGCCCGACATTGCCGGTGGCGCCTGCGACTACGACACGGTAACCCATCAATAGACCCTTTCATGCGGTCGAGCCGCCCGGAATACGGGCAGCCACATAGTCATTCTTCGGTGGGAAGTCAGCGGCCATACATGGCCAGCCTTCGGAAATGCTTCGCGGCGGATACCCGGACCCGCGCGACCGGCCTGTCAGCGGCGGGTCGCGGTCCGGGTGGTAATAATGGGCCGTTTTCGAAACATGGCCGGGCCCGTAGCAGCACTATTGCGCCGAGGATAGCGAAATTCTTCTTTTCTTACGAGATAGCGTGAGTTGGGCAGCGCGGGTGGACGCCGCCGTACCCCCTCGCCTATTACTCTCGACGCATGACAGGAGACCCGACCTTGGCCACGCCCTTTGTCCGCCCAGATACCCGCGCCTTCCTCGACATGCTCGCCGCGATGCCCGAAATGCCATGGCCGCCACAGCCTGAGGCGTATCGCGCGCAATATCTGGCGATGAAGGATCTGGTCGATCTGCCGCAGGGTGATCTGGCGACGGTCAAGGATCTGACCATCCCCGGCCCCGCCGGCCCGATCCCCGCCCGCCTGTTCGATGTGCGCGACAGCCGCGAAGCCGGCCCGGTCGTGCTGTTCTTCCACGGCGGCGGCTTCGTCATCGGCAATATCGACAGCCATGCCAGCTTCACCGCAGAACTCAGCCGCACGCTCGACCTGCCGGTGGTGTCGGTCGATTACCGCCTCGCCCCCGAAAATCCCTGGCCCGCCGCATCGGACGATTGCGAGGCGGCGGCGCGCTGGGTCGCCACCAGCCCTGCCGAACTCGGCCGCTCCGTCACCAGCATCGCGCTGGCAGGCGACAGCGCCGGAGGCCAGCTCGCCGCAGTCGCCGCGATCGACCTGCGCGACGCCCCCGCAGCAGCCCCGGTGATCGGCCAGCTGCTGATCTACCCCGCCGCCGATTTCGGTGGCGACTATGCCTCGGCGACACAGTTTGCGGAGGGCTATCTGCTCACCACCAGAGCAATGGACTGGTTCAACCAATGCTATGGCCCGGACTTCGATCACCCGCGCGCCTCGCCGATGCGCCATGCGACGCTGGAGGGACTTCCCCCCGCGCTGGTCCTCACCGCCAGCCTCGACCCGATCCGCGATCAGGGCCGCGCCTATGCCGGGGCGCTGGCAGCGGCGGGCGTTCCGGTCGCGTTTCGGGAGGCAGTCGGCATGATCCACGGCTTCATCACCCTGCGCCGCGCGATCCCGTCGGGACAGGGCGATGTCGCGGGCATGCTCGTCGCGTTCCGCGCGCTGCTGACCGAGGCTGAGGCCAACCGCGTCATGACACAGGCCGCCGCATGATCGACCGCAATGCCCTGCCCTTCCGCCCCTGCGCCGGGGTGATGCTGCTCAACCGAGATGGTCAGGTGTTCGTCGGCCAGCGGCTCGATTCGACGCTGGAGGCGTGGCAGATGCCGCAAGGCGGGATCGATCCGGGCGAAGACCCGCTCGATGCCGCCTATCGCGAATTGTGGGAAGAAACCGGGGTTCAGCGCGACCATGTCGAACTGCTCGCCGCGCCGGACGTCGAGCTGGAATATGACCTGCCCGACGATCTGCTGGGCAAGGTGTGGAAGGGTAAATGGCGCGGGCAACGCCAGCGCTGGTTCCTGTTCCGCCTCACCGCCGGCGATGAGGCGATCGACATCGCCACCGCCGAACCCGAATTCCGCGCCTGGCGCTGGCTCGACCCGCGCGAGCTTCCGCACGTGATCGTGCCGTTCAAGCGCGACCTCTATATCGAAATCCTGCGTATTTTTGCCGAGCCGCTCGGCCTGAACAACGGGGAGGCCGGGTGATGCTGCACCGCACTCGATTTCGCGACCGGAATCGGATAGTAACCCGTTAATGGCCCCCCTCCTCCTCGCCGCCCCCCTGCTTCTCGCCAATGCCGACGTGCCCGCGGCGGCACCGCAGGAAGCAGCCCCGCCCCCGCCGCCTGTCCAGTCGGTCGAGCGGTCGTCGGAGGTGAAGGCGATGCTCGACGCCGCGATGAAGGCGGGCGACGAGGCTGCGGTCAACGCAATCGTCAAATATGCCAAGGCCGCCGACAAGGAACGCGCCGCCCAGTTCGAATCCGCCGCCGCTGCCTGGAAACGCGAGCGCAAGGAAGCGGCCGAGCGCCAGCTGCGCGAAGCCAAGTTCCTTGATCTGGTCAAGGGCAGCGCCGAACTCGGCGGCTATCTGACCACTGGAAATACCGAAACGCTCGGCCTGACGGGTGTCCTCGACCTTAGGCGGGAAGCGCTGCACTGGCGACACAAGTTGCGCGTGCAGGCCGATTATCAGGATAGCCTGGGCCAGACGGTACGCGAACGCTATCTCGCGGCGTATGAACCCAATTGGAAAATCGATGACCGCGCCTATGTCTATGGTGCCGCGCAGTTCGAAAGCGACCGCTTCCTCGGCTTTGACGAGCGCTATGCGATCTCCGCCGGGGCCGGCTATTCGGCGGTCAAATCCCCCGCGCTGACCCTCGACCTAGAAGTAGGTCCGGCATTCCGCTACACCGACTTTGTGACCGCCCCGACCGAGCGCCAGCTCGCCGCGCGCGGCAAGCTCGACCTCGACTGGCACATGAGCAAGGCCGTGACCTTCAGCCAGGACGCCTCAGCATTTGTCGAACAGCAGAACAGCACGATCACCGGAAAATCCGCGCTGCGCGTCAAGCTGTTCGGCCCGTTTTCGACCCAGATGTCCTATGCGGTAAACTATGAAAGCGCGCCGCCGAACGGGCGCAAGAGCACCGACACGACGACACGCGCGTCGCTGCTGGTGGATTTCTAGGGCCATCTTTGTTTGGCGGCACCGGCCCGCTCCCCCACCCGGCCACCCAGCGTTAGTATGATATGGGTAGCCGGGTGGGGGAGCGGGCCGGTGCCGGTTCAGCAAAGCTGAACACAACCGAGAACCGTCACAGTAACTTCACGCGATTGTAACATTCGACGAAATCGGGCATCGGGCCGCAACCCGGAGCCACAGCCATTCGTCAGATCGCCGCCCTTCCCTATCGCACCGAAGGTACCGCCATCGATGCCCCTGTGCGCGTGCTGCTCGTCACGTCGCGCGGAACGGGCCGCTGGGTGATCCCGAAAGGCAATGTGCCGAACGGCATGCCGCCGCACCTCGCGGCTGCGGAGGAGGCGGAGGAAGAGGCGGGCGTGGTCGGTGCCGCCTGTCCCACCCCGATCGGCGCCTATCGCTATCGCAAGCGGCGCGGCAATGGCGCGCACCTGATGGCGGATGTCGAAGTGTTCCCGCTCGCCGTCACCGCCGAACTGGCAAGCTGGAAGGAACAGGATCAGCGCGAGCGCCGCTGGTTCACCCTCGCCGAAGCCGCGGAAGCGGTCGACGAACCCGATCTTCGCGAGCTGATCCGCAGCTTCGGCCCGACCGAATTCAATGCCGCCGCGCGGCGGACGAGCATGCTCGCCGTCGTCGCGCAAAAATCGAAAGCAAGCCAAATGTTCGCGTGGTTTCAGCGCCTTCTGCCTAAGACCGGAAATTTCTTCGAACTGTTCGAAGCCCATGCGGTGACCATCACCGCCGCCGCCGATGCGCTGTCACGCCTGTTCCAGGGCAATGGCGCGACCAGCGACCATATCCGGGAGATCATGGAGCGCGAGCATGATGCCGACACGATCATCCGCGAAGTGCTGCAGACCGTTCGCAAGACCTTCCTCACGCCGTTCGACCGCAGCGCGATCACCAGCCTGATCGGCGCGATGGACGATGCAATCGACGAGATGCAGGCCGCCGCCGCCGCCGTCGACCTGTACGAAGTGGACATGTTCGAGCCGGAGATGCGCGACATCGTCGCCATCATCGTCGATGCCGCGCGGCTGACCGCCGAAGCCATGCCACTGCTGCGCGACGTCGCGAAGAACGGCGTCCGCCTGCACGAGCTGACCGAACGTCTGGTCCGGATGGAGGGACATGCCGACGACATTCACGACGCCGGCATCCGCCGCGCGTTCAAGGCCTATGGCGATGACGCCATGAAGTTCATGGTCGCGCGCGAACTCTACAAGCATCTCGAACGGATCACCGACGCGCTTGAGGATGTCGCGAACGAAATTGACGGCATCGTCATCGACCACGCCTGATCCACTCCGATGCACGAACTCGCCTTTCCGCTGCTCGTCGGCCTCATCATCATCGCGCTGGGGTTCGATTTCCTCAACGGCCTGCATGACGCTGCAAACTCGATCGCCACCGTCGTCGCCACGCGCCTGCTCGGCCCGGTCCAGGCGGTCGGCTTCGCCGCCTTTTTCAACTTCGCCGCCTATTTCCTCACCCTCGCCTGGCCCGAACTGCACAAAGTCGCCGAAACGATCGGCAAGGGGCTGATCGACAAGGACCTGGTGACGCCCGCCGTCGTGTTCGGGGCACTGGTCGGGGCGATGTTCTGGAACATCGTCACCTGGTGGAAGGGGATTCCCTCCTCGTCCAGCCACGCGCTTGTCGGCGGGATCGTCGGCGCGGGCGTCGCGCATGCCGGGTTCACCGGCATTCAGTGGAGCGGGCTCAACAAGACACTGATCGCGATCGTGCTGTCCCCCCTGCTCGGCATGCTGCTCGCAATGCTCGTGATGCTGCTATCGAGCTGGGCGCTGCATCGCGTCAGCAACCGCACCGCCGAAAAGAGCTTCCGCTGGCTCCACCTCGCCTCCTCCGCCGCCTATTCCACCGCGCACGGCCTCAACGATGCACAGAAGACGATGGGGATCATCACCGTGCTGCTCTATTCCACCGGCTATCTGTCGGGCGAATTCCATGTGCCGCACTGGGTCGCCATTTCCTGCTATATCGCGATCGCACTGGGGACCTTGTCCGGCGGGTGGAAGATCATCGAAACGATGGGCACGCGGATCACCAAATTGTCGCAGCATCAGGGGTTCAGCGCCTCGACCGGCGGCTCGATCATGGTGTTCACCGCTTCGCTGCTGGGCATCCCCGTGTCGACCACCCACACCATCACCGGCAGCATCATCGGCGCCGGCACCGCCCGGCGTGCGAGCGCCGTTCGCTGGGGCGTGGCGCAGAACGTCATCGTCGCATGGGTCATCACCATCCCCGCATCGGCAACGGTCGGCGCACTCTTCTATCTGCTCACGCGACTATTTTAACTCGTTACACACGATACTTTTTTGCGCGGCGGGGGTTCACCCGCCGCATGCGACCCGATACACCCTCCCCATGGGGCTGAACGCAATCGAAGCCGCCGCCGTCGAGGCGGCCCGCGCCGCGCCGATGCTGGCGCAGGTCGAGCGCTGGGTCTCGGTCAACAGCGGCACGCGCAATCTGGACGGTCAGGCAATGATGGCGGGGCTGCTCGCCGACGCCTTTGCCGCGCTGCCCGGCGACCTCGCCTTGGTCGAACCCGCGCCGGTCGAGATGGTCGATAGCAGCGGTGCTGTGCAATCACTCGCCCATGGCCGCCACCTCCACCTGCGCGTGCGGCCCGAGGCGCCGGTGCAGATGCTGTTCACCGGCCATATGGACACCGTCTTTCCCGCCGATCACCCGTTCCAGAGCGCCACCTGGCTGCCCGATGGCATCCTCAACGCCCCGGGCGCGGCGGACATGAAAGGCGGATTGTCGCTGATGCTCGCCGCCCTGCGCGCGGTTGAAACCACGCCCGCCGCCGCACGCTACGGCTATGAAGTCGTGATCAACTCGGACGAGGAAACCGGCTCCTTCGCTTCCGCCGCGCTGATCGCGCAGGCCGCGAAGAACAAGGTCGCGGCGCTCACCTACGAACCCGCACTGCCCGACGGCACGCTGGCGGGGGCGCGTGGCGGCACCGGCAATTTCTCGATCGTCGTGCGCGGCAGGAGCGCCCATGCCGGGCGCAACCCGCGCGACGGCCGCAACGCAGTTGTCGCCGCCGCCGACCTCGCGCTGCGCCTGTCGCAGCTGATGACCGACGATCTGTCGGTCAACCCGGCACGGATCGAGGGTGGCGGGCCGAACAATGTCGTCCCCGATCTCGCCATCCTGCGCGTCAACTTCCGTCCAGCCTCACCCGACGCCATCCAGCGCGCCGGAGCCGCCGTCCACGCCCTCGCCGACGCCATCGCCGCCGCGCACGATGTGTCGGTCCATGTCCATGGCGGCTTCAATCGCCCGCCCAAACCGCTCGACCCGGGTGCCGAGCGGCTGTTCGGACTGGTCAAACAGGCCGGCGCCGATCTTGACATCCCCGTCGCCTGGAAAGCCACTGGCGGGGTGTGCGACGGCAACAACATCGCCGCCTGCGGCGTCCCCGTCGTCGACACGATGGGCGCGCGCGGGGGTGCCATTCATTCGCAGGAGGAATTTCTGATCCCCGACAGCCTGCCCGAACGTGCCGCCCTGTCGGCGCTCACCATTCTGCGTATCATCGAAAAGGGCCGCGTATGACCTTCATCATCCGCCCCGCCCGTGCCGACGACCTGCAGCATCTGTACGAGATGGCCAAGCTCACCGGCGGCGGTTTCACCAACCTCCCCCCTGAAAAGGCCGCGCTGAAGGCCAAGCTGGAGCGCAGTGCGGAGGCGTTCGCACGCACCGATGACGCCAAGCAGGACGAGCTGTTCGTCCTCGTCCTCGAAAACACCATGACTCAGGAGGTGCGCGGCACCTGCCAGATCTTCACTCAGGTCGGCCAGCGCTGGCCCTTCTATTCCTACCGCATCGGCACGGTGACCAAGCATAGCGAGGCGCTGAACCGCACCTTCCGCGCCGAAATCCTCAACCTCGTCAACGATCTGGAGGGATCGAGCGAGGTCGGCGGGCTGTTCCTCCACCCGGGTGAGCGGGCCGGGGGCCTCGGCATGCTGCTCGCGCGCAGCCGCTACCTGTTCATCGCCATGCACCGCGCGCGCTTTGCCGACCGCATCCTCGCCGAACTGCGCGGGGTGATCGATGAGGCCGGCGGATCGCCCTTCTGGGACGGGGTCGCCGGGCGCTTTTTCGGCATGAATTTCCAGCAGGCGGACGAATTCAACGCGATCCACGGCAACCAGTTCATTGCCGACCTGATGCCCCGCCACCCGGTCTATACCGCGATGCTGACCGAGCATGCGCGCAGCGTCATCGGCGTCCCCCACCCCTCGGGCCGCGCGGCGATGCGGATGCTCGAGCATGAAGGCTTCGCGTTCGAAAATTACATCGACATCTTCGACGGCGGCCCGACCATGACCGCGCGCACCGACAATGTCATGACCATCCGCGATTGCCGGACACAGCCGGTCGCGGACATCGCACCCGGGGGTGAGGCCAGCATCATTGCACGCGGCACACTCGGCGACTTCCGCGCCTGTCACGGGCGCATCGCACGCGGCACGGATGGCGTGACGCTCGACCCCGCCGCCGCCGCATTGCTCGACATCGCGCCGGGCCAGGACGTGTGCCATGCCCCGCGTTGAGATCAATTTCGACGGCATCATCGGCCCCAGTCACAATTATGCCGGCCTCAGCCACGGCAACCTCGCCGCCACGCGCAACCGGGGCGCAGTGTCACAGCCGCGCGCGGCTGCGCTGCAGGGCCTCGCGAAGATGCGCGCCAACCTGTCGCTCGGCCTGACCCAGGGCATCCTTCTCCCCCATGCCCGGCCCGACCAGCGCTGGCTGGACAGCCTCGCCACGACCTATGCCGATGCCGCGCCCCCTCTTCAGGCACAGGCGCTGTCCGCCTCGGCAATGTGGGCCGCCAACGCCGCCACCGTCTCGCCTGCCCCGGACACGGCCGACGGCCGCTGCCACCTCAGCGTCGCCAACCTCGTCACCATGCCGCATCGCAGCCATGAATGGCCCGAAACGCTGGCGCAGCTCCGCCTCGCCTTCGCGCATGACGCCTTCCGCGTCCACGGCCCCGTCCCCGCCCCCTTCGGCGACGAAGGCGCGGCCAATCATATGCGCCTCGCGCCGGAACATGATGCGCCGGGCGTCGAGATGTTCGTCTATGGCGTCAGCGGCGGCCCCTTCCCCGCGCGCCAGCACCGCGAGGCGAGCGAAGCGGTCGCCCGCCGCCACACCCTCGACCCCGCCCGCACCTTGTTCGTGCAACAGTCCGAAGAAGCGATCGCCGCCGGCGCGTTCCACAATGACGTCGTCGCGGTTGCCAACGCCAATGTCCTGTTCGCGCACGAACTCGCCTTCGCCGACAAGCATGCCTTCTACGCCGACCTGCGCCGATTGATGCCCACGGTCGAAATCGTCGAGGTGCCCGCAGCCGAAGTCAGCCTGGCCGACGCGATCAGCTCATATCTGTTCAACGCTCAGCTGGTGACGCTTCCCGGTGGTGAAACCGGCCTCATTCTCCCCACCGAAGCCCGCGATACGCCATCCGTTTGGGGCTGGTTGCAGCGCCATGTCGCCGGCAACGGACCGATCCGGCACTTGGAGGTGGTCGATGTCCGCCAGTCGATGGCCAATGGCGGCGGCCCCGCCTGTTTGCGTCTGCGCGTCGTCGCCGACCCAGCGACCGTCGATCCCCGCTTCCTGGTCGATCCGGCCAAGCTCGACCGCATCGCCGGCGTGATCGACGCACATTGGCCCGAAGCGATCGCTCAGGACGAAATCGGCGACCCGGCACTGATCGCCCGCATCGCGACCGCGCGCACCGCGCTGCTCGACCTGCTCGGTATCGATCCGGCGGCCCTGTCGGGTTAATTGACAGGTAACCATAGTCGTTAATGCGAAGCCGCGCATTTCCGCGCTTGGCCCGGCTCTTGCGTAACGATTGCCATGCTGTCGCGCATCAAACGCCTCTTCACCATCAAGACCCGATTCGAGGCGTTTGCCGTAATCTATGGCCTCGGCGTCGGGGCGGTCGACCGCGGGATTCACTATCTGGAGCAATATCCCGGTATTGGCGGATGGCTGCTGTTCGCGGTCTGCCCGATCGCCGTGTTCATGGCGGGCGGACGGATCCTCGATGCGCTCGACGCCGGGATCGAATAGACGGTTGAGCGGGCACGCGGCAGGCTCAGGAGACGATTTGCACCGCCCCGCTCCCGCCGCGCCGGTCAATCACTCGAATTCAAGGATCGCCGCATCCACCGCCAGGCTGTCGCCTGCGGCAAAGTTGATCGCCTTGACCACGCCCGCTTTCTCGGCGCGCAGGATATTCTCCATCTTCATCGCCTCGACCACCGCAAGCGGCTGCCCCGCCTCGACCTTCTCGCCCTCGGCAACCTCGATCCGCGTCAGCAGACCCGGCATCGGCGCCAGCAGGAAACGGCTCATGTCCGGCGGGATCTTCGCGATCATGTGACGGGCGAGCTGCGCCACGCGCGGCCGGAACACGTCGACCTTGTGCATCGCACCGCGCGTCGTCAGCTTCCACCCTGTGCGTGTGCGCGCGACCTGCACCGCCAGCGCCGCGTCGCCCGAACGCGCTACGGCGATCCGGTCGCCGGGGCTCCATTCGACCTCCCCCTCGACCAGCTCGCCATCGACAATCGTGTCTTCGCCCAGCGTTACCTCATGCTCGATATCGCCGATCCGCACGACCCATTCGCACGGCACCTCGCCCGGTGTACCAAGCTGCCCGCTGATCTGCGCCGCCCGGTCGCTCTCGCGCCAGCTCAGCGCGGCGGCGATCCCCGCCAGGGCGCGGCGCAGCTCCGCCCCGGCGGGCGCGCCCGCGAACCCCTCGGGATATTCCTCCGCGATAAAGCCGGTGGTCAGTGCGCCCGAACGGAAGCGCGGATGCTGCATCAGCGCCGACAGGAAATCGATATTGTTGCCAAGCCCGTCGAGCTGGAACCGGTCGAGCGCCGCAACTTGTAAATCCGCCGCTTCATCGCGCGTCTTGCCCCAGGTGATCAGCTTGGCGATCATCGGGTCATAGAACATGCTGACCTCGCCCCCCTCGGCAACGCCATCGTCCACGCGGACATAGCCACTCTTAAGCCCCTCCCCTTTAGGGGAGGGGTTGGGGTGGGGCCTGTCCTCTGGGCGAACGGCTTCAGCAGCAGCGCTACGTCTCGACCCGACCAGAAACGGCTCCTGCCGCGCCTGCGCCTCAGGCGGCCGATACCGCACCAGCCGCCCGGTGCTGGGAAGGAACCCGCGATACGGGTCCTCGGCATAAACGCGGTTCTCGATCGCCCAGCCGGTCAGCGTCACCTCATCCTGCGTGAAGGCAAGGCGTTCGCCCGCCGCGACGCGGATCATCTGCTCGACCAGATCGAGGCCCGTGATCGCCTCGGTCACCGGATGCTCGACCTGCAGCCGGGTATTCATTTCAAGGAAGTAGAAGCCGTCGCCGGTCTTGTCCGCGCCGCTGACGATCAACTCGACCGTCCCCGCGCTGTAATAGCCCACCGCCCGCGCCAGCGCGACCGCCTGCTCGCCCATCTTGCGCCGCATCTCGGGCGTGACGAAGGGCGACGGCGCTTCCTCGACCACCTTCTGGTGGCGCCGCTGGATCGAACATTCGCGCTCGCCCAGATAGACGATGTTGCCATGCTGGTCGCCGATCAGCTGGATCTCGATATGGCGCGGCTGTTCGATGAACTTCTCGATGA
>CAYMUJ010000070.1:0-12598 GCA_964393565.1 uncultured Stakelama sp. | reverse complement strand
CGCGCTCAAGCGCCACGACCTGCTCAACGCGGGCGGCTGATCTATTCCTCCCCTGGAAGGGGAGGTGGCAGCGCGCAGCGCTGACGGAGGGGTGTCCCCGATTAAGCGGTATCGCGCGCTATCAACGGGGGACACCCCTCCACCACCGCTTCGCGGCGGTCCCCCTCCCCTTGCAGGGGAGGAATTTCGGCTGATCGCTCCACTCGATCCCGTCCGCAGAAAAATTTGTGCGGCAATCACGGGCGTCATGCGTTAGGCGGGCGCGAACTACAAAACGGAGGGTAATCCCATGGCGTTCGAACTTCCCACGCTTCCCTATGCCAAGGACGCGCTCGCGCCGACGATCTCGGCCGAAACACTCGAGTTTCACTATGGCAAGCATCACAAGGCCTATGTCGACAAGACCAACGGGTTCGTCGCGGACAAGGGGCTGGAAGGCAAGTCGCTGGTCGAGGTGATCAAGCATGCCAAGGAAACCGGCGACAAGGGCCTGTTCAACAACAGCGCGCAGATCTGGAACCACAGCTTCTACTGGTTCGGCCTGACGCCGGAGCCCAAGGAGCCGACCGGCAAGCTGGCCGAGCTGATCGAAGCCAAGTTCGGTTCGAAGGAAGAGCTGGTCAAGCAGCTGATCGCCGAATCCACCGCGCATTTCTCGAACGGTTGGGGCTGGCTGGTGCTCGACGGCGACGAGATCAAGGTGACCTCGCTCCATGACGCCGACACGCCGGTCGTCTATGACTATAAGCCGCTGCTGACGATCGATGTGTGGGAACACGCCTATTACATCGACTATCGCAACGCGCGTCCGGGCTATCTGGAAGCGATCACCAAGATCATCGACTGGGATTTCGTCGCCGCCAATCTCGACGGCGAAGGCGTCAGCCGCGCCGACCAGGCCGGTTGATCGGAACCGTCAGCGATTGATGAAGCGGGCCGGGGGAAACCTCGGCCCGTTTTGGTTTTGGTGTCAGAGATTATTTCGCACAAAGACACAAAGCCACGAAGAGTTTAAGGAGTCGGGCGGAAGTAGTTGTTCGCCAGCCTACGCACGCCCTGTTTGAATGTCGGAGCGCCGAAGTTCATCAACAGGCCAAGCGGCAGATTGAGCAGCCGCAGATAGGTGATGACCTGCTTGGCGTGCACCGGGGCGTGAGCCTCCGTCGATTTAAGCTCGATCAGCAAGCAATTCTCGACGAGCAAATCCGCCCGAAACCCCTCTGAGAGCGCGATGCCCTTATATCGTATCGGAATTGGCTTTTGGCGCTCAACGCATAGCCCGCGCTCACGCAACGCCTCGAAGAGGCACTTCGTACACACTTTCAAGCAAACCAGGCCCCAGCTCCTCATGGAGACGAAAGCCGCAATCAACGGCGATCGTGGCGAGGTTTTCGAGAGCTTCGCTCAATCGCCCTTCACTCTTCGTGGCTTCGTGTCTTTGCGCGAGTCAAATCTCTATTGCTCCGGCGGCAAAGCCTTGTCGACGATCTCGCTATCGGTCTGCAGCCCGTGGCGCAGCAGTAGCGGGATGTTGCCCATCGCGAACAACAGCGTCAGCGGAATCGCACCCCATAGCTTGAACCCGGCCCAGAAGCTCAGATCGTCCTGTGGGCCGGGCGCGGTCCAGCGCCAGATGACTTCGTTGAGCACAGCCATGACCACGAAGAATACCGCCCAGTTCATCGTCAGCAGTTTCCATCCCCGCTCGCTTAGACCGGGATAGGCAGTGCCGAGCAAATTCTGGAGCAATGGCTTACGCGCGATCAGGCCGTAGCTCAGCACGACCGCGAAGAGCGAATACACGATCGTCGGCTTCATCTTGATGAAGGTGCCGTTGTGAAACCACAAGGTCAGCGCGCCAAAGATCAGCACGAAGCCGCCCGAAATCCACAGCATCGGCGAGATATGCCGCGTCTTCCACCAGGACAGCGCCATCGCGACGAAGATCGCTGCCATGAACGCCGCTGTCGCTGCCAGCATCTTCGCCAGCGCCGGACCGGGTGTGAACTGATTGACCACGAAAAATACGATCAGCGGACCGAAATCGATCAGCATGCGCAGGCCTGGGGAGGGGGCGGCTTTGGTCGGGGCAGATTCGGTCATGCGGTCACTCTATAAAAGGCGGGGCTTGTCGAAACATCTGGGAAACGGGTCACCCCCTGGTCAACGCCTCCACCCCGGCGATGATCCGCGACACTTCGCGCGGGTCGAAGCCGCGCAGGTCGTCGACCTTTTCGCCGACGCCGATTGCGTGGATTGGCAGGCCGTATTTCTCCGCCGCCGCGACCAGCACGCCGCCGCGCGCGGTGCCGTCCAGCTTGGTCATCACCATGCCGGTGACCCCCGCGACTTCCTTGAACACCTCGATCTGGTTGAGCGCGTTCTGACCCGTGGTGGCGTCGAGCACCAGCAGTACATCGTGCGGCGCTTCCGGATCGAGCTTGCCGAGCACGCGGCGGATCTTCGCCAGCTCGTCCATCAGCTCGCGCTTGTTCTGCAAGCGGCCGGCGGTGTCGACGATCAGCAGGTCGATCCCCTCGGCGGTCGCGCGGCGCAGCGCTTCATGCGCGACCCCTGCGGCGTCACCCCCCTCGGCCCCCGCGACGATCGGCACGCCGATGCGATCGGCCCAGGTACGCAGCTGACCGATCGCCGCCGCGCGGAATGTGTCGCCGGCGGCGACCATCACCTTCAGCCCCTGATCCTTCAGGATCGCGGCGAGCTTGGCGATGGTCGTGGTCTTGCCCGATCCGTTGACGCCGATCACCAGCATCACCTGTGGCCGTGCCTTGTCGGTGATCAGCGGCTGGGCGACTTTGGTCAGCACCTTCTCGATCTCTTCGGCGACGACGAGGCGGATGCCCAGCTCCTCCATCCCGCGCTCGACCTGTTCCTCCGCCAGCCGCTCGCGGATGCGCGCCGCCGTCGCCGGGCCAAGGTCGGACGCGATCAGCGCCTCCTCGATCTCGTCGAGCGTCGCCTCATCCAGTCGCCCGGTGCCAAGGCCCGCGAGATTGCCGACCAGCCGGTCCGACGTCTTCTTGAACCCGCCGAGCAACCGCTCGCGCCAGCTGGGGCCGCTCATGCGCGCGCTCCGATCAATTTGCCGTCTTCAACCCCGGCTATCGTCACCGTCACAATCGTACCAACCTCCGTTTGCCCTGAGCTTGTCGAAGGGCTTTGCGTGTCATTGCGGTCTCGATGGCGCTTCGACAAGCTCAGCGCAAACGGGTTGGGGGATAGCCGCACCTCCGCAAAATTCTCCGCATGCCCCCGGTCGCCCGGCCGCTCGACCAACACCCGCTGCGTCGTCCCGACCATGCCGCGCAGCCACTTCGCCCGCCGCTCCGCCGCCCGCGCACGCAGCGCCGTCGCGCGCGCCTTGGCAACCCCCGGCGCAACCTGTGGCATCCGCGCGGCTGGCGTGCCCTCGCGCGGGCTATAGGGGAAGATATGCGCGTGCACGATGTCGCAATCGTCGATCAGCGCCAGCGTGTTCGCCGCCATCGCCTCATCCTCGGTCGGGAAGCCGGCGATCAGGTCAGCGCCGATCGCGATCCCCGGCCGCGCCGCCTTCAGCCGCGCGACCAGTTCCACCGAGTCGCCACGCGAATGCCGCCGCTTCATCCGCTTGAGCACCATGTCGTCGCCCGCCTGCAAGGACAGATGGATATGCGGCAGCACCCGCGTCTCCTGCGTCAGCAGCGCGAACAGCCGGTCGTCAATCTCGATCCCGTCGAGCGACGACAGCCGCAACCGCTCGACGCTTGTATGCGCCAGCACCCGCTCGACCAGTTGCCCCAATGACGGCGCGCCCGGCAGATCGGGGCCATAGCTGGTCAGATCGACCCCGGTCAGCACGATCTCGCGATGCCCCGCGTCGACCAGCGCCTGCACCCGCTCAATCACCGCGCCAGCCGGCACCGACCGGCTGTTGCCGCGCCCGAACGGGATCGCACAGAAAGTGCAGCGATGGTCGCAGCCATTCTGTACTTCGACGAACGCGCGGACATGCGCGGAGAAGCTCGCCGCCAGATGCGGCGCGGTCTGGCGTACCGCCATGATGTCCTGCACCAAAGCCGTATCGTCACGCGCCCACGAAGCGGGGATCAGCTTTTCGGCATTGCCGATCACCCGGTCCACTTCGGGCATCGCGCCGAACGATGCCGGATCGATTTGCGCCGCGCAGCCCGTCACCACCAGCTGCGCTGAGGGCCGCGCCCGCCGTGCGCGGCGGATCGCCTGGCGCGTCTGGCGCACGGCTTCGTTGGTCACCGCACAGCTGTTGACGACCACCACGTCGCCGGATCCCAACAGCGCGCGGATCGTTTCGCTTTCGGCAAGGTTGAGTCGACAGCCGAGGCTGATTACCTCAGGTGTGACATTGGAGGACGACATGGCAGGCGATCTAGAGACGCACGGGGTCGAAGTCCATGCGTGCGCGCAGGCGGTGTTGGACTATTGGTTCGACGAACTGAAGCCGCAGCAGCAATTCGCCAAGGACGATGCGGTCGATGCGGAGATTGCGCGCCGTTTCGGCCATGCGCGCGATGTTGTGCTGGCGAGCGGCGCGGCGGGGTGGCGCGACGATCCGGACGCGCTGCTCGCGGCGGTGATCCTGCTCGACCAGTTCAGCCGCAACATCCATCGCGGGATGGCAGAGGCCTTTGCCGCAGACCCGCTGGCGCTGGCGCTGACGCTGGAGGCGATCGGCAAGGGCTGGGACCGCGACCTTGCGCCCGAGCGCGCGACGTTTCTGTACATGCCGCTGATGCACGCCGAAAATGTCGAGGCGCAGCGGATGTGCCTTGAGAAATTCACCGCGCTCGGCCGTGCGGAAAATCTCCGTTTCGCGATGGAGCATGCGGTGGTGATCGAACAATTCGACCGCTTCCCGTCGCGCAACGAAGCGCTCGGCCGTGAGTCGACAGCGGAGGAGCTGGAGTATCTGAAGCGTCCCGACGCCGGTTGGTAGGGCTTAGCCGGCCATCCGGTCCGGGCGCTGCACCGGCAATTCGCTCTCGATCGTCGGCACTGGCGGCGCCTGCACCAGCAGGCGGCGCTCGGCGAGCAGGCGGCGCGCGCCGCTGACCGATAGCGGCTTGCCATAATGCCAGCCCTGCGCCTTCGCACAGCCCAGCGCCTTGAGTCGCGCGGCGATTGCCTCGTCCTCCACCCCCTCGGCGGTGATCGGCAGATTGAGGCTTTCGCCCAGCGACACGATCGCATTGACGATTGCCGCCGAATCCGCGCTCTCGTTCAATGAGATGACGAAGCTCTTGTCGATCTTGATCCGGTCGAACGGCAGCGCGCGCAGATGCGCCAGCGACGAATAGCCGGTGCCGAAATCGTCCAGCGCCAGGCGGACGCCCTGATTTTTCAGGCTGCCGACGATCGACTGGGCGAGCGAGAGATTGTCGAACAGCGAGCTTTCGGTGATCTCCACCTCCAGCCGGCTGGCGGGGAAGCGCGTCTCGGTCAGTACCTTGATGATCTTCTGTGCCAGCCATGCGTCGCGCAGCTGGACCGGCGAGATGTTGACCGACAGGCTGAGCGAGCTGTCCCAGTCGCGCGCGGCGGTGAACGCCTGGCTCATCAGCGATAGCGACATGTCGGCGATCAGGCCGGTTTCCTCGGCGATCGGAATGAACAGTTCGGGGCTGATCAGGCCGCGCGTCGGGTGTTCCCAGCGGGCCAGCACTTCGAACCCGATCAGCTTGCCGGTCTGCAGGTCGATCTGCTGCTCGAAATAGGGAACGATCTCGCCGCGCGGGATTGCGGTGCGCAGGCCGTTCTCCAGCTCGTTGCGCGTCTGAAGCTCGCGCTCCATCGAATGGTCGAACCAGGCATAGCGGTTGCGGCCCGATTTCTTGGCGACATACATCGCGATATCCGCCGACCGCATCAGCGAATCGATCGACTGGCAGTCGAAGTCCGACCGCGCGATGCCGACCGAACAGCTGACATGCAGCCGCAGCCCTTCCGCCTCGAACGGCTGTGCCATCTGCGCGATCAGCTTTTCCGCGATCCGCTCGATCATGTCGGGATGCTGCGGATCGAACAGGAAGGCGCAGGCGAATTCGTCGCCGCCCAGCCGTGCGGTCAGCGCGATCGGCGGCATCGCGGCGGCAATCTCGCCCGCTGCTGCGCGCAGCAACGCATCGCCGACCGCATGACCATGCATGTCGTTGATCGTTTTGAAGTGGTCGAGGTCGATGATCATGAACGCCATCGCCTTGCGCCGCTTCTGCCCGCGCACGAACATCGCAGCACCTTCCTCGGCAAGGCTGCGGCGGTTGAGGAAGCCCGTAAGCGGATCGCGGCTGGCCAGCAGCTGCGCGCGCTCCTCGGCGGCGGCACGGATGCGGACTTCGTTGCTGAGACCGCGATGGCGGCGCCAGCCGAACAGGATCAGTGCGACGTTGAGCAGCAGTGCGATCACCAGGGTGCGATCGGCCGGAGCCGAGCCCTCCAGATAATGGCGCAGCGTCTTTGACAGTACCGAGCTGCCGGTGCCGACGAACATCAGGATTGCGGCAACGCTGATTGCTCCCGCGATCAGGTCTGATCCGGTTCCGTTGCGTGCAGGCTGATCGTCGTCGATGTCCAGCGACATGCCGGATTTGCTCCCCTTCATAGGAACCGGGGATATCCCATGCTGACCGTGTAGAAGGGGTTAAGGCAAATGCGGGAAGAGGGTTAACGCCGTCGCAGTTGCACTTATCTTGGTTTGCGGCTAAGCGCGCCTCCGACCGTTCTCACGAACGCGACGACATATGCCCCCGGGCAACGCTGGCCGACGAGGTTTCGTCCGCCGGCGTTTTATGCGTTTCGGACTTGAGAGCAATGGGAGAAGCGAGTGTTTGACAGTCTGAGCGAACGGCTTGGCGGCGTATTTGACCGTCTCAAGGGCCGTGGCGCGCTGACCGAAGCGGATGTGCGGACCGCGATGCGCGAAGTGCGTATCGCGCTGCTCGAAGCTGACGTCGCGCTGCCGGTCGCCCGTCAGTTCGTCGACAAGGTGACCGAGGAAGCGGTCGGCCAGCAGGTGCTGCGTTCGGTCACGCCGGGTCAGCAGGTCGTCAAGATCGTCAACGACGCGCTGGTCGCGATGCTCGGCCCGGATACCGCCGAGCTGCAGATCGACGTCACCCCGCCGGCGGTCATCATGATGGTCGGCCTGCAGGGCTCGGGCAAGACGACCACCACCGCCAAGCTCGCCCGCCTGCTCAAGAAGCAGGGCAAGAAGGTGATGATGGCGTCGCTCGACGTCAATCGCCCGGCCGCGCAGGAACAGCTGGCAGTGCTCGGCACCCAGATCGAGGTCGCGACCCTGCCGATCGTGGCGGGCCAGCAGCCGGTCGATATCGGCCGTCGCGCGATGCAGGCTGCGAAGCTGCAGGGCTTCGACGTGCTGATGCTCGACACCGCAGGCCGCCTGCACGTCGATCAGCAGCTGATGGACGAGATGAAGGCGGTGGCCGACATCTCGCGCCCCCAGGAAATCCTGCTCGTCGTCGACTCGCTGACCGGCCAGGACGCGGTCAACGTCGCGCAGAATTTCAGTGATCAGGTGCCGCTGACCGGCGTCGTGCTGACCCGCATGGATGGCGATGCGCGCGGCGGTGCGGCGCTGTCGATGCGCGCGGTCACCGGCAAGCCGATCAAGTTTGCGGGCATCGGCGAAAAGCTCGACCAGATCGAGCCGTTCCACCCCTCGCGCGTCGCGGGCCGCATCCTCGGCATGGGCGATGTCGTGTCGCTGGTCGAAAAGGCGGCGCAGGCGATCGAAGCCGAAGACGCCGAGAAGATGGCGGCGCGGCTGGCCAAGGGTCAGTTCGACATGAACGACCTGCGCGGCCAGCTCGCGCAGATGCGCCGCATGGGCGGCCTTGGCGCGCTGGCCGGCATGATCCCCGGCATGAAAAAGGCGCAGGGCGCGGTCGAACAGGCCGGCGGCGACAAGATCCTGTTGCGCATGGACGCGATCATCACCTCGATGACGGTGAAGGAACGCGCCAAGCCCGAACTGATCAACGCCAAGCGCAAGATCCGCATCGCCAAGGGTAGCGGCACGACCGTTCAGGACGTGAACAAGCTGCTCAAGATGCACCAGGAAATGTCCACCGCGATGAAGCGGCTCAAGAAGATGGGCGGCCTCAAGGGGATGCTGGGGATGCTCGGCAAAGGCGGCATGGGCGGCCTTGGCAACGCGCTGGGCGGCCCCGCAATGGGCGACATGATGGGCAAGCTCGGCGGCCCCGGTGGCGGGCTTCCCGGCCTTCCCGGCGGGGACGGCAACATCCCGCCGGAACTCGCCAAGTTTTTGAACAAAAAGAAGTAACTGGTTTCAACGCTTAGAATTTACAGAAGGAAGTACACAATGGCTCTCAGCATGCGTCTGTCGCGTGGCGGTTCGAAGAAGCGCCCTTATTACCGCATCGTCGTTGCCGATGCGCGCTCGCCCCGCGACGGCAAGTTCATCGAGAAGATCGGCACCTACAACCCGCTGCTCGCCAAGGATGACGAGAAGCGCATCGTGCTTGACACCGACCGTGCGAAGCACTGGCTGAGCGTCGGCGCGCAGCCGACCGACCGCGTCGCCCGCTTCCTCGACGTCACCGGCGTCAAGGAGCGCGCTGCCAAGAACAACCCGAACAAGGGCAAGCCGGGCGAAAAGGCCGTCGAGCGCGCCGAAGAAAAGGCCGAGAAGCTGAAGGCCGCCGAGGAAGCCGCCGCAGAAGCCAAGGCCGCTGCCGAAGCCGCCGCCGCGGCCCCGGCCGAAGAGCCCGCCGCTGAAGAAGCTCCGGCTGCCGAAGCTGGCGAAGAAAAGGCCGAGGGCTGATCCTTGGCTAACGACGCCCCCGTCACGCTCGCCGTCATCATCGGCGCGCACGGCGTGACGGGGGAGGTCCGCCTCAAGGTCTTTGCCGAAGACCTGTCCGCGCACCGCCGCTTCAACGGCGGCGCGTTGACACTCAAATCGGTGCGCCCCGGCAACAACGGCGCGATCGCGCGCTTTGCCGAGGTCGCCGACCGCAACGCGGCCGAAGCGTTGCGCGGCACCGAACTCGCCGTCGCGCGCGACGAACTCCCGCCGCTGGGTGAGGGCGAATATTACCATGCCGACCTGCTCGGCCTGTCCGCCGTGTCCGAAAGCGGCGACCCCATCGGCACCATCGTCACGGTCGAGAATTTCGGCGCGGGCGACGTGCTCGAAATCGAAAAACCCGACGGCAAGCGCTTCATGGTGCCGATGCGCGCTGAGGCGGTGCCGGCATGGGATGCCACCTCGCTCACCATCGCCGACGGCTGGGCGGAATAGGCAGGTATATCTTGCCCCTGGCGGACGATGATATTCGCCGCGAACGTCAAGCCCGCTTCCCCAAAACGCAATTCTCTGATTGCATGGTGGAATGACATTCCGCCTCGCCGCCGCCCTCGCGCTCGCCTCGCTGCCCGCGCTCGCCCAGACGCCAGCGGGCCAGATCCCGCCTGCTCAGATTGCCGAGATCGGCGACCATTTCGCCAAATATCGCGACCAGAACCCGACCCCCGGCATGGTCTATATGGTCATCAAGGACGGCAAGCCCGCTTTGTCCGCGATGGTCGGGACGCAGACCCCCGGCGGCGCGCCGGTCACGCTCGACACTCGTTTCCGCATCGCATCGATGAGCAAGGCGTTCACCGCGCTCGCGATCCTGCACCTGCGCGATGCGGGCAAGCTGCGCCTCGACGACCTCGCTGAACAGCACATCCCCGAAATGCGCGGCTGGAAATACCCGACGACTGACAGCCCGCGCATCCGCATCCGCGACCTGCTCGCCCATGTCGGCGGCATGGTCACCGACGATCCCTGGGGCGACCGGCAACAGGTGCTGAGCGAGGCGCAGTTCAGCGCGATGATCGCGCAAGGCGTGCCGTGGAGCCGCGCCGGCGGCATGGCGCACGAATATTCCAATTACGGCTATGCGCTGCTCGGCCGGATCATCACCAATGCGTCGGGCGAGCCGTATCAGGCCTATATCGGGCGCACGATCCTTAAGCCGCTCGGCATGACCGCAACCACCTATGACATCGCACAGGTGCCGCGCGACACGTTCGCGCTCGGCTATCGCTGGGAGGATGAGAAGTGGGTGGCCGAGCCGGAAATGCGCGATGGCGCATTCGGCGCGATGGGCGGGATGATCACCACCGCCAATGACTATGCGAAGTGGGTCGGCTTCCTGCTGTCGGCCTGGCCGCCGCGCGACGGCGCCGAGAGCGGCCCGGTCAAGCGCGCAACGGTGCGGGAAATGGTGCAGGGCCTCAACTTCGTCCGCGTCGGCCCGCGCCGGGGAGCGCCGGAGGGTGACACGTGCAAGCACGGCACCGCCTATGGCATGGGCCTGCGCATCACCAGCGACTGCGACCTCGGCACCGCGCTCGAGCATGGTGGCGGCTATCCCGGCTATGGCAGCTATGTCGTGCTGGTGCCGGAGCGCGGCATCGCCGCCTTCGCTTTCACCAACAAGACCTACACCGCGCCTGCCGTGCCGGTATGGCAGTCGCTGTGGTCGCTGGCGCGGGCAGGGGCGGCGGAACCTCGCGCGGTGCCGCTCAACCCGCTATTGGCGCAAATGCAGGACGCCGCCCGCGCCGCCTATGCCGCCGGTGACCTCAAGCCGCTCGACGGCAAGCTCGCGATGAACTTCCTGCTCGACCGCGACGCCGCCCACTGGCGGGCGGAATTCGCGCGGATCAAGGCGCTGGTCGGTGACTGCCCCACCGCCGAACCGCTCGCCCCGACCGGCAACCTGTCGACCAGCTTCCGCTGGAATTGCACCAAGGGCAAGCTGGACGGGCAGATCCTGCTGGCCCCCACCAACCCACCCACGATCCAGGCGCTGCGACTGGTGCCGCGAACGGATTGAGGGGCGGAGTCAGCTGGAAGCGACTGCCAAATGGAAAGTAGGTTGCGAACCATAGCTGTCGCCGATACGTCTCCTAAATGCGCTCTATTACGCTAGCCCTTACCTTTTTGTGTGTAGCCTGCGCTCAACAGCCGAGTTCGAAAGAACAGGCGATGATCGATACCGTCGAGAAGTACGTGAAACTCCCAAAAGGCGCGGGGCCCCTGCGATGCTACAAAAGATATTATACCGTTGTACGCGGAAAGGATTTGGAAGAGCTGCTTGGTGGTTCGAATAGTCTTGGCGTAAGCGAGTTGCTGGTCGGCCGCTACCGTGAGCCTGATGTTAATGCAGGAGAGCGTGCGGGGATAGAGTGGTTGACTGACACCGGCACACTGCCAGAAATTCATGATGCTGGGTGCTCTGACATGCGAGTATGGTACACGTCCGAATGGCCGGCAGAAAAAATTATAGCGCTGTGCTCACTGGACTTTTCGGGAAACATGCCCGACGAGATCGGGGGAAAGCCCCTTACCTGCTGACTTGCCGCTCAGAGCGGCCACTTGGATTGTTCTCGCGCGCAGCTACCGCCAAATCGCCCGCTGTTCGCTCAGCATGTTCCGGATCGTCGTCGACGCCACCCCCGCCTGACCCATTGCGTTGCTGATCTGGTCCAGCCCCTTCACCACGTCACCCGCCGCGAACAGGCCGGGGATGCTGGCGCGCTGGTGGTCGTCCACCTCGAGGCATCCGTCCTCCGTCGCCGCCGCGCCCGCCGCCACCGCAAGGTCGGATCGGATGCGCGATCCTAGCGCCGGGTATATGCTGTCGAACGTCATCCGCCCATGCGCTGTATCCAGCGCAATCCGGTCGCCTTCGATCGCATAGCCGTTGCACGGCCCATCGACCCGCGCGATGCCCGCTTCTTCCAGCTTGGCGACACACTCCGCGTCCAGCCGATGCTCTACATCCGGCGCGATCAGCGTCACGTCGCGGGTGAAGCCGCGCAGGAACAGCGCCTCGCGCATCCCGTGATCGCCGGTGCCGATCACGCCGACGCGTTTGTCGGTGACCTCATAGCCATCGCACACCGGGCAATAGCGCAGCAGCCCGCGCGCCAGCGCCGGATCATGCACCGCATCCTCCAGCCCCTCGGGCCGGTGATTGACCACTCCGGTGGCCAGCAGCACCGCGCGCGTCGCCACCCGCCGCTCGCCTGCATGAACGATAAAGCCCTCGGCCACCGGCTCGATCCGCGTCACCTTGGCCGGTTCGCGCACCGCGCCATACAGTTCCGCCTGCGCCAACATCCGCCGCAGCAGCTCGACGCCCTCGATCCCCTCGGGATAGCCGGCATGGTTGTGCGTGCGCGGGATCAGCGCCGCCCGGCTCGACCCGCAATCGAACAGCCGGATCGACAGGTGATAGCGCGCCAGATAGATCGCCGCGGTCAGTCCGGCCGGCCCCGCGCCGATGATGATGCAATCTTCCATGCCCGCTCCCTTGCCAAGTGGCGCTCAAGCGGCGAACAGGCGCGATGACCTTCGCCGCGACCGTCTTAACGCTTTACCCGGACATGTTTCCCGGCCCGCTCGGGCATTCGATCGCCGGGCGCGCGCTGAGCGAGGGGAAATGGTCACTCGACACCGTTCAGATCCGCGACTTCGCGACCGACAGGCATCGCACGGTGGACGATACGCCGGCCG
>CAYMUJ010000069.1:0-13022 GCA_964393565.1 uncultured Stakelama sp. | reverse complement strand
TCAAAAAGGGGGTTGGGGTATGAAATTCAAGACAATGTTGTTCGTGACGGCGTGCTGCATCGCGGTTCCGGCATTCGCTCAGGATGCGCCGGCACCGTCGTCGGGCCAGCAGGAAAGCAGCGAGCGCGAGGTGCTGATCACCGGTTCGCGGATCAAGCAGGACCCGACCAAGAGCGCGCTCCCGCTGCAGATCGTGACGCAGGAAGAAATCGCGCGCAACGGCATCACCAGCCCTGAGCAGCTGGTCGCATTCCTGCCGACCAACGGGTCGGGCGCGGACAATCTGGCGTCGAACGCCGACGTGACGACCGGGGCGCAGCGTGGCACCAACGGCCTGTCGGCGGCGAACCTGCGCGGGCAGGGATCGGCCGGAACGCTGGTGCTGCTGAACGGTCGCCGCGTCGCGGCGCACGGCCTGTCGGGCTCGGCCGTCGACGTCAACCAGATCCCGTTTGCTGCAATCGAGCGCGTCGAAGTGCTCAAGGACGGCGCGTCGGCCATCTATGGCACCGACGCGGTCGGCGGCGTGATCAACTTCATCACCAAGAAGACGTTCCAGGGCGTGTCGGTCAGCGGCTATGTCGACGTGCCGGAAGCGGGCGGCGGTGAAATCTACCGCATCGGCGGCGTGGCCGGTTATGGCGATCTGAGCGAAGACGGCTTCAACATCATGGCGGCGGTGTCGTACCGCTGGAACAAGATCCTGCGTGGTTCGGATCGCGATTTCGTCAACGGCAACCAGCCCCAACGCGGCCTTTCGGTCGACACGCGCGGGACGCCGATCGCGACCGCATTCAACATCGGGGCGAACGCGTTTCAGAATCCGGGTGGGACGCTGCTCACCGGGCTGACGCTGACAGCACCCAATGGCGGCAATGCCGCGTCGGGAGGCATCAACTATCTGGCGCTTCCGGGGCAGGCAGGTTGCGAATCGTTCGACGGCGGCATGGCCTATGACTACCAGCTGTGGAATTCGCCCAACAACTATTATGCCTGTGCGTGGGATACGGGGCGCGCGGCAGTGCTGCAGCAGCCGATCGAAACTCTGACCTATTACGGGCGCGGTGTGGTTCGCATCGGTGGCTCGCATGAGCTTTCGGCGGAAATCACCGGCTCGGACGCGACATCGGCCAAGAGCTTCAGCAACGCACAGCTTTCGGCCAATACCACCAACTTGAACATTGCCTATCCGTTGAACGCGGCGACGGCGACCACCTATAATCAGGTGTTCAACGCCATTCGTTCTGCCTTTGCTGGCAACGCGACCCAAGTGGCGGCGCTTGACGCGCGCTATGGCCTGCCGATCTCGTACCGCTGGCGTTGCGGGGCGTGCGGACCGCGCGAATATGTGACCGACACCAAGACGTTCCGTGCGGCGCTGGGCCTCGAAGGTCCGTTGTTCGACGGGTGGGATTACCGCGCAGGTGCCAGCTATGCGAAGAGCGAAAGCTCGTCTGTGCTGGGCAGCGGCTATTATTATCGTGGCACGCTCGCCAATGGCTCCTACGACCCCAACGCGCCGCAAGTGGCCGGAGCTCCTGCGGGCTATCGCGGCCTGGTCGGCGTGATGAACAGCGGTCTGATCAACCCGTTCAGCCTGACGCAGACGGCGGAAGGCTTGGCCGCGCTGGAATCGGTCTCGGCACGCGGGGCGACGCTCTATGGCGGCCGGTATGAAGTGAAGCAGTTCGATGCGTCGGTGTCCGGCTCGCTCTTCCCGATCTGGGGCGGCGACGTGCGGATGGCGGCAGGCGTCGACTATCGCCGCGAAACCTATTCGTTCAACGGGTCGGAGGCAGCTGCGGCGACCGCGCCGGTGATCTTCCTGGCCGCGTTCGACAACGTCAACGCGCTGACCCCCAAGAGCCGCGACGTGAAGGCGGCCTATGCCGAAGTGCTGGTGCCGATCATCGAACAGCTCGAGGTGACCGGTGCGTTGCGTGTCGACGACTATACCGGCTTTGGCACGACCACCAATCCGAAGGTGACGGTCAAGTTCGCGCCGTTCGATCAGCTGATGTTCCGCGGATCGTACAACACCAGCTTCCGTGTTCCGACGTTCAACCAGATCTTCAACGGTGTGACGCTGTCGCCCTATTCGGGCAGCGATCTGGCCGATCCGGTGCGTTGCCCCGGCGGCGTTCCGACCAGCGCGTTCGGCAGCGGCCTGCCCTGCGCGCAGATCCGGCCTGAAATCGCGACCGGCGGTATGCCGACGCTGCAACCGGAAACGGCCAAGCAGTTCAGCGTTGGCGGCGTGCTGACGCCGTTCCGCGGGTTCAGCCTGTCGGTTGACTGGTGGTCGATCGCGGTTGACGACACGATCCAGCTGCTGACGCTGCGCCAGCTGATCGACAATGCCGCGCTGTTCCCGGACCGCTTCATCCGCGATCCGGCGACCCAGGACGTGACCCAGATCGACCAGCGCTGGATCAACGCGGGTTCGCGCCGGACGCAGGGTCTGGAGTTCGCTGCGCGGGGCCAGTTCGATGCCCTGGGCGGCACCTTCTCCGCCGGGCTGGACGGCACGCTGCTGCTCAAGAAGCGGGAAAAGCTGACGCCGACCTCGGCTTATGGGCCGAGCCTGATCGGCGTGTTCACCTATGCCGGCGATCTGGGCAATGAGTGGAAGCACAATGCCTATATCGGCTACCGCACCGAGGACGTCAGCTTCACGCTGAGCCAGATCTTCCGTTCCGGCTACAAGAACCAGGCGCTGCCGGGGATCGCGGCGGGCACGGTGACGCGTCCCGACTATAATCCGTATGTCGACGATTATATCATCTACAACGCGTCGATCAGCTTCACGGGGTTCAAGGGCTATACGTTCACGATGGGCGTGAAGAACCTGTTCGACACCGATCCGCCGTTCGCCATCACCTATGACGGCAACACCGGTGCGGGCAGCTCGTGGGAGCCGCGCGTTGCCGATCCGCGCGGGCGTTCGTTCACGATCTCGGCCGAGGCGAAGTTCTAAGCCAGACGATTACATACCCCAGCATGGGCCGGTTTGCAGCGATGCAGGCCGGCCCTTTTTGGTTCAGGCGCGGCTGCAGATGTTGCGGAAGCGCTGCGAGAGGAAGTCGATCACCAGCTCGACCCGCGCCGGGCGCAAAGTGCTGGGCGGGGTGAGCAGGTGGAGTGCCACGTTCATCGGTGACCAGTCCTCAAGGATCTCGACCAGCTGGCCATCGGCCAGTTCGCGGTCGATGATGAAGTCGGGCAGGCGCGCGACGCCGAGCCCGGCCAGCAGTGCCGGCATCATTGCGTCGCCATTATCGGTGATCAGTGGGCCGGCGGGGCGGACTGCGGCTTCCTCGCCATCGGCCTTGCGGAACTGCCAGGCGCCGATCGCATTGGCGTAGATGAAACAGGCATGGTGGGCGAGCTCGGCGGGATGCTGCGGGGTGCCGTGCCGCTTCAGATAGGACGGGGCGGCGACAACGCGCGCCTTGATCGGGGCCAGCCGGCGTGCGCGCAGTGAGCTGTCGGGCAGGTCTGCGATCCGCAGCGCAATGTCGAAACCGTCGGCGACGATATCAATCCGGGCGTCGGACAGCCGAAGGTCAATCTGGATGCCAGGATGCGCGACGAGCAGATCCGCCAGTGCATCGGCCACGAACCGGATGCCAAAGGTGATGGGTGCCGCGATGCGGACCATGCCCGACGGTGCCCTGGCAGAGTCGATCGCCGCCTCTTCCGCCGCCTGCGCCTCGGCCAGGATGCGCCCGGCACGTTCGGCGAGAGCGGTGCCACTGTCGGTCAGCGTCAGGCGGCGTGAGGTGCGGTGGAACAACGCGGTGCCGAGCTGTGCCTCCAGCCGGGCAATCGCCTTGGACACGGTTGCCTTGCTTACCCCGATCGCGGTCGCCGCCCCGCTGAATGAGCGATGCTCGACCACACAGGCAAAGATCGCCCAGGCTTCGAAATCGGGCAGGCGCATTGGTGGATTCTCCTGTCGCCAGATTGCCATAATACAGAAACGATCAGTTTCATAGGTTTCCGTTTTATAGCCGTCGGGTCGCCCCTATCTTGCGGTTCAAGCAAGGAGGTTCCGATGATCGAGAGACGTTCGTTCGACAGCGTGGGCCATGCCGATCATGGCTGGCTGAATGCCCACCATCACTTCAGTTTTGCTGATTATCATGATCCCGCCCGGATGGGCTGGGGTGCCATCCGAGTCTGGAATGATGATGAGATCGCCCCCAATACCGGCTTTCCGCCCCATCCCCATAAGGATATGGAAATCATCACCTATGTCCGTACAGGTGCGATCACGCATCAGGACTCGATGGGCAATAGCGGCCGTACTGCCGCTGGAGATGTCCAGGTGATGAGCGCGGGTACGGGGGTACGCCACGCAGAGTATAATCTGGAATCCGAAACCACCACGCTGTTCCAGATCTGGATATTGCCGCGCGTCGGTGGCGGCGCTCCAAGCTGGGGTACCAAGCCCTTTCCCAAGGGTGACCGTTCGGGCAAGTTCGTGACGTTGGCAAGCGGCTATGCCGAGGACAAGGACGCGCTGCCGATCCGTGCCGACGCCCGCGTGCTCGGCGCGACGATTAAGGCCGGTGAAAGCGTTACGCACAGCGTCGGCGCGGGGCGGCATGCCTATCTCGTCCCCGCGGTCGGCCGGATCGAGATCGATGGAATTGCGATCAACGCCCGCGACGGCGCCGCATTGAGCGGCGGCCAGACAGTGACGCTGACTGCGATCGAGGATGCCGAAATCGTCCTGGTCGATTCCGACTGAACAGCCCCCCCCCGGAGCGGCCCGCTTGCCTCCCCCTCCCAAGGCGGGCCGCTCCCCCCCCTGCATTTGCCATCAAGGAGATGCGTCGTGAGCCCGCTCTGTGCGTGTCGCACGGTACGCCGACGATCCGGTTCGAAAACCCGGACGGGCGCGGTATTTCCTTGTCGGGCTGGCGTCGTGCGCGTTGCGGTGGCAAGGCGCGGGCATGATCCAGGATCACATATTGTTCATCGACGGCGAAGCGATCGTTATCGACAAGCCCGCCGGGCTGCCGGTCGACCCGCCGCGTGACGGGTCGATCAGTCTGGAGAATCATCTCGGCAATCTGACCCTGGGGTTCAAGCGCTGGCCGACGCCGGTCCATCGCCTCGACCGCGACACCAGCGGTTGCCTGTTGCTGGCGCGCAATCCCAAGGCGCATGCCCGCTTCCAGCAGGCGTTCGAGGCGGGGCAGGTGACCAAACGCTATCTGGCAGTTATCGACGGCATCCCGGATGCGCCGTCGGGGATGATCGACCTACCGCTGATCAAGATCTCCAGCGCCGAACGCGGTTGGCGCATGACCGGAAGCCCGAACGGCAAATCGGCGCGTACCCGCTGGCGGATGCTGGCGCAAAAGGACGGGCGGGCATTCATCGCCTTCTATCCCGAAACCGGGCGCACGCATCAGATCCGCGTCCATGCCGCCGAAGGCCTCGGCTTTCCGATCACCGGCGACCCTGTCTACGGCGTGGCGAACGGGCGCAAGATGATGCTCCACGCCGCGCAATTGACCGTGCCGCGCCCCGGCAAGCCTGACATCCATGCCGAGGCGCCGACCCCCGATGCCTTCCGCGCGCTGGGCTTCGCGGGCGGCCAGCCGCAGGACGAGCCGGGCGACGATGCCGATTGAGCTGCCCGATGCCGCGATCGTCGAGGAAAAGTTCCTCGCCGCTTCGGGGCCGGGCGGGCAGAATGTCAACAAGGTCGCGACCGCGGTTCAATTGCGCGTCAATGTGTTCGCGCTTGGGTTGCCGCCCTATGCCTATGCCAAGCTCAAGGAACTGGCGGGCAGCCGGATGACGTCCGGCGGCGAGCTGGTCGTGACCGCGCGCAAGTTCCGCACCCAGGACGCCAATCGCGAGGATGCGCGCGCGCGGGTGATCGAACTGATCGAAAAGGCCCATGAGCGGCAGGCGCGGCGCGTGAAGACCAAGCCGAGCAAGGCGGCCAAGGCGCGGCGCGTGGACGCGAAAAAGGGGCGGTCCGTAATCAAGGCGGGGCGGAGCAGGGTTCAGGTCGATTAGGGGCGCCAGCCCGCCATTTCATCGTCCGCTATCGCTTCCCGTGGCGCTTGCATCGGACGGACGCCCACGCCATTTGCGCCGCATGTACAGTTTCGACATCGCCGCCGGGTCCAAGGCTGAACTTTACCGCGATCTCCATGCGGCGCTCGATGCGCTGACTTCGGGTGAAACCGACGCCATCGCCAATATGGCCAACGCGGCCTCTTTGATCGGACAGTATCTGCCTGATCTTAACTGGTCCGGCTTTTACCGCAACGTCGATGGCGAATTGGTGCTCGGTCCGTTTCAGGGCAAAGCGGCGTGCATCCGCATCCCTTTCGGCAAGGGTGTGTGCGGAGCGGCGGCGGCGACGCGCGAGACGCAGCTGGTGGCGGACGTGCACGCCTTTCCTGGCCATATTGCCTGCGATGCGGCGAGCAATGCCGAACTCGTCGTGCCGATCGTGCATGACGGCGCGCTGCTGGGCGTGCTCGATCTCGACAGTCCGACGATTGGTCGCTTCGATGCCGAGGATGCGGCGGGATGTGAGGCGTTGATGGCGCTGCTTGCGTCACGCATTGCCGGCTGACAGCGCGGCCTGATCGCTGCCCCGGATCGGGACAGGCTTAACCATGACCTGCGGTTGGAACGCCCCGCGGACAATGTTAAGAATCTGTTAAAGAGGGGTGGTTCCTGTTCCTTGCCGGAATCGCCGCACCCGAACAGCGAGACCAGCCGATGCGTGCCCTGACCCTTGCCACACTTTCGATCGCCGCAATAACGGTTGCGACCCCCGCTCAGGCGCAGCGTGACGGGCGCGATGGCCCTTGGGTGCGGCCCCAGTCGCAACCCCATTCCCAGCCGCAGCCTGTGCGATATCCGCCCCGGTCGGTCCCGACGACGCGGATCGAACCGCCGCGGACCGAAGTCGCCGGCCGTTGGGGGCCGATGGTCGGCGGGCGGTGGCATGCCGGGACCCGGGCGCCGGGCGGGTGGAACGCCTATCGCCGTCCCGTGCGCGGGTGGACGCTGCCGAGCTACTGGATTGGCGGCGGGTTCTGGATCGACGACTGGTCCAGCTGGGGGCTGAGCCGTCCGCCTTATGGCTATGGCTGGTTGCGCTACTATGACGATGCCGTGCTCGCCGATCGTAACGGGCGCGTGTGGGATTCGGTTAGCGGTGTCGACTGGTATGGTGGCGGTGGGGCTGCGACGGCGTATGCCGGGAGCGGTTATGCGGCTGCTGCGGCCGGCGGTGGCGGTGGCGGCGGCTATGGTCGTGGCTATGGCGCACGTTATGAAGCGCCCGATCATGACGAGTATGAAGAGGACGATCGTCACGCGCGGCGTTCGATTCCCGCACGGCCTTATCCGGGTGAATATGCTCCGTCGCGCTGTGTCAGCGCATGCGGGTCGCAGGGTGGCGGCTATGCCCGCGGCTATTATGGTGGTGGCGGCTATTACATGGTCGGGCCGACCGTGACGACGATCGTCATTCAGTCGGGCGCAGCCACCACGACAACCGTCACCGAAGAGGTGATCGAAGAGGTCGAGGAAGTCCGGACGTACCGCGCGCCGGTGAAGACCGTGCGCCGCTATCCGAGCAAGACGGTGCGGCGCTCGACCAAGGGCTGCAACTGCTGAGCGTCAGTTCCGCGGCGGGCGGGTTCCGAACGTCACGATGCTCTCGCTGCCGTCTGCGGCAACGGACGATACGCCGATGAAGTGGTCATCGACGACCACGTCCTTCAGCACCGTTTCGGTCCGGCCGGCGACGCCGCGCACGTCGCTCCAGTTCTGGGTGTCGTTGCGTCGCCAATAGACTTTGTAGCTGCGCGCGCCAGGGACGGGGTTCCAGCGCACCTTGGTATCCGCGCTCACCGCGCCGTCGAGGACCACGCCTGACGGAGCCGATGGCGCGTTGGCGAGGCGGCGGATCGTGGCGATGTTGAGCGCGGTGACCTTCGCCAGATAGGGAAAGTCCATCTTGTCGACCGTGTCGCCATAGACGCGGCCATTTTCGGTGCGCAGGTCCTGATGCTGCTGGTCGTAATTCTCGGCGGCGACCGAGAAGCGGATCGCGGGATAGCCAAGGCGCAGAAACGGCTCGTGATCGCCACCGCGCCCGAAACGGTCGGGGCGGCGGACGACGAATACGTCGAGGGCGTCCTTGTCCGACTCGCGCATCCCGTCCGCGACCTTGTCGATCGCCTTGGCGAGCGCGCGGCTGGGGCCGTCATCCTCGCCGCCATCGCCGCGACGGCCAAGCTGGCCGGGCAGGTCCTCTGACGCGCGAATGCCTTCGGAAAAGACGCGCACACGGTCGGCGACGCGCACGCCATTCTGGCCGACCGTGTTGCCGACAATGTCGTTGTTGAGGACGGCGATCACCTCCCAGCCGCGCTCCTTGGCGGTCTCGGCGAGGAGGGTGCCGCCCCACAGACCCTGTTCCTCGCCTGACAGCAAGGCATAGACGATCGTCGCCTTGTGCTTCGACTTGGACAGGATGCGCGCCGCCTCGATCACCAGCGCTGTGCCCGAGGCGTCGTCATTGGCGCCCGGCGCGTCGCTGGTGAAGTCCATCACGTCGCTGACGCGCGAATCGATATGGCCCTGGACGATCACGACGCGCTTGGGGTCTTCGCCCTGCTGAAAGCCGAGGACGTTGACCACTTCGACCCCGCTCGGCGCGCGCGGGCCGGTGAAGGTGCGGCCGATCCGCGCGACCTTGATGCACTCACCGCACGCCGCACCGATCCGGTCGAGCTCTTCCGCACCCCATTTCCGCGCCGCACCGATGCCCCGCACCGGATCGTCGGGGGAGGAGAGCGTATGGCGCGTGCCGAAGCTCACCAGCTTTTCGACATCGGCCTTGAGCCGCTCCGGGCTTGGCGCGTCGGCGGGTTTGGTCTGGGCAGCGGCGGGAGCTGCGATCAGCAGCGCGGGGAGGATGATGGAGCGCATAGCTGCTCAGCTTAGCCGGTCGATCGCCTCGCGGTCGAGGCTTCCCGGGATGATCATCAGCGGGACGGGCAGGATCGCCATGTCGCCGCTGGTGAAATGGGTGACGATCGGGCCGGGCTTGCCGCCGACCGCTGCGCCGAGGACCAGCGCGGCGATGTCGGGATTGGCTTCGATCCGCTCGCGGATGATCTTGGGGCCGTCGCCCTCGACCACGGTGATGCTTGGCTTCAGACCCGATTCCTGGATCAGCGTGCCCGCCGCACCCGCGACCAGCGCTTCGGCACGCTGCCGTGCCTCTTCCTCGATCGTCGCCATCACGCCGCCCCACTGGACGAAGTCGGGCTTGGGAATCAGAGCGAGAATCTCGACCCCGCCGCCGGTCTTGACCGCACGGCGCGCGGCGAAGCGGAGCGCGATCTGGGCCTCGGGGCTTTCGTCGAGCACGACCAGATAGGTACGCATGAAACCAGTTCCCCCCTCCGTAGGAGACAGGTGGTGACGTGTCGCGGTCCAGAGCGCAAGGGGCGGGGTTGACCCAAGCCGTTCATCGCGCAAGGAGGGCGTGAGAACTCACCCTAAAGCACGACAGGATCCTCTCCACCCATGTCGATCGAAATCAAGATGCCCGCGCTTTCCCCGACGATGGAGGAGGGCACGCTCGCCAAATGGCTGGTCAAGGAAGGCGATACGGTCAAGGCCGGCGACCTGATGGCCGAGATCGAGACCGACAAGGCGACAATGGAGTTCGAGGCGGTCGATGAAGGCGTGATCGCCAAGATCGTCGTGGCCGAGGGCACGGATGGCGTGAAGGTCGGCACCGTGATCGCCGTGCTGGCGGGCGAGGGCGAGGACGCCGGTTCGGTGTCGGCGCCGAAGGCTGAAGCTCCCAAGGCCGAAGCGCCCAAGGTGGAGGCTGCTCCGATGCCTGCCGCCGCTGCACCTGCGCCCGCTCCGGCAGCTGCTCCCAAGACGGACGGCGACCGCGTCAAGGCGAGCCCGCTGGCGCGTCGCATTGCCGCCGAAAAGGGTGTCGATCTGTCGGGCGTCGCTGGTTCCGGTCCGAACGGCCGCATCGTCAAGGCCGACATCGAAGGCGCGAAGCCCGGCGCGGCTCCGGCGGCTGCGGCTCCCGTTGCCGCTCCGGCCGCTGCTGCGACGGCCCCGGCCGCCGCGCCTGCTGCGGCCCCGGCATCGGTCTGGTATGACGAGAGCATCCCGCATGAGATCGAGAAGCTTAGCAACATCCGCAAGACGATCGCGCGCCGCCTGACCGAGGCGAAGCAGACGATCCCGCACATCTATCTGACCGTCGACATTCAGCTCGACGCGCTGCTTAAGCTGCGCGGTCAGCTCAACAAGAGCCTGGAAGGGCGCGGCGTGAAGCTGTCGGTCAACGACATGCTGATCAAGGCGCTGGCCGTCGCACTGGCGCAGGTGCCGAAGTGCAACGTCACCTTCGCTGGCGACAAGCTGGTCAAGTACAGCCGCGCCGACATCTCGGTCGCCGTCTCGACCCCGACCGGCCTGATCACCCCGATCATCCGCGACGCGGCGAATATTGGCCTGGCATCGATCTCGACCCAGATGAAGGAGCTGGCCGACCGCGCGAAGGAGGGCAAGCTCCAGCCGCACGAATATCAGGGCGGCACCGCCAGCATCTCGAACATGGGCATGTTCGGGATCAAGCAGTTCGATGCGGTGATCAACCCGCCCCAGGCGATGATCCTCGCGGTCGGCGCGGGCGAGAAGCGTCCGTACATCGTCGACGACGCGCTGGGTGTGGCTACGGTCATGTCGGCAACCGGCAGCTTCGATCACCGCGCGGTGGACGGGGCCGATGGCGCCGAGCTGATGAAGGTGTTCAAGGCGCTGGTCGAATCGCCGATGGGCCTGCTGGCCTGAGGCGGCGGCGATGCGTGTCCTGATCGAAGCGTTGCACATCGCCGCGGGGATCGCGGCTGCGCTGCTGATCGGGGCGCTGGCGAGCTGGGCCTATCCGCTCGCATGGGGCGATGTGTGGCTGGTCACGGGGGTCGCGATCGTCTGCATCGTCCTGATGGGCGTGGGGCCGATGCGCCGGGCGATGTGGCTGCAGCGCAACCCGCAGGGCGGGGAGGGCGGCGGCGATGCCTGACCGGGAGCCTCCCGCGATCGAACCCGCGATCCGCGTCAGCACGATGCCCGCCGATGCCAATGCCTATGGCGATATCTTTGGCGGCTGGCTGGTGGGACAGATGGACCTTGCCGCCGGCCTCGTCGCCGCACGCCGCGCGAAGGGCCGCGCGGTCACGGTGGCGATGGACTCGATGCAGTTCCACGCGCCGGTTTCGATCGGTGACGAAGTGTCGGTCTATGCCCAGATCGTGAAGATCGGACGCAGCTCGATGCTGATCGAGGTCGAAGCCTGGCGCCGCTGTCGCCATGGCGAAGAGCGCGAACTGGTGACCCAGGCGAACTTCACCTTTGTCGCGATCGGCGAAGATCGCAAACCGCGGCCGGTGGACGGTTAGTCCGCGCGGCCCCATTTCCTTTCAACCCTCTCTTCCCAGGGGCAAAACCATGGCTGAATCCTATGACGTGATCGTGCTCGGCTCCGGACCTGGCGGCTATGTCGCCGCGATCCGCGCGAGCCAGCTCGGTCTCAAGACCGCGATCGTCGAGCGCGAGCTGCTCGGTGGCATCTGCCTCAACTGGGGGTGCATCCCGACCAAGGCGCTGCTGCGCTCGGCCGAGATCTTCCACTTCATGCAGCATGCCAAGGACTATGGCCTCGCCGCCGAGAAGATCAGCGCCGACCTCGACGCGGTCGTCAAGCGCTCGCGCGGGGTGGCCAAGCAGCTCAATCAGGGCGTCACGCACCTGATGAAGAAGAACAAGATCGCGGTGCACATGGGCACCGGCAAGCTGACGGGTAAGGGCAAGCTCAGCGTCACCGGCGCGGACGGCAAGGTGACCGAGCTGACCGCGAAGAACATCATCCTCGCCACCGGCGCGCGCGCCCGCGACCTGCCCAACCTGCCCGCCGATGGCGAGCGCGTCTGGACCTATCGCCACGCGATGACGCCCAAGGAAATGCCGAAGAAGCTGCTGGTCATCGGATCGGGCGCGATCGGGATCGAGTTCGCCAGCTTCTACAACGACATGGGCGCGGATGTGACGGTGGTCGAAATGCTCGACCGCATCGTGCCGGTCGAAGACAAGGACATCTCCGCGCATCTGGAGAAGGCGCTGAAGAAGCAGGGCATGACCATCATGACCAGCGCGAAGATCGACAAGATCGCCGCGGACAAGAGCGGCGTGAAGGCGACGATCACCGGCAAGGACGGCAAGGCGGTCGATGGCGAATTCAGCCATGTCATCGTCGCGATCGGCATCGTGCCGAACACGGCGGACATCGGCCTCAAGGAACTGGGCGTCGCGGTGGACGACCGCGGCTTCCTCAAGACCGACGGCGCGTGCCGCACCAATGTCGAGGGGCTGTGGGCGATCGGCGACATCACCGCGCCGCCGTGGCTGGCGCACAAGGCGAGCCATGAGGGCGTGATCGCGGCCGAGGCGATTGCGGGCAAGCATCCGCACGCAATGGACCCGCGCAACATCCCCGGCTGCACCTATTGCCACCCGCAGATCGCCAGCGTCGGCCTGACCGAAGCGAAGGCGAAGGAAGCGGGCTACGACGTCAAGGTCGGCAACTTCCCCTTCATCGGCAATGGCAAGGCGATCGCGCTGGGCGAGCCGGACGGGTTCGTGAAGACGGTGTTCGACGCCAAGACCGGCGAACTGCTCGGCGCGCACATGATCGGCGCGGAAGTGACCGAGATGATCCAGGGCTATACCATCGGCAAGACGCTGGAGACGACCGAGGCGGAGCTGATGGAAACCGTCTTCCCGCACCCGACGATCAGCGAGTCGATGCACGAGAGCGTGCTGGCGGCCTATGGGCGGGTGATCCACATTTAGGGCCGGATTCAGCTACGCTGAACGCGGCACCGGCCCGCTCCCCCACCCGGCCACCCATAGAATACACTGTCGTTGGG
>CAYMUJ010000068.1:0-13233 GCA_964393565.1 uncultured Stakelama sp. | reverse complement strand
CGACCTGCTTGTCGAGATAGGTCTGTCCGATCCCGCGCGCGAGCAGGAAGGGCAGCGTGCCGGCGTCCATCTTCTTGTCGTGGAGCATATGGCCGACTAGGGTTGCGCCTGACGCGGTGATACCCGCGCTGGCGAGGCCGTGGGGCATCTCCATTGCCTTCAGGTGCGCCGAGACCCGCTCGGCATCCTGTCCGGGGCACAGGCCGCGCCGCGCGGAATAGGCGAAGGCCAGCGCCATGCCCGCCGCCACGCCCTCGCCATGCAGCAGCACGTCGGAAAAGCCGGTCTCGGCCTCCAGCGCATGGCCGAAGGTATGGCCGAGGTTGAGCAGCGCACGGACGCCGGTCGTTTCGCGTTCGTCCGCCGCGACGATCCGCGCCTTGGCCGCCACCGAATGTGCGATGGCATATTCGCGCGCTGCCGGGTCACCCGCCAGCAAGGCCGCGCCATTGGCTTCGCACCATTCGAAAAAGCCGAAATCGTCGATCAGCCCGTATTTGACCACTTCGGCATAGCCCGCGCGCACATCGCGCAGTGGCAGCGTGTCGAGCAGGTCGGGGTCGATCAGCACCAATGACGGCTGGTGGAATGCACCGATCAGATTCTTGCCCGCCCGGCTGTTGATTGCGGTCTTGCCGCCGACCGAACTGTCGACCTGTGCCAATAGCGTTGTCGGAATCTGCACGAAATTGCAGCCGCGCTTGAGGATCGACGTGGCAAAGCCGACCAGATCGCCGATCACCCCGCCGCCCAGCGCGATGACATGGTCGCCGCGTTCGATGCCGCGATCGAGCAGTGCGTCGGTGAGCGATTCGAGCTGGCTCCAGCTCTTCGTCGCCTCACCCGCCGGCAGGGTAATGATATCGCTCGACAGGCCGCCATGGTGCAGCAACGCCGCCAGCCGCGCGGCGTGTGGCGCGACATTGGCGTCGGTCACGATGACGAAGGGGCGGCCGCGCGACAATGGGGCCAGTTGCTCCGCCGCCTGCGCGAGCAGGCCGGTGGCGATCCGCACCTCATAGCTGCGCGCACCCAATGCGACCGGCACGATCTTCATCGGCCCAGCTCCGCGAGAATTGCATTCACCGTTGCTTCGTGTGGCGCGGCCTTGCTGACCACATGGATCGGCGCGAGAGCGTAAACGGGATTACGGATTTCGGCGAGTTCGGTGAGCACCTTCAACGGGTCCTTTCCGCGCAGCAGCGGGCGATGGTCGCGCTTGCCCACGCGCTCCGCGAGTATTCTGGGGGCGGCGTCCAGCCAGATCGCGGTCGCTTGGTCAAGAATCAGGGCGCGGGTTTCGTCGTTCAGAAACGCGCCGCCGCCGGTGGCGATCACCTTGGGTTCGCCATCGATCAGCCGGGCGATGACCCGCCGCTCGCCATCGCGGAAATGCGGTTCGCCGAATCGTTCGAAGATTTCGGAAATGGTCATGCCCGCCGCAGCTTCGATTTCCGCGTCGGCATCGACAAAGGGCAGATCGAGGCGCTGGGCAAGGCGGCGGCCGACGGTCGTTTTGCCCACGCCCATCAATCCGATCAGCACGATCGGGCGGTTCAGCGGGGTCGGATCGATTGGACGGGTTTGCAGCATGGTCGCGGGGGCTATACAGCGTGCATCGCGCTCGGGCAAAAGGCCTGTCGTCTGTACGCAGAACCGGTTTGAGGGGGTCGATGTCCCGTTCGCTCATCATTGTCATCACTGTCGCTATCCTGTTGATTGGCGGTATGTTTTTCCTTGCCGGACGCGATACGGAGACGCCGCCGGTCCGTGTCGAGAAGGGCGTTTCGCTTGACAATCTCGCGAACTAAAACCGCGCTGGCAGCGGTTCTGGTACTGGCTGGCGGCGTCGGAATACCCGCGCTTGGGCAGGATCGACCCGAATCGCTGTTGCCGCCTGGTTTCGATGATCCCGCCCCGCCACCAGCGCCCGCCCCGGCGCGGCCTGCAGCGCCCGCTGCGGGACCATCCGCTGCGCCGCGAACTCAGGTCCTGCCCGGAGCGCCGAGCATAGCGGGCAACGAAAGCGTTGCGGCCGCAGATATGCCGGCGGAACTGCCGGGCGAACCGGATTATGCGACGATCGCGCGTTATGAGTTGCCCGATTTCGCGCGGCGTTCGCTCGCCCAGGTCGGGCCATCCTCGCCCGCCAGTGATGGACTTCCCGCCACCGCATTCGGTGCTGCCGATGGCGGTTTTCTCCAGACGTTGATGCGTCGCACCGACGCGCCGGTTGCATCACGCTGGCTGTCGATCGCGCTGCGCCGCACGCTGCTCTCGCGCGTGGATACACCGCGCGGCCTGCACGGGGCGGACTTTGCGGCAGAACGTGCCTGGCTGCTGATCCGCATGGGGGAGGCGGAGGCGGCGCGCGCACTGGTTCAGTCCGTCGATGTCGCCAATTACACGCCCAAGATGTTCCAGGTGGCGATGCAGGCGATGCTTGCCACCGCCGATCCGGGGGGGCTGTGCCCGATGGTCCGGCCCGCGCTCGACATTGCCCCCGACCGCAACTGGCGGTTGGCCGAGGCGATCTGTGCCGGGCTTGACGGCGATCCCGGCAAGGCCGGATCGCTGATCGATGCCGGGCGCCGCAGTCTGAAGAACTCGGTCGATCTGCTACTTGCCGAAAAACTTGTCGGGATGGGCGTGTCGGGTCGTCGTGCGGTCACCATCGAGTGGGAACCGGTTGAGCGGATTAGCGCCTGGCGCTGGGGCCTGGCCGTCGCGTCCGATACCGCTGTGCCGGACCGGCTCTACGCTACTGCCGGGCCGCAGTTGCGCTACTGGCGCGCGACCGCGCCCATGCTGGCGCTGCGTGATCGCGCGGCTGCGGCAGAGGCTGCGGCCACACAGGGAGTTTTCTCCAGCCAGGCCCTGATCGACCTCTATGGTGAGATCGAGGCGCAAGAGGATCCAGCGATCACCGAAGTCGCGGTTGCACGCGACCTTCGCGCTACCTTTACCGCACCCACTGCGGTCGAGCGGGTCGAGCGGATGCGTCAGTTATGGGATGAGGCACAGGGCGCGCGCGCCGCTTATGGGCGCCTGATTCTCACTGCCCGGGCGGCTGCGCGGCTGACCCCCTCCTCCGCATATGGTGCCGATATCGACCGGTTGATCGGATCGATGCTGAGTGCCGGGCTCGATCGCGCCGCACTGCGCTGGAAGCAGGTGGCTCCGCGCGGCAGCGATGGCTGGGGGATGCTGCTGCTCGCCGAGCCAGGTCGGGCGGTCGCGGTCGGGGATGTCGAGGCGTATCGCAGCGCTGCCGACGCAACCAACGGGGCGATGCTGATCGCGGCGATGGCCGGGATGGGCCGTGTTCCTGCTGGCGACGGGGAACGGCTGATGCGGACGGTGGGCGTCGATTTCGGCGCCGCCAATGCCTGGACCCGCGCCATCGCGCAGGCGGCGGATGCGAACCAGCCGGGAACGGTGGTGCTGCTCGCGGCGGTCGGCATGCAGAGCCGGGTGTGGGAAGGCGTCTCGCCCGAGGCGCTGTACCATATTACCCGCGCGCTCACTCAGGTCGGGCTTGACGGCTATGCGCGGATGATCGCCGTTGAGGCGATTACCCGACTTTGACCAGGATCCGCCCGGGCGACGACCCGGCGCTGATCGAGCGCTTTCTGGAGATGCTGGCGGCCGAGGCGGGGGCTTCGGCCAACACCATCGCTGCCTATGGCACCGATCTGCGGCTGGCGTCGCAAGCGCTCGATGGCGGTCTCGCTGCGGCGGATCGCGTTGCGATCGAGCGGCTGGCGGAGAACTGGCGCGACCTTGCCCGCGCCACCGTGGCGCGCAAATCCGCCGCGCTGCGCCGATTCTACGGCTTTCTGGTCGATGAAAAGCTCCGCGCCGACGATCCCGGCAGCGCGCTGCCGCGGCCCGGTACCGGGCGTGGCCTGCCCAAGACACTGTCCAACGCCGATGTCGAAGCGATCTTTGCTGCGATTCAGGCGCGGATCGACCGCGTGCCACCCGATCCGCGCGACCTGCGCCTGCTCGCGCTGATCGAACTTCTTTACGGCTCGGGCCTGCGCGCGAGCGAACTCGTGTCGCTCCCGCGCGGCGCGGTCCAGCCGGACAAGCCCTATCTGATCCTGCGCGGCAAGGGCGGCAAGGAACGGCTGGTCCCGCTATCCGATCGCGCGCGCGCGGCGGTGGCGGCGTGGCGGGAACATGTCGATCCGGCGCGGCCGTGGCTGTTCCCGTCCGGTAAGAGCCATCTCAGCCGCATCCGGCTGTATCAGATGGTGCGCGACATTGCCGGGCTGGCGGGCATCCCGCCCGACCGGATCAGCCCGCACGTGCTGCGCCACGCCTTTGCCACGCATTTGCTGGATGGCGGGGCCGATCTGCGCGCGCTTCAGGCGATGCTTGGCCATGCCGATATCGCGACGACCGAAATCTATACCCATGTCGACAGCGCCCGGCTGGTCAGTCTGGTCAACGAACGCCATCCGCTCGCCGACACGCCCCGCGTTGACGCGAAGCGCGACCGCGCATAGGTGCGCGCGATGGCCAGTTTTCTTGAATTCGAAAAGCCGATCGCCGAGCTTCAGGCCCGGATCGACGAATTGCGCGACACCGCTGCGGGTGGTGAGGTGGATATCGAGGCGGAGGTTTCCAAACTTCAGGCCAAGTCCGACCGCTTCCTCAAGGACGCCTATGCCAAGCTGACGCCGTGGCAGAAGACGCTCGTCGCGCGTCATCCGGAACGTCCGCATTTCAAACATTATGTTGCGCGGCTGATCACCGATTTCATGCCGCTGGGCGGCGATCGTGCCTTTGCCGACGATCAGGCGATTCAGGGCGGGCTGGGGCGCTTCCGGGGACGGCGCGTCATGGTCATCGGCCATGAGAAGGGCGACGATACCACCAGCCGTCTGCGCCACAATTTCGGCATGGGCAAACCGGAGGGCTATCGCAAGGCGATTCGCCTGGTCGAACTGGCCGACAAGTTCGGTATCCCGGTGGTGACGCTCGTCGATACCTCGGGCGCATTTCCCGGCATGGAGGCCGAAGAGCGCGGGCAGGCCGAAGCGATTGCCCGCTCGACCGAGGCGTGCCTCAACCTCGGCGTGCCGATGGTCGCGTCGATCCTGGGTGAGGGCGGTTCGGGCGGGGCCGTCGCGCTTGCCGCGGGTAACCGCGTGCTGATGATGGAACATGCCGTCTATTCGGTCATCTCGCCCGAGGGTTGCGCCTCGATCCTGTGGCGCACTGCCGACAAGGCCGCCGACGCGGCCGAGGCGATGAAGGTGACCGCGCAGCACCTTAAGGAACTCGGTGTGATCGACACGATCGTCACCGAACCGCTCGGCGGCGCGCATCGTGACCATGCCAAGGCGATCGACGCGCTTGGCGACGCGATCGAAGCGGCGCTCAAGGACCTGTCAGGCCAGAGCGCGACCGCGTTGCGCAAGGCGCGCCGGGCCAAGTTCCTGGCGATGGGCCGAGCGTAAGTTTCTGGTTGCGGCACCGGCCCGCTCTCCCAACCGGCCACCCATAGAATAAGCTGTCGCTGGGTGGCCGGGTGGAGGAGCGGGCCGGTGCCGCGCTGGCGCAGCCAGCCTGAACCCACAACGAAAAGGGCGGCGAACCGATCGGTCCGCCGCCCCCTGTTCAGTCGTTTCGAAACGAAAGGGTCTTACGACGCCTTCATGTTCGACGATACGTTGGTGAAGGTGGTCTTGAGCTGGTTGCCCAGGCCCTGCATCGCGGCAATCGCGGCGACGGCGATCAGAGCGGCGATCAGGCCGTACTCGATGGCGGTGGCGCCCTTCTTGTTGCCGAAAATCTTGCGGATCGTGTTCATACCGGTCTCCATCGTGTTCGAAGCTTCAGTTTTCCCGGCTGCGCCCGGCGATGACCGGTCTCAGCAAGCCGAAACTAGGGGACGGAAGTTAACAAAGGCCTTAGACGCTCGGACGAACAGGCGAAAAAAATCAGCCGGGGTTCTGGACCTTGTTGCTGACATTGTTCCACATGCCCGTGGTACCGCCAGCCAGTTCGGTCAGCGCGCCGATCAGTACAAGGACGATGAGCGCCAGGATGAAGCCATATTCAACCGCAGTCGCGCCGCGAGTGCAGCGTGCCAGACGTGTCGGCAGTGACTTCAACAAGCGCATCGCACCGCCCTTTGAGTTGGAACACCGCAAAACTACGCAAACGAAGTTAACAAAATGCTGAAACCGGATGCAGGGTTTTCCGGAGGGCGTATCGTTACGGTGGTTGCCGCCGCGCTGATTGATGCGGATCGACGGATCCTCGTCCAGCGGCGACCGCCGGGCAAGCCGATGCCGGATCTGTGGGAATTTCCCGGCGGGAAGGTCGAGCCGGGTGAACTGCCGGAAGCCGCCCTATGTCGTGAGTTGCATGAAGAACTGGGCATTGTCGTTGCACCGGCCGCGCTGAGCCCCGCGACCTTCGCCAGCGCGCCGCTGGGCGATCGGCATTTGTTGCTGTTGCTCTACACGCTCCGTGAATGGGGTGGTGAGCTACAGGCGCGGCACGCCAGTGCGCTGCAATGGGTGCACCCGGCCGGGCTGCACGAACTGGCCATGCCGCCCGCCGACATCCCGTTGATCGGCATTCTTGAAGCGCTGGTTTAGCGGTCCCGCCGGAGGCTGTGGGGAAGCCCGGCGCATGATTGTGCCGATCATGCCTCCCGGCTAGTGTGCTGCAGTGCAGCATGACCGCGCGTTCCGCTGGGGAAAGCGGGTCAGCCACCGGGGGATCGACATGGCGATACGGGATATTGTTCGCGCGGACATCAAAACGGCGATCGGGCTACTGTCCGCCTTGGGGGTGACGGCGATGCTTCCCCTTGCGCCCGCGCATGCCGGACAGGCACCGACACCTGTGGTTCAGTCGCCGCCTGCCAGCGCGGCGAAACCCTTTGTTCCGCCGTCATTCAACGTCCCGACGCTGGTCGAGGCCCGGACGTTCAAGCTGGTGCCGCTGGGGCCCGATCTGGTGAAGATCGATTTCGATGCATATATGTCGTCGATCGATCATCTGCAAAAGACATTCACGCGCAGCACCGATTGGCCGCATGCCAACATCTCGGCCGCCGACGCGATGCTGGACATGCAGACCGAACAGGCCCGGTTTCAGGGGCGCATCTCCTTTGCCTATGCGGTGCTGACGCCCGATGGGCGGCGCGAGCGCGGTTCGGTCTATGTCGCGCCCAGCACCGTCCCCGGTTATGACGCGGTGGTGCGGATGTGGGTGACCAAGGCCGAATATGACGCCGGCTTTGACGCAGAGCTCTATGCCTGGGTGACCCAGTGGGTCCGCGAATCCTGGCCCTTTGCAAAGGTCGCCTATCCCGGTCGCGCGATCGACTGGGCGAGCTGGGATGCGATGGTTGCAAAGGCCAAGGCAGAGGCTACCGCCGCCAACTGATCGCGGCGTCCCTGTGCAACAGCATCCGCCCCGCCATGGCATTTGCCGGTGGCGGGGCGGAGCCGTTCAGGTCAGGCTCGGCGTCGGCTCGCCGCGGGTGCGCCACAGCGAGTAGACGATGCCCGTCGTCAGGATCGCGGCGGTAATGCCCAGCGACACGACCGGCGGGATCTTCGCAAGGCCCAGCGCATCGGCGACGAAAATCTTCGACCCGATGAACACCAGCAGCACGGCGAGCGCGTACTTCAGATAGTGGAACCGGTCGACCAGTGCCGACAGCGCGAAATACAGCGCGCGCAGGCCAAGGATCGCGAAGATGTTCGACGTGTAGACGATGAACGGGTCGGTGGTGATGGCAAAGATCGCCGGCACCGAATCGACCGCGAACACCAGGTCGGCGAACTCGATCATCACCAGCGCCAGGAACAACGGCGTCGCATGCCGCACCACCGTGCCCGTCTTCGTATCAGGCTCCCGCACGAAGAACGCCGATCCGCGCAGCCCGTCCGTCACGCGCATGTGCCGCTTCAGCCAGCCGAGCAGCGGCGAGTTCGCCACGTCATAGGGCGTATCGACCATCCGCCACATCTTGATGCCGGTAAAGATCAGGAAGGCGGCGAAGATGTAGAGCACCCAGCCGAACTCGGACACGATCGTCGCGCCCAGAGCGATCATGATCGCGCGCAGCACGATGACGCCGAGGATACCCCAGAACAGCACCCGGTGCTGATACTGACGCGGGATCGCGAAATAGGTGAAGATCATCGCGATGACGAAGACATTGTCCATCGCCAGGCTTTTCTCGACGACAAAGCCGGTGACGTAATTGATCGCCGCCGTCTCGCCGAGCTGCCACCAGACAAAGCCGCTAAAGGCCAGGCCCAGCGCGATATAGAAAGCGGAGAGCATCAGGCTCTCCTGCACGCCGATCTCGCGCGATTTGCGATGCAGGACGCCGAGGTCGAGCGCGAGGAGTGCGGCAACAATGCCCATGAAGGCGAGCCACATCCACAGCGGCTTCCCCAGCCAGAGTAACGTCAGAAATTCCATGTTGGTTCAGCCCCTGTTGGCTAAGGCGCGTTCCGCGCCATCATGGCGGCCCGACATCATGCGCGTCGCGCGCATCAGAGGGGCCCGGGCCGCCGGTGGTGGTCGAATCAGCTACCGGTTGCGATCGCGCGCTTCCAGTGGCCGGCCAGACGGTCCTTAACCGCCAGCTTCAGCTTCTTGAGCCGCAACAGTCGAAACCCGTCCGGATTGCGTCGCCGCGCCTCGCGACGAATTTCATCGTCCAATTTGCGGTGAACAACGCTCAGACGGTACAACATGCCACTCATCATAATGCCTCCTGTCGATGTGAAATCGATCAGACGACCTTCAGCAGGTGGATACGGTCACAAAAAGCCCAGCCTGCATCGGGTCATCCGATGCGGTCCGACATCGCGATCATTTGGATCGCCAGAGGGGCCCGGTCCGCGCAGCCTGTATGGCTGCAGCGCACCATTTTGTCAAGATGTCAGGCTTTGGGTCGCAGCGCGTCAGCCAGCGACGCGCTCGCCGAACCCCGCCGCGCGGGCTTGGGCTGGCTGGGATCGGGGGCCCATCCGGTGACGAAGATCGCGTCGAATCGCTCGCTGGTCCGCCCCTCGCCATCGGCGCGCGCGGCAAAGGCTTGCGCGGCGCGTGCCACTGCGCTGCGGGTCAGCGGGGCGGGGTCTCGCAGCAGGCTGGTCGCCCCCATGCCGCGCAAATCGCGCACTAGATCGAACAGGCTGGCGTAGCGCACCTCCAGCGTCTCGACATCCGCTACCGGCAGCGCAAAGCCGGCGCGCACCAGCAAATCGCCCGCCGCGCGCACATCGACCTGTGGATGCACCCGTGCTGCCGGGCGATCGCCCTCCGCGTCCAGCATCACGCTGCGCAGCGTTGAGAGCGTCGACCCGCCCAGAAACGCGCCCATGAACAGCCCGTCGGGCCGCAGCGAGCGGCGGATCAGCGCCAGCGCACCGGGCAGGTCGTTGACGCTGTCGAGCACGCCGGCCGATATGACGAGGTCATAGGCGCCCTCGGGCGAATGCGGCCGGTCTTCGTCGGCCTGCACGCCACCCGACTGCGTGGCGAAGCGCGCCCCGGCATCGATCCGCGTGAGCTTCGCGCCGGGCGGCGGCATGAAGGCACCATCGAAACTGCCCAGATCCAGCACGTCGCTAAACGCGCGCCGCACTGCGTCGAGCCGCTCGGCAATCCCATCGAGCATCCAGGTGCGGATGAAGTCGAACCCGGCAAAGCCGGGCGCGGCGCGGTCGCGGCGCAGGCGGCGGCGGGTGCGATCGAAAATCTCGGGCGGGGTGGGGGCGGGGGTCACGGCGCGGCTTGTGCCGCGTCGCGCGCCGCGCGACAAGCTCCGCATGGGGTTGCGTCAACCGTTGCTCGACCTGATCGGCCTGGCGCTGCCTCCGCGCTGCCCGGGCTGTGGCGACGTGGTCGATGCCGATCACCGTTTCTGCGCCGCCTGCTGGAGCGGGATGCGCCTGATCGCCCCGCCCTGGTGCGCGACCTGCAATCTCCCGTTCGATCACGATCGCGGCCCGGGCGCGCAGTGTGGGGCGTGCCTCGCCGACCCGCCGCTGCATGACGGCGTGCGCGCCGCGGTCGCCTATGGTCCTGCGGCACGCACGCTGGCGCTGCGCCTCAAATATGGCGGACGCACGGGCTTCGCCGTCACCGCTGCGCGGCTGATGACGCGCCTGATGCCCGAAGACGCCGAACTGCTCGTGCCGGTGCCGCTGCACCGCTGGCGCATCTGGGGGCGCGGGTTCAATCAGGCGCTGTTGATCGCCCGCGCGCTCGGCACCGCGTCACATGTGCCGGTCGCGCCCGATCTGCTCCGCCGGGTCAAGGCAACCCCGGTGCTGCGCGGCCTCGGCCCGCGCGGGCGCGCTAAGGCGGTCGCGGGTGCCTTCGCCCTCGCTCCGGTCGCGAAGGATGCAGTTCGCGGCAAGTCCATCATTCTGGTCGATGATGTCCACACCAGCGGCGCAACCACCACCGCCTGCGCGCGTATCCTGAAGCGCGCCGGGGCGCGTAGCGTGACGATCCTGTGCTGGGCGCGGGTGATCGATGACGCGGAGGCGGATTGACAAGCGCGGTCGCGATCCACAACTCGGAACCATGGCCAAGATCGAAATCTACACCAAGGCATTTTGCGGTTACTGCCACCGCGCCAAGGCGCTGCTGGACAGCAAGGGCGCGGACTATGAGGAATTCGACCTCACCATGGGCGGACCCAAACAGCAGGAGATGCTGCAGCGCGCCAACGGTCGCACCACCGTGCCGCAAATCTTCATCGACGGCGCGCATATCGGCGGTTCGGATGACCTCATGGCGCTGGAGCGTGAGGGCAGACTGGACGCCTTGCTCGGCGCGTGAGCGGTCCGATGCGCGCCGCGATCCTTCAGATGACCAGCGGCATCGACCCGCTGGCCAATGCGCCCACGCTGGTCGAGGCAATCGCATCGGCGGCGGGGAAGGGCGCGGCGATGCTCTTCACCCCCGAAATGTCGGGCCTGCTCGACCGCGATCGGCAGCGCGGCGCAGCATCGATCGTCGCGGAAGCCGACGACCCCGTTCTCGCCGCTGTCCGCGAAGCCGCCGCGCGCCATGGCGTCTGGGTCCAGCTCGGCTCGCTCGCCTTGCGTGGTGACGAAGGGCGTTTGGTCAATCGCGGCTTCGTGATCGACGGTGATGGCGCGATCCGTGCCTCGTACGACAAGCTGCATCTGTTCGATGTCGACCTGCCAACCGGCGAGCGCTGGCGCGAATCCGATGCCTATGCCCCCGGCGACCGCGCGGTGGTGGTGGACACGCCGCTTGGGCCGCTCGGACTGTCGATCTGCTACGACATCCGCTTCCCCGATCTCTACCGCGCGCTGACCGATGCGGGCGCGACCCTGCTCGCCGTCCCCGCTGCCTTCACCCGCCCCACCGGCGCCGCGCATTGGCACATATTGCTCCGCGCCCGCGCGATTGAGGCGGGCGTCCATGTCATCGCCGCCGCGCAGACCGGCACGCACGCAGACGGCCGCACCACCTATGGCCACAGCCTCGCTATCGATCCCTGGGGCGAAATCCTGCTCGACATGGGCGAACCGGCGGGTCTCGGCTTTGTCGAGATCGATCCCGCGCGCGTCACCGACGTGCGCAGCCGCGTCCCCGCCATCGCGCATCGCCGCCCGATTCCGCCGGTGACCCGCGCATGATCGTGTTCGACCTCAAATGCACCCACGCCCATGTGTTCGAGGCGTGGTTCGGATCGAGCGCCGATTATGAGGATCAGCGCGCCCGTGGCCTGCTGTCCTGCCCGATCTGTGGCGACGCCGACATCGCCAAGGCGGTGATGGCCCCCAATGTCGGCGCCAAGGGCAACCGCGCGCCCGCCACGCCCGCAGCAGCTCCCGATCCCAAGGCGCTGATGGCCGCGCTGGCACAGGTTCAGGCGAAGATGCTGGAGGGCTCGCAATGGGTCGGCATGTCCTTCGCCGACAAGGCGCGCGCGATGCATGCCGGCGAGGAAAGTGTCGCCCCCATCCATGGCCAGGCCAGCCTCGCCGAAGCCAAGGCGCTGATCGAAGACGGCGTCCCCGTCGCGCCCCTGCCTCTCCCGGTCATTCCGCCCGATCAGCGCAATTGACCGCGTGGCCCTCTGCTCTTAACCAGCCCGCAGTGTCTCGGTAGCTCAGCAGGATAGAGCAACGGTTTCCTAAACCGCAGGTCGGAGGTTCGAATCCTCTCCGGGACACCATTTCCTGATTTAGCGGCAGCTGCTTCCCGGGCCCGAATCCAGGTCCAGACACCGCCCGTCAATCTCCTTGGGATCGATCTTCAAGCCGATCACGCTCGCCAGCGTCGGCAGGATGTCGGCGGTCTCGACGCCATTGGGCTGGTTGAACGGGGTCACGCCCTTGCGCCAGAACAGGATCGGCACGCGGCGGTCATAATCCCACACGCTGCCATGCGTCGCGACCGAACCGCCTGGAACCGGAATCGGCGTCACGCGCGGCTTCAGCGCAACATAGAAATCGCCCGAGCGGCCGGGATAATAGGACGCCCGCACGCGCTGAATCAGTGTCCAGCTTTCCGGTGGGCTGCTCGGGCTGGGGGTCGCCATGATCTCGTCAGCAGTGAACACCGCGGCGACCTGCGGGTGCGCGCGATATTGCGCCACCGCCTCGGCCAGCACCTTGGCGCGCAGCTTGGGCGCCAGCTTCGGATCGATATAGATGTCCCCGAAATTGCCGCCCCATAGCAGGCGGCGCTCGCCCAGCTTCAGCGCCGCTGCCACCTTGTCGCTCATCGGCTTTGACGACAGCCCGGCCTGCACGCGCGCGGCGTCGGTGATCCCGTGCAGCACATTGCGTTCGGGCAGATCATGGCCGCCATGGTCGGCGGTCAGCACTACCTGATAATCCACCCCGCTGCGGTCGAGCATTTCGAAGAACGCGCCCAGATCGCGGTCGAGGCTGGTCAGCTGCAGGCACATCTCGGTGCCCTCGGTGCCATAACCATGGCCGACATAATCGGTCGCCGATGCGCCCACGATCAGTACATCGGTCGCGTCGCCCCGGCCCAGCTTCATCTCCTCGAAGAATGCCGCCGCCAGCGCCAGCGTCGCGCCGTCCATCTCGGGTGAGGCGCGGAAGGCGCGGGTGTCTCCGGCTTCACGCGCGAACCGCCCGGTGCCGACGGTGCGGCTGCCCGCCGTGACCGCAACATCGCGCGGCTTGCAATAGTCGGGCAGCTCCAGCGCGGGCTGCGCCT
>CAYMUJ010000067.1:0-13322 GCA_964393565.1 uncultured Stakelama sp. | reverse complement strand
GAGGAAGAGACATGCCCGCTCCCAAACCGCCAAGCCCGCCCATCCCGGACGCGATCAACACCCAGATTCCGGCTGGTATCCCCGGCCTGCCGGGCAACCCGGCTACAGATTTCGGGGCGCAGAATATGGCCAACGCATTGCAGCAGGCTCAGGCTGCGGCGGTGGCGTCGGCAATGCCGACCAATCGCCTAACCGAGCTCTATTCGATCGATCCCGCCGCCCCGCAGGATCCGGCATCCGTCCTGCGCAACCAGTTCAACCCCTGATTTCGATGACGTGGTTCAGGGGCATTGCACCAGCTCCGCCCCTGACCCACGCAACGCATTGCAAGCCGTATCTGGAACGACCGTTACCGCAACGCAACGCCACGAAAGAGTCATTGTTAAGCAACCGCCCTGAAACGCAAATCGCGCGGAACTGACACGCACGTCACCTAGGCGCGCCCTCGACTCATCTCGGGGGATAACATGCTGCATCGTTCGATTCGCCGCGCGCTTGCCGGCGCAAGCCTGGTTCCGTTGACGCTAGCCTTCATCGCGCCGGCCCATGCCCGCGACGAAGAGCCAGCCGCCACGGACAAGGACGAAATCGTTATCCTCGGCTCACGCCCGATCGCCGAGTCCGAAGCAGCCGCACTCGAAACCCAGAAGAATTCGGACTCGCTGGTCGCGGTCGCTGCCGCCGACGGCGTCGGTCGCCTGCCCGACCAGAATATCGCCCAGGCCGCCAGCCGCCTGCCCGGCCTCGCGATCGAACGCGATCAGGGTCAGGCCCGCTATGTCTCGATCCGTGGCGCACCGAATTACTGGACCACGCTGTCGTTCGACGGCATCAACGTCGTCAGCCCGGAAGGGCGCGATGCGCGCTTCGATTCGATCCCGTCGGCGATCGCCAGCAAGATCATCGTGTCCAAGGCGGTGACCCCCGACATGCCCGGCGAAACCGTCGCGGGCAATGTGAACGTCATCACCCGCTCGGCCTTCGACTATTCGGGCTTCCACCTCGCCGGCAAGCTCGGCACCGGCTATGCCACGCTGGGCGAACGCCGCGAATATGAAGCGTCGGCGGTCATCTCCAACCGGTTCGAAACCGGGATCGGCGACATCGGCCTGCTCTTCTCGGGCAGCTTCTATCAGCGCGACATGGTCACCGACAATTTCGAGACCGATTATGAGCGCGTTTCGCAGGATCAGCGTCCCGGTGCCACCACGCGCTTCTGGGCGCATGAGGCCGAGAACAAGCTGTATCGCCTGACGCGCAAGAACTGGTCCGTTTCGGGCCGTGCCGACTGGCGCCCCGACGACAGCAACGAAATCTCGATCCGCTCGATCTACACGATCTTCACCGACGACGAGATGCGCGACAATTACCGTTTCGACCTCGACGACCGTCAGGCCGATCTGGTTGCGAACACCGCCGCCTGCTCGACCGCGTTCAACCCGTCGCCGACGACCACCGGCTATGCCGATATCTGCATCGGCAACACCCCGGCGTTCGGCACCATCTACGGCATCGACATCCGCCAGCGTTCGACGCTGCGCGCGTTCCGCCAGTCGATCTTCACCAACACGCTGGAGGGCACGCACGAGTTCGGCGACGGGTGGAAGCTGAACTGGCTCGGCAACTACACCGAATCGAAGGATGACCGTTCGGTCGTCGGTGAAGCGACCTGGGAAAGCCCGAGCACCCGCACGCTCCGCCCGACGGTGATCTACGATTTCCGCGATCCCAACATCAGCACGCTGCTGCTCTACAACACGGTGCAGCTGAGCGGCCCGACCCGCTATCAGGCCGGCACGCGCGTAACGAATGTCGACAGCTTCACCAAGCCGCTCACGGGGCTGACCATCCTCGACGCGATCGACACGACCAAGGCCTATACCGGTCGCCTGTTCCTCAGCCGCGAAACCGAGTTCCTCGGCGCGGACGCGACCTTCAAGCTCGGCTTCCAGTTCGATCAGCGGACCAAGGTGGCAGACGAGAAGAACCTCGTGCTCAACACTGCGGCTCAGTTCACCGCGATCGGCATTGCCACCGATTACAACGCCTTCTCGCTCAGCACCCCGTTCCAGGGCGCGCTGTCGATGGGCTATGACTTCCGCTATTTCGACGCTGGCCAGATGCGTTCGGCCAGCGCCAATGCGCGGAACCTCTACACCTTCAACCCCGTCACGGCGAACAACTATGACGTGCGCGAGCAGGTCTATGCTGGCTTCGCCATGGGCACGCTGCGCTATGACTGGGGTTCGATCGTCGGCGGTGCGCGGATCGAGCACGTCACTAACCGCGGCATCGCGGTGGCCACGGTCGGCGCGACCACCGGCTTGGTCACGGCGAAAGCCGACAGCACGCTGGTCTTCCCCAGCCTGCACGTGAACTACAATCTCGACGAATCGAAGAAGGTGCGCCTGTCGTTCAACAGCGGCGCTGCCCGCGCCGACTATGATCAGCTGCGGCCGAACGTCGTCGTCAACGACACCAACGCGACGATCTCGGGCGGCAACCCGGCGGTCAAGCCGGAGCGCGCCTATGGCGTGGACGCCTATTTCGAATGGTATGTCCGTCCGCAGGGTTATCTCTCGGTCGGCCTGTTCTACAAGCGGGTCGAGGATGTGCTGTATCGTCAGACCCGCACCTTCGGTTCGGACGCGCTGAACAGCGGCGGCATCGATCGCTCGGCCTATGTCTTTTCGGGCATCACCAATGGCGGCGACGGCCGCGTGTTCGGCGCGGAAGCTGCAGCGCAGCTCCAGCTCGAGCCGTGGACCGAGCAGCTCGGCCTGCCGGAATGGATGGGGGGCTTCGGCATCTCGGCCAACGTCACCGTGAACGACAGCGAAGTGACCAAGCCAGCGATCGGCGCGGTGCCGGCTCGCAAGGTCCGCCTGCCCGGCACGTCGGACGTGGTGTTCAACATCGGCGGCTATTACGAGAAATACGGCCTGTCGATCCGCGTCCAGTTCCAGAAGCGCAGCACCTGGCTCGATGGCATCGCCGACGATCTGACCGATGCCGGCGACACCTATTGGGCGGCGGACGACGAACTCGATATCTCGGCGCGTTATGCGCTGAACAAGAATGTCGAGCTGTATGTCGACGGGTCGAACCTGCTCAACAATCCGGGCCGACGCTACTCGGAGCCAGGCAATCTGCTCACCGCACTCGGCACCCCGACTCCGACGATCACCAATCAGACGATCGAGTGGGAGCGCTTCGGCAGCCGCTTCAGTGGTGGTATCCGCGTCACCTTCTGATCGGTTTTCGCTGCCGCCTGATCCCCGGGCGGCAGCGAATCTAATCGCTGGCGCTCCACGCGACTGACCCGTTCAGTGGCCCCCGTGAAGCACCTAGCCTGCAACCCCAGATCCTGGCACCTGCGAAACAATTATGCGCAAGCAGCTCACCCTCACCCTGCTGCCGCTCGTGGCAGCAGGCTGTGCGACCACCGGGCGGCCTGTCCCGGTGGTCCCCACCACCCCCGCCGCCAGCGTGCAGGCGCGCGGTGAAACCGATGCGGTCGGCACGTCGAATGCCGATGCGGCGGACGATCCCGCGATCTGGCGCAACCCGGCGGACCCCGCCGCCAGCCTGATCGTCGGCACCGACAAAAAGGCCGGGCTGCACGTCTATGACCTGAGCGGCAAGGACCGCTTCTTCATCGACGCGGGACAGGTCAACAATGTCGACCTCAAGGACATGGGGGCAGCTGGCATCATCGTCGCGGCGAGCGACCGCAACGACCGCAAGAACGCCAGGCTCGCGCTGTTCCGGCTCGACACCGCGACCGCCAGGCTGATCCCGCTCGGCATCGTCCCCGTCGGCGCGGGCGAGGCCTATGGCGTCTGCCTGATGGCCAGCGGCAACACGCTGCATGCGTTCAACGTGATCAAGGACGGCACGATCCGTCAGGTCGCGCTCGACCTGTCGGGCGCTGCGCCCACCGGCAAGATCGTCCGCACGATGAAGCTCGGAACGCAATCGGAAGGCTGCGCCACCGACGACCGCACCGGCCGCCTCTATGTCGGTGAGGAAAATGTCGGCCTGTGGCGCTTCGACGCCCGCGCCGATGGCCCGCTCGCCGGCACGCTGATCGCGCCCGCCGATGGTCAGAAATTGGTGATCGATGTCGAGGGCGTGACCCTTGCCCCCGAAGGCACCGGCAATGGCGGTTACGTGATCGTCTCCAGCCAGGGCGACCACGCCTACACCGTCTATCGCCTCTCCGATGATTCCTATGTCGGTCGCTTCCGGATCGCTGCGGGCAGCACCATTGGCGCGACGGAAGAAACCGACGGGATCGACTTCGCTCCCGGCGATTTCGGTCCCACCTATCCCGGCGGCCTGTTCATCGCACAGGACGGCTACAACCCGCCCAAGGCGCAGAACTTCAAATATGTCGCCTGGGCGGACATCAAGGCGGTACTGGGGATCGAGTGACGGATCCGGGCGGCGGAGAGCGATGCGATCCGTCGCCCGATTTTATCTACGCAATTTCAGTGGCAAGCGAACAACGGATTTGGCAGGACTAGGCTTTAAGCCTTGGAGTTGTTCATGCTTCTTGCCGCACTTGCACTGGCCATGTCACCGGCTCCGTCCTTGCAGTCCGATCCGGATGCAGCGTTTTCCGCGTGTCTCGTGCGCAACATCGCGAGCGAGGATCGCATCACTTTGATGCGCTGGACGTTCGCGATGTACTCGGCGCATGACCGGGTTAAAGACCTATCCACGGTGACCCCGGCGCAACGCGATGCACTGTCCAAAGATGCGGGCGCGATCATGAACCGTCTGCTCCTGCAGGACTGTCGTGCTGAAGCGGTTGCAGCGCTCGCAAGTCCCGATTCGTCCCCCGACGCCGTCCTTGGCAAGGCGTTTGGCGAACTCGGCGAATCCGCCGCACACGGATTGATAGCCGACCCGAAGGTGCAGCGCGCCATGCTCGGACTGTTGGAAGGCGTCAACATCCGCGGCTGGAGCGAGATCATGCTGGACGCGGGCATCAATCCGTCAGGAGGCAAGCGAAAAACACAGAAATAGCGCCGGGCTTCTACGACGCGACGGGATGGCCGCACGGTTGTGCCTTCGACCCGCAACAGTCTCGGCATTCTACGCATCTTCCGGTTTGCCAGCACCGCCCGGACAGGCTTTAACGGCGTGATGCTCCGCGCCCTCGCCCCGCTCGCCCTGCTCGCCGCCCTCCCCGCCACCGCGCAGACCCCGGTCGAAAGCAGGATGGCCGCGACCATCACGGCGGAAACCGACCGCCACATCGCGCTGCTGGAGAAACTGGTCAACCAGAACTCCGGCTCGCTCAACATCGACGGCGTGACCAAGGTCGGGGCAATGGTGCGCGCCGAGCTGGAACCGCTGGGTTTCGCGGTCGAATGGATCGACATGAAGCAAACCGGCCGCGCCGGGCATCTGGTCGCGACGCATAAGGGCAATGGCAAGGGCAAGCGCATCCTGCTGATCGCGCATCTCGACACCGTGTTCGAGCCGGAATCGCCGTTCCAGACCTTCATCCGCACCGGTGACCGCGCGACCGGCCCCGGCATCGGTGACGACAAGGGCGGAATCGTCGTCATCATCGCCGCGATGCGCGCGATGCAGGCGGCGGGGACGCTGAAGAACGCCGATATCAAGATCGTGCTGACCGGTGACGAAGAGCGCACCGGCGCCCCGATGGAGATTGCGCGCCGCGACCTGATCGCCGCCGGCAAATGGGCCGATGTCGCGCTGGAATATGAAAATCTCGCGCGCGAGGATGGCAAGGATCTGGGCACGGTCGCGCGGCGCAGCTCGGTCAACTGGACGCTGCGCACCACCGGCAAGACCGGGCATAGTAGCGGCGTCTTCGGCGCATCGCTCGGCTATGGCGCGGCCTATGAACTCGCCCGCATCCTCGACGAATTCCGCCGCACGCTGCCCGAGCAGAATCTAACCTTCAACGTCGGCGTGATGGCCGCCGGCACCCCCGCGACGCTCGCAGAGAACAATTATCAGGTCAGCGCGGGCGGAAAGACCAACATCGTCGCCGCCGAAGCCGTCGCACGCGGCGACCTGCGCGCCCTCACGCCGGAACAGGAGGCCAAGACCCGCGCGGCGATGACCGCGATCGTGGCCAGGAACCTGCCCGGCACCACCGCGACCATCGACTTTCAGGAAGGCTATCCGCCAATGGCCCCGACCGATGGCAATCGCGCGTTGCTGGCCAAATTGAACGCGGTCAACCGCGACCTGAAGCTCCCCGAAATGGCCGAGATCGACCCCGCCCGCCGCGGCGCCGCCGACAGCGCCTTTGTCGCGGCGGACGTTGACACGCTCGCCGGCCTTGGCGTCGCGGGCGGCGGCGCGCATGCCGAAGGTGAGTGGATCGACCTGACCTCGATCCCGCTTCAGGCACTGCGCAGCGCCGCGTTCATCACCCGCCTCAGCCGCGAAAAGCGCCCGAACTAGTTTCAGGTTGCACCCCGTGCCCCCGCTCGCCACATAAGCCTCCATACCCGAACCTCAAATTTCCGGAGAGCGGAATGCGCAGCTATCTGAAGCACTATATCGGCGGCCAATGGGTCGACAGCGAGGGCGGAAACCTTCATCAAGTAATTGATCCGGCAACAGAATCTGCCACCGCCGAAATCACCTTGGGCTCACAGGCCGATGTCGACAAGGCCGTCGCCGCTGCCAAAGCCGCATTCGAAACCTTCAGCCGCACCAGTGTCGAGGATCGCCTCGCGCTGATCGATCGCGTCATCGCCGCATATAAGGCGCGCATGGACGACATGGCGCAGGCGATCAGCGCCGAAATGGGCGCACCGCTCAGCCTCGCCAGGACCGCGCAGGTCGGCTCCGGCATCGGCCATCTGATGTCCGCCGCCCGCGCGCTCAAGGAGTTTCAGTTCGAGGAAGCGGTCGGCAACAGCCTCGTCGTGCATGAGCCGATCGGCGTCGTCGCGATGATCACGCCGTGGAACTGGCCGCTCAACCAGATCGCGTCGAAGGTCGCCCCCGCGCTCGCCGCCGGCTGCACCATGATCCTGAAACCCAGCGAGGAAGCGCCAAGCTGCGCCGCCATCTTTGCCGAGGTGATGGACGCGGCGGGCGTGCCGGCGGGCGTGTTCAACCTCGTCAATGGCGATGGCCCCGGCGTCGGCACCGCGCTCAGCAAGCACAAGGGCGTCGACATGGTGAGCTTCACCGGATCGACCCGCGCCGGCATTGCGGTGGCGAAGAACGCTGCCGACACGGTCAAGCGCGTGCATCAGGAACTGGGCGGCAAGTCACCCTCGCTCATGCTGGAGGGTGCGGATGTCGCGACGGCGGTCAAGGGCACGCTGTTCAGCGTGCTGCTCAACTCGGGCCAGAGCTGCATCGCCCCCGCCCGCCTGCTCGTCCCCGCCGCGCTCGAGAAGGAGGCTGCCGCTGCCGCCGCCGAGGTGATGAAGGCGACGACCTGCGGCAATCCGTCCGAAGAGGGACGCCATCTCGGCCCGGTCGTCAACAAGACCCAGTGGGAGAAGATCCAGGGCCTGATCCGCAAGGGGCTGGAGGAAGGCGCGACGCTGGAAACCGGCGGCCCGGGCCGTCCCGACGGCATCGACACCGGCTATTTCGTCAAGCCGACGCTGTTTTCGGGCGTCCGCAACGACATGACGATCGCGCGTGAGGAAATCTTCGGACCCGTCGTCACGATCATCCCCTATGACAGCGAGGAAGACGCCGTCCGCATCGCCAACGACACCGATTACGGCCTGTCGGCGGTGGTGTTCGGAAGCCCCGAAGCGGTCAAGCGCGTCGCTCCTCGCCTGCGCGCCGGCATGGTCTATATCAATGGCGGCCAGCCCAACCCCGACCTGCCCTTCGGCGGCTACAAGCAGAGCGGCAATGGCCGCGAGCACGGCAAATACGGGCTGGCGGAGTTCATGGAAGTGAAGGCGCTGGTCGGCGCGCTGGCATGAATTAACATTCCTCCCCTGAGTTTGCTCAGGGGAGGAATTCGTCAGTCGAACAGCTCTTCCAGAAAGCTCTTCTTGCGCTTGTGCTTGTAATAGCGCGGGTCGTGGCCCTGATGGCCATATCCGCCGCCATATCCCGCGCCATAGCCCGGCTGGGCATAGCCGCCGCCCGGCTGCTGCCACGGGCTGCCCTGCGGTGGCATCGGCGGCTGGGGCGGCATCGGGGGTTGCGGCGCCTGCGGAGCAGCGGGGGCTTCGGCGACACCGCTCCGTTCGATGATCTTGTCCAACTCGCCGCGGTCCAGCCAGATGCCCCGGCATTGCGGGCAGTAATCGATCTCGATCCCCTGCCGGTCGCTCATATGGAGGCCCACCTTGCACACGGGGCACAGCATTCCGGCAACGGCTTCGGGGGTACGCATGTCCTGCTCCTGACTGATCTGGTCCAACATGAACCTAAGAAGCCGCAGTCACACGGACAAGACGTGGTCAGTGGACAGTGCCGACCGCGCGGTTGATGCTCATCAGCACGATCAGCCGCTCAATCTGTCGCCAGCGACAGAAATTGATGTGATTGCCCAAATCCCGGTACCGGTCCGCCCGCGCCGCTGCCTCCAGACCGGCATCCGGGCCGAACACCCGGATCAGATCCGCAGCGTCGATCACATGAGCACGATCGGCGAGATAGGGGATAGGCGACATCGGAACTCCTTGGACAGTCTCACGCTTGTGCAAGCATCGCCTGTGCCAGCTTCGCGAAACCATCGTCAGACTGCGACCCACGACGGTAAATCCATGGAAACCATAGAGGATTTTCGCGTTTCATGCGTTCCGTGACGGGACAGTGGCGTCCCGGCACGGGACGTGGCATGGCGGACCCCATGAACCGCTCATCCAAACCCGCCCCGATCGCCGGCGGCGCGCTCCTCGCCCTTTCGCTGGTGGCAGGCACCATCGTCGGCGTGCGTCAGGGCCAGCCCTCGATCGGTTTCCTCGCCGGCCTCGGCATCGGCATCGCGCTGCTCATCATCGTCGCGCTGATCGACCGGCTGCGCGGCAGCCGCTGAGTCTTGCCTGCGCGGCGGTGCTATGCGACGCTGGCACAATGCTGAGTGCCTTAACGATGTTAGCGGCAACCGCAGCGGCCCCGGTACAGGCCGGTGCGCCGCTCAAGCCGCTCGGAAAGTGGCAGGTCGATTGGGGCGAAACGACGTGCGTTGCGATTCAGACCTATGGCGATGCGCAAGCGCCGGCCACCTTCTTGTTCAAGCCTTCACTGAACGGTGACGTCATCCGCGTGATGATCATGCGCAAGGGACCATATCAGCTCCCCGCCCATCTTCCGGTCACGCTGGGCGACATGAAAACTACCGCACTCGTGTTCCGCCTCCCCAAGACGAGCCGCGAGATGTTCTGGATCAACATCCCCCGGGCCGATTTCGATCGGCTGGCGGCTCAGCCATCAGTCGCGATCAAGGGACGTCGACTCGATTTCACGCTGTCGACATCAGGGTTCGCCTCAATGGGTCGGGCACTCGACAGGTGCAACACGAACCTGCGCGCGGCCTGGAACGCCGATGAGGCGGGTGCTGCGCGCATCGGCACCATGTCGGTACTGCTGAGTGATTGGACGGCGCTCCTCTCGTCATATGACTATCCCAGCCAGGCACTCGATGAGGGCCGCGGAGGAAAGACCGTCGTCTCTCTGCTGATCGATGAACAGGGCGCGCTCAAGGACTGTGTCGTCGAACAGGCGAGCGGCGTCGCGACGCTGGATGCGCAAACCTGCATCCTGTTTCAGAAGCGCGCCAAATTCGCCGCAGCAAAGGACAAGGATGGCAAACCCGTCAAAAGCAACCTCACACGGAGCATAACCTGGGTATACAATAAACGCTGAGGCGTCACACCAGCGCGCGGTGCATCCACACCACGCGGCCGACGACCTCAATCGCGCGCACTGGCACGATTTCGCGCCCGTAATCGGGATTATCGCTGGCCAGTTCGACCTCGCTGCCCATCAGCCGCAGCCGCTTGACCGCCAGCAATCCGTCGCGGCGGAACACATGGATCGCCGGTCGCGGCCCCGGCACCCGCCGCGCGCCATCAACCAGGATCTCGTCGCCATCGCATAAAGTCGGCTCCATCGACGCGCCCTCGACGCGGATCGTCGACGCCATGTCGGCGCGCACGCCCAGCCGCCGCAGCAACGCCGGGTCGAGCAGCAACGGGCTCGCCCGCTCGCTCTCCACCACCCGGCCGCGCCCCGCCGCCGCCCCTGCATCGATCCGCGCCACCGCCACCAGCCCCTCGACCAGCGGCCCGCCCAGCGTCGCATCGCTGACCCCCAGATAACGCGCCAGCCGCCGCCGGTCCCCCTCCGCCAGCAGGCGCGGACTGCCCCGCGTCACGAATTGCTGCAGATAGGCCGCATTGCGCCCGATCAGCCGTGACAGCTCCGCCAGCGACGCCCCCCGCGCCGCCGCCGCCTGCGCCAATGCGCGCCGCTGCTCGTCCGATTCCATGGCCCATCCATAGTCGCAGGATTTTTCCTAGACAAGTTGGAAATGAGAACATGTAATGAACATCTGAGTCGGGGGTGGCCCCGCAGCGTGAGGAAGGGCAATGGCGATTCTGGGAAAAATCGAACGATATCTGCGGCAAACCGGCATGCCGCGCACCAAATTCGGGCGGCTCGCGGTCAATGATCCGCGCCTGGTCGACGATCTGCGCAATGGCCGCGATCCAGGCCCGGAATTGCGCGCCCGGATCGAAGCGCAGCTGGCCCGCGCACCCGCCACGCCGACGCGGGAGGCAGGACGATGAGCGTCGGTCCCGATGCCGGCGTGCTGCTCGAACGCGCTTTGCCCCGGCACGCCGCCCAGTGCGGGATCGACCTGTCGATCGTCTCGGCCGGCTGGACCCGCTGGGCCAGCGCCACCTTTGCCGGCGCGCGCCACGAGCTGCTCCTCGCCGCCACGCCTTGCCCTGCACTGGATGCGTGGATCGCCGAGTTGCCCGATGCCGAGTTCACACTGCGCGGACATCTGGTCGCGGACCTGTCGGTCGAATCGCGCACCCGCACCGACGACCGCGTCGAATTCAGGGTCGGCGTGCTGACGGTAGAAGAGCGGTGATCGATACTCCTTCCCCTGGCGGGGGAGGAGTAAGTCTGACCTCAGGCCCGCATCGCCATCCGGCGCAGCTCGGACAGCGTGTCCTCCAGCTTGCGCTTCGGTGCGGGCGCGGGTGCAGGCGCGGGTGCAGGCTCAGGGGCGAACCTGCTCAGCCCCTTTTCCAGCCGGTCGAGCAATGCCTGCACGCTCGCCTCGGTCTGTGGCGCGGTGATCGGTGTCACCGCCTCCGGCGCTGGGACAGGCGCAGCAACAGTCTCCGGCACAGGGCGCACCGGCGGGGTCAGCTCAAAGGTCTCGAACCGCTCACCGGCATCATAGATCGGCGCACGCACCGCATGATGGCGTAGCGGACGCACCGTTGGCGGCGGCGCCATCGGCACTGCGGGAATGGCATGCGGATCGAACGCCGCAAGTGGCTGGTCAAGGTCAGCCGGCAGCTCCTGCACCTCGGGCAACGGCGCATGGGACGGTCGTCCCTCTGGCGGCGGCCCCATCGCGATCACCGGCTCGGCCGGCAACGCAATGTCCGTCAGATCCAGAATCGTGTCCGCGCTCGCTTCCGGCTCCGGCGCGCTGGCGAACGCGGGGTCGTGAAGCGAAATGTCCAGGTCGCTGGCCCGCAGCGGCACCCGCGGCCGGGCGTCAGGATGCGCGTCGGCGCGGCGCACGGTCGGGCGGCGCTCGCCCGCTTCATCTGCCTCCGTCCGGCGCGAATCGAGCCATGCCAGCAGCACCGAAAGCCCCATCCATGTGACCAGCGCGGTCAGCCCGCCGCTGAACAACCCGATGCACAGCCGCGCCGTCATGCCCAGCGGCGGCTCAGCGGCGGGAACGAACGCCGCGACCCCGCTGGTCACAACCAGCTCCTCCAGCAGCCCCCCCGGCAGCACGACGCTCGCCAGCGCCGCGCATATACCCGCCACGCCGGCCAGCGCCAGCGCCGCATTGGGGGTCAGACGTTGAACGAAGGCGTGCGCAACCATTTGGATTCCCGTGATCGTGCGTCGATCAGTCTTTGGTAAACGGGTTCATAGCGTGAAATGTTTGACGACCAGTTACGCTCCGCCTCGACCCAGCGCCGCGCCCGTTCGCGCTGCGCGTCCCAGCCGGAGCGATCGGCGAACACCCCTGCCACCGCATTGGCCAGCGCGGCAGGATCGTCGGGCGGGAACAATGTCCCCGTATCGCCATCCCGGATCAGCTCGCGATGCCCGCCGACATCGGATGCCGCGACCAGCCGGTGCTGCGCCATCGCCTCGATCGGCTTGAGCGGCGTCACCAGATCGGTCAGCCGCATATGCTTACGGGGGTACACCAGCAGGTCGATCAGCGAATAATAACGCTCGACCTGCTCATGCGGCACGCGGCCGACGAAATGGATCGCATGGCTCGCGCTCGACCCCGCCGCCTGCGCGCGCAACGCCTGCTCCATCGGCCCGCCGCCAACCATCACCAGCCGCGCCCTGGGCCGCTGCGCCAGCAATGCCGGCATCGCCGCGATCAGATCGTCCAGCCCCTCATAGTCATAGAAGCTGCCGATGAACCCGATCGTATCGGCGTCCTCCAGCCCCAGCTGCGCCGCCAGCGCCGCATCGCGCGGCACTGGATCGCCGAACAGGTGCAGGTCGACGCCATTGGGCGACACCATGATCTTCCCCGCATCGATCCCGCGCGCGATCAGGTCGCGCTTCAGCCCTTCGCAGATCACCGCCACCGCATCGACGCGCCGCGCCGCCCAGCTCTCCAGCCCCCGGATCGCGCGATATTTCGCCGACCCCTCGGTCCCGGTCCCGTTGCCAACCGCCGCATCCTCCCAAAAGGCGCGGATTTCATAAAGCAACGGCAGGCCATAAAGTTTCGCCGCGCGCATCGCCGCCAGCGGGTCGATCACGGGCGAATGCGCGTGCAGGATATCAGGCCGGAACCGCTCCACCACTTCCCCGATCCGCCGCGCGAACGCCGCGATCTCCGCCAGCTCGCCGACGACCGGCGGCAGGCGCCGCATCTGTTTCGTGCGGTGAAAGTCGATCCCGTCGATCGTCTCGAACGGCGAATCGCCGGTATGGTAACGCGGCCCGGTCACCCCCGCGACGGTCCAGCCGCGCTCCATCTGCGCCTTCAAAATCGCGCGCGTGCGAAAGGTGTAGCCGCTGTGCAACGGCAGCGAGTGATCAAGGACGTGCAGAATCCGCATGCCCGCCCCATTGCCATGCGATCACTTAACGCCCCGTCAACCGGA
>CAYMUJ010000066.1:6522-13517 GCA_964393565.1 uncultured Stakelama sp. | reverse complement strand
ACCGCAACATCGCGCGGCTTGCAATAGTCGGGCAGCTCCAGCGCGGGCTGCGCCTTGGCGAGTTGAGCGGCGATTGCTGCGTTGGCGCGGGTCACGACCGGCACTTCGGCGGTGCCGGTGTAGCTGACAAAGCCCTTGCCGCCCCACCACCAGATCTGATCGGCGGTCTTGCCGCCCATCATCACCGCCGCGCGATCCTTGGCCGATACCGACACGACGCGGGTCGCGGGGGTCGCGGCCTTCATCCGGTCGCCCAGCGTGGGCACCAGCAGATGGACTGGCGACACGGTATATTTCTCCGACGTGCTGCCCGGCACGCGCTCATCCTCGGCGCAATAGATGGTCGTGTCGTCGCGCGCGGTGTTCAGATCGACCCAGTCATTGGCGACGATGCCGGTGCGCGATGGCCGACTGCCGGTCAAAATTGTCGAATGGCCGGGGCAGGTTTCGGTCGCCGCGTGGCTCTGATAGCCCGAAAACACCACGCCCCGCGCCAGCCGCGCCAGCCCGCCGGTGAAATTGGGGCGGTAGGCCGCGAACAGATCCGCCGAAAACTGGTCCACCGAAATCGTGACGATCAGCTTGGGCGGAGCCGCCGGGACAGGCGCGGGAGCCGAGGCCGGGGCGGTGTCCTGCGCCAATGCCGGAACGGCAACGAGCATGGCAGTGGCGAGCAATCGAGCGAGCATAGTCCCTCCGGCATGGCAAAAATGGCCGCGCCCGCTATGTTCCCAAGTCATTGGCACGGCAAGGGCGGGCAATGCGCAGATTCGGTTTCGCTTTGGTGACATTGCTGATGGCACTGGTTGCGCTGCCCGCCATTGCCCAGCCGGCCGGGCAGAATAATCTGACGGTCGATCTGGTCGCTGAAAGCGATATCCCTGCGGCCGGGAGCGAGGTCACGATCGCGTTCGTCGCAAGACCCAATCCCGGCTGGCATGGATACTGGAAAAACCCCGGCGACGCTGGCCTCAACACCAGGGTCGACTGGACGCTGCCAAAGGGCGCGGCTGCCAGCGAATTGCGCTATCCGGTGCCAATGCGTCTGATGACCGCCGGCATCATGAACTATGTCTACAAGGGCAATTACACGCAGTTTGCTACGCTCAGGATCCCCGTCGGCCTTTCGCAGGGGACCAGATTGCCGATCGCGGTGCGTGCCAATTATCTCGTCTGCACCGATGAAATCTGCGTCCCCGAAACCGAAAATCTGACGCTCAACCTCACCGTCGGTGACGGCAGCATCACCCCCGAACGCCGCGCGCAGTTTGACCAGTGGCGCCGCCTGCTGCCCAAGCCGCTCGGCAGCCAGGCGAGGTTTCAGGTGACGGACGGCACGCTCAGCATCGCGATCCCGTTCCCGGCCTCGGTCGATCTGTGGAAGGACGCCTATTTCTTTGCCCAGACCCCCGACGCCGTCACCTATTCCGCGCCGCAGAGCGTGACGCGCGACGGCGACACCGTCATCGTCACGGTCAAGGCCGGGTCGAAAGTCCCCGAACGTCTCGATGGCATCCTCGCCACCGGCGAGCGCGACGGATTTGCGTTGACCGCCGTCCCCGGCACCGTCGCTGCCGCATCCGCAGCGCCAATCGGCATCGACTGGAGCGCGGCCCTGCTTGCGCTTGGCGGCGCGCTGCTCGGCGGGCTGATCCTCAACATCATGCCGTGCGTTTTCCCGATCCTCAGCCTCAAGGCGCTGAGCCTCGCCAAGAGCGGCACCAGCGAAAGCGCCGCCCGCGCCGAGGGCCTCGCCTACACCGCCGGCGTCGTCCTCGTCGTCCTCGCGCTCGGCGGCCTCATGCTCGGCCTGCGTGCGGCGGGGGCCAGCGTCGGTTGGGCGTTTCAGCTCACCGACCCGCGCGTCATCCTGTTCCTCCTGCTCCTCGTACTCGGCATCGCGCTCAACCTCGCCGGGCTGTTCGAGCTGATGCCCCCCAAATTCGCCGGTCGCCTCGCCAGTGGGGGTAGTGGCGGCGCGTTCATGACCGGCGCCCTCGCGGCCTTCATCGCCACCCCGTGCACCGGCCCGTTCATGGGTGCAGCCCTCGGCGCCGCGCTCGTCCTGCCCTGGTATGTCGCGCTGCTGATCTTCCTCGGCCTCGGCATCGGCCTCGCGCTGCCGTTCCTGCTGCTCGGCTTCGTCCCTGCGCTGCGCCGGATGCTGCCCAGGCCCGGCGCGTGGATGGACAGCTTCCGCAAGATCCTGTCGGTCCCGATGTTCCTCACCGCGATCGCGCTCGCCTGGGTGCTCGGCGGCCTCACCGGGGTCAACGGCATGGCCACCGGCCTGATCGTCGCGCTCGCGCTCGGCGTCGTGCTGTGGGTGCTCGGGCGGCGACAGCTGCGCGGAGCCGGCAATAACTTCGCCTGGGCGCTCAGCCTCGCCATTGTAGTCGGCGGTATAGCGCTGGTCGGCACCATCGAAAAACCCGCCGCTGCCGCAGCCACCGCGTCCGGCGCGCAGCCGTTCAGCGAAGCCAAGCTCGCCGAGCTGCGCGCCCAGAACAAACCCGTCTTCGCCTATTTCACCGCCGACTGGTGCGTGACGTGCAAGGTCAATGAAAAGGCCGCGATCGAGACTGACGCGGTCCGCGACGCCTTCGCCAAAGGCGGCGTCACCGTGCTCGTCGGCGACTGGACCGATGGCGACCCCGCGCTCGGCCGCTTCATCGAACGCCACAACCGCGCCGGCGTGCCGCTCTACCTCTGGTATCCGGCGGGTGCGACCGAGCCTCAGGTCTTGCCGCAACTCCTCACCCAAGGCATGTTGACCGAGCTGACCGGGGGCAAATACGCCGAGTAAACGGGCTTTCCTTCCCTGTTATAGGGGGCAGGGAAGGAGAGAAGGCCGGGGGAAACTCCGGCCTTTTTAACTCCTCCCAGTGCCGGGAGGGTTTGAGATACGGCCCCACCCGCACTTTTTAGCCCCTCCCGCAAGCGGGAAAGGGCAAGATGGCAAGTTCAGCTCCAACTGGATTACGGAGACCTCAGGTAATCCGTTCCCGCACACTCCAGTTTCGCTGCCCACGAGACTGCCAAAGCTCATACCATGGCTCTGCGTCTTTGAGCGTGAGCACAGCTAACCGCATTTCCAACGGCAAATAGAAGTCGTCGTCCGGCCACATCTGATGCCATCCCCCCACGACGGCGTAGGCGCCGTCGAGTGTGAGGGGCGAGTGAGCAGCGTGATAGTCTTGATATGCCATGGCCACCGGTTCACTCGCAGCCTGAAAATAATCATGACGCGCCAGGCCCAGCTTTTTCAGCCACGCCGAAATTGCGTCTCCTCCGTACAGACATAAGGCTTCAAATGGAGGGAGCGATCTGTACGGGTGGGCATAGAGAGGATCGCCTTCGCATTGTAACTCAGAGATACCCACCGTCGAAGGAAGGATACGTCCGGCGCTGTCGCCGCGTATACTCTCAACCATTGCAAAACCTATGGCAGGAAGGTGTTCGACGATCCCGACTGCAGCGAGCAATTCTGTGTCGATTGTTAGAACATGCTGCCACGACCGAATTGCTGTCGCCTCGGGCGGGACGGAATTGGGATAGTCCGCTCGTTCACCGCGCCAATATCCGACGATATTGCCAGCCTTCTCCGCACCGAGCGCAAAACACTGCCGAGACAGTGTTTCGCCCGCAGCTATCAACTCATCAATTGTCATCTTGTGGCCCAACCTCCGGCGTGTCCAAGTCTGTAGTCCTAGCTTGCGGTAGCGCCGCGTCGGTTTGGTATGCAGCCGCCGTTGTAGATGTGAAGCGCACCATCCCCATTTTCGTCAGCTTTGTCGGCCCGTTTCACACCCCCTTGTGCAACGCAGCAAAGCGTTGCAGCATGGCCCCGTCACGATGTTCGGGACTTTGGAGGTCTGATGGGGGTAAGCCGCGCGTTCGACGAGATCTGGGGTCATGGCGGGCCGGCAAAGCCGCGACCGCAATTCAATGACCTCGCGCGCTGGATGGCCGATACGCCCCACGCCGAACTGCATCGCCGTCAGCAATCGGCTGAAGCGACCTTTCGCCAGCTCGGCATCACCTTCGCCGTCTATGGCGACACCGACGCCAGCGAACGCATCATTCCCTTCGACATCGTTCCACGCATCTTCATGCATGACGAATGGGCGCGATTGTCCGAAGGACTGGTGCAGCGGGTTGAGGCGATCAACGCCTTCCTCCAGGACATTTACGGCGAACGCCGCATCCTGAGCGAGGGTGTGCTGCCCCCCGAACTGGTCCTGTCCAATCCGCAATTCCGTCCCGAAGTCGCCGGCGTCCGTCCGCCGCACGACATTTGGGCGCATATCTGTGGCATCGATCTGGTCCGCACCGGGCCGGACGCATTCTATGTGCTTGAGGATAATGCCCGCACCCCGTCGGGTGTGTCCTACATGCTCGAAAACCGGGAGGCGATGATCCGCCTCTGCCCCGAATTGTTCCGCAGCTTCCGCGTCGCCGCCGTCGACAGCTACAGCGACATGCTGCGCGAAACGCTCTACTCCGTCGCGCCGGAGCGGCGCAGCGCCAGCCCGGTTGCGGTCGTGCTGACCCCGGGCCATTTCAACTCAGCCTATTACGAACACAGTTTCCTCGCCGACACGATGGGCGTGGAACTGGTCGAACCGGCCGACCTGCTGGTCGATGACGATATCGTCTATATGCAGACCATCGCCGGGCGGGTCCGCGTCGACGTGATCTATCGCCGCATCGACGACGATTTCCTCGATCCTTTGGTGTTCCGCCCGGACTCGCTGCTGGGCGTCCCCGGCATCATGGCGGCCTATCGCGCCGGCAATGTCGCGCTGGTCAATGCGCCGGGCAACGGCATCGCCGACGACAAGGCGATTTACAGCTATATGCCGGAGATCGTGAAATTCTATTCGGGCGGCGAGGCCAAACTGCCCAATGTCGAAACCTGGCGCTGCCGCGAGCCTGACGCGCTGAAATACACGCTCGACAATCTCAAGGACCTGGTGGTCAAGCTGGTCGATGGCTCCGGAGGCTATGGCATGCTGGTCGGACCGACCGCGACCAAGGCGGAGATCGAGGCATTCCGCGCCGCGCTGATCGCCGAACCGCATCGCTACATCGCGCAACCCACCCTGGCGCTGTCGACCGTGCCGACCGTGACCGAAACCGGCCTTGCCCCGCGCCATGTCGATTTCCGGCCCTTCGTCCTCACCGGATCCGACGGAGTCCGCGTCGTCCCCGGCGGCCTGACCCGCGTCGCGCTCAAGGAAGGGTCGCTGGTCGTCAATTCCAGCCAGGGTGGCGGAACCAAGGACAGTTTCGTGCTGCTGCCCGACGGGCCGGTACAGGGGCAGGAACAGACGCAGGTGGTCGGCTGATGCGCATGCTTTCCCGCACCGCGGCGTCGCTCTACTGGCTCGGCCGCTATGTCGAGCGCGCCGATTTCATCGCCCGGCTGGTCGAAGCGACCGTCCGCCTCGACGCCCTGTCCGCCCGCCCGGCGGGAGAGGCGGCCTGGGCCAGCGCGCTCAGCGTCACCTATACCGAAGAGGCCTATGCCGCCGCGCACCAGTCGATCAGCCAGCAGCCGGTGGCGCATTTCCTGACGCTCGACATGAGCCACCCCGGCTCGATCATCCGCTGCCTCGAACAGGCGCGCAACAATGCCCGCGCGGTGCGCACCTCGCTCACCCGCGAAGCCTGGACCGCGATCAACCGCCTCTGGCTGCTGTTCGCGAAGCGCGTCAGCCCGGGAGGCACCACCACGACTTTATCTCTGATCGAAGGCGTGATGGCCGAAGCGCGCGGGTTCGAAGGCGCGATCCACCGCATGATGGACAATGAAGCGACGATGCTGATCCAGCTCGGCGCCGCGATCGAGCGTGCCGACAACACCGCGCGGCTGCTCGACGTGAAGTACCATCTGCTCCTGCCCGAGGGGGAGAAGGTTGGCGGGTTGGTCGATCGCGACCAGTGGACCACGATCCTCCAGACCGTTTCGGCGGTGACCGCCTATCGCTGGCTGTACAGCGACGGCTTGCGCCCGGCCAATGTCATCGATCTGCTGATCACCCGATCCGAACTTCCCCGCAGCCTCGCCGGATGCGTCGAGGAGGTGGTCGAGCAGCTCAACGCGCTCGCCAAGCGGACCGGATTGCAGGGTGAGGCAGACCGCATGGCCCGCGCGCGCATCGCCCGGATGCAGAAGACCCGCGCGCATGAAGTGATTGTCGCCGGCCTGCACGAATATCTTCAGGCCTTCATCCGCGAAAACGCGCAACTCGACGCGGCGATCGCGCGCCAATTCAGGTTTATTTGATGCGCCTCGCGATCGACCATCAGACCCGCTACCGCTTCAGCGCACCGCAACAGCGGCTGGTCCAGACGCTGCGTCTGACGCCGGGCGACACGCATGACCAGACCGTGGTTGACTGGCGCATCGACGTCGATTGCGATGTTCGGCTGCGCGACACGATCGACGGCTTCGGCAATCGCGTCACGATGCTCTATGCCGAAGGACCGATCGACCGGATCGAGATTAACGTCGCCGGACAGGTGCTCACGACGGAGGCGGACGGGCTGATCCGCGGTAGTGCCGAACCGCTGCCGGCCGCATTGTTCAGCCGCACCACGCCGCGCACCACGCCCAGCGCCGAGCTGGCCGAACTGGCCCGCGCGGCGGCAGGGACGGCGGATGCCCTGAACCGGCTGCACCGCTGGAACCTCGCGCTGGCGGATCGCTTCCCCGATGCGACCGACTTGCCCGACAGCGGCGCGACGGCGGCGGAGGCATTCTCAAGCGAGCCCAACGCCCGCGACCTCACCCATATCTTCATCGCGGGAGCCTCAGCGCTGGGTGTCCCGGCGCGTTATGTTACGGGCTATCGTAATGGCGGGGAGGGCAACTGTCTGCCGCATGGCTGGGCCGAGGCCTGGGTTGCAGGTCTGGGCTGGGTCGGCTTCGATCCCTCTGCCGGTATCTGTCCCGACGCCAACTATGTCCGTGTCGCCACCGCGCTCGA
>CAYMUJ010000066.1:0-6422 GCA_964393565.1 uncultured Stakelama sp. | reverse complement strand
GCGGCTTCGGCAACGGTCGCATCGGCATCGTCCGGCATCCGCGACCAGCCATTGGGGCCAAGCACTTCCATCGGGCGGTACCGCGTCTTGTACGCCATCCGCTCGCTGCCCTTCACCCAATAGCCAAGATAGACATAGGGCAGGCCGGCGCTGCGGGCGCGGACGATATGGTCCATGATGATCAAATTGCCCAGGCCCTGCCGCTCGGGAAGATCGGCGGCAAAGAAGCTGTAGATCATCGACAGGCCGTCTGCCTGCTGATCGGTGATGCACGCCCCGACCAGTGCGCCACCCATTTCCTCCGGCTCGCGATATTCGATGACATAGGTGCTGACCGGCGACTGTTCGACCATGTCGGCATAATCGGTTTCGTCCATCATCGTCATCCCGCCGGTGGGATGACGCGCGGAGAGGTAGCGGCGCAGCAACGCATATTGTTCCTGCGTCGCCCAGGGGCGGCACGCGGTGACCGCCAGGTCGGAATGGCGGCGGATCAGCTTGCGCTGCGTCGCGTTGGGCCGGAATTCGTCGGTAACCACGCGGACCGAGAGGCAGGCGTTGCAGCCGACGCAGCTCGGCCGATAGGCGACTGACTGGCTGCGGCGAAATCCGATCCGGCCCAGCGCGTCGTTCAACTCGCCAGCATGCGGGCCGTTCAGTTCAGTGAAGATCTTACGCTCCTGCCGCCCGGGCAGATAGGGGCAGGCCGAGGGGCTGGTCACGAAAAACCGTGGAAAGCGCGTCAGTGCCGTCACCCGTTCGCCCCCTTCAAACCACGCAAACTGCGCCGGACGTGACCCTTATGAAGCGGTGGAATCACGATGAAAAGGCGATTTACCATGAAAAAGGGTTAACGTCGGTGCAGTGAAAATTCGGGATTGCACAACCGCCGCCGCAATAATCATGCAGCTATACTGCAGGGGTGATTCGCTGAGGAGGGGCGTGTGACTCGGTTCGCCGCACGCCTGATTCACTTCGTCGCCGGGCTGCTGAAACCGGTCAGTCGAGTTCGACCATGCTGACCGAATAGCCCGCCATACGCAGCGCTTCCATCAGCCGGTCAAGATGCGCGCCGTCGCGGGTTTCGCACTCGATATCGGTGACCAGCCCCTTGGCAGGGAGCGAAGTGAACACGCGCTGGTGATACACCTCGATGATGTTGACGCCCTGTTCGTGGAAGATGCGGCTGACATGGAACAGCGCGCCGGGGCGATCCTGCAATCGAACGCGCAGCCGCGCGAGCCGGCCCGATCGGGCAAGGTCACGCAACAGCACATTGGCGAGCAGCCGCGTGTCGATATTGCCGCCGCACAAGACGATGCCGATCGTCCGGCCCGCAAACCGCGCCTGATTGGACAGCAACGCCGCGAGGCCGGCGGCGCCCGCACCCTCGACCACCGTCTTTTCGATCTGCAGCAACAGGCTGAGCGCCTCCTCCAGCTTGCGCTCGCTGACCAGCACGATGTCATCGACCAGTGCTTCGATCACCTGTGTGGTGATCGTGCCGGGCTCGCGGACGGCGATACCTTCGGCCAGCGTGTCGCCGCCGATGGGAAGGTCTGTGCCTTTCAGGCGATTGTACATTGACGGAAACAGCTCGGCCTCGACCCCGACAACTTCGATCGCGCGGTCGGCGGCCTTGGCGACGGTCGCCATGCCGGATACCAGCCCGCCGCCGCCGATCGGCACGATCAGCGTGTCGATGTCCGGCACATCGGCCAGCATTTCGAGCGCAACGGTGCCCTGACCCGCCATGATCCGCGGATCGTCGAACGGATGGACGAAGCTATAGCCGTTGGATGCTTCCAATTGCCGCGCATGGGCATAGGCCTCGTCGAACGTCTCGCCTTCCAGGATCACGCTCGCGCCATGGCCCTCGGTCTGCGTCACTTTCACCGTCGGGGTCGGTTTGGGCATCACGATCGTGACCGGGATGCCAAGGCGATTGCCGTGATAGGCCAGGCCCTGCGCATGGTTGCCGGCCGACGCCGCAATCACGCCCTTCGCCCGCGCGGCATCGTCGAGCTGTAGCAGCGTGTTGAGCGCGCCGCGTTCCTTATAGGCAGCGGTGAACTGCAGATTCTCGAACTTCAGATACACGGTCGCGCCGGTCAGGTCGGACAGCGTCTTGCTGTGCAGCGTCGGCGTGCGCACGATCGACCCGCCAATCCGCTCCGCCGCCATCTGCACATCGGACAGGGCGAGGGGGAGGGAAGTCGGGGCGGACGCAGCCTGAGTTGCCATCGTGAATCTTTCGCAATCCCGGAAACGCCGCCGGGCCGGTGGCGCGGCCCTAGACCATCTGGCGCGACGGGGGAACACCGCCTATTCGAAAGTCGTCCATAGGGCAGCTTCGCGCCCGGTCATCTGGTTTGGAGATGTGCGTGCGCCTTCCCGTTTCGCTGGCCCTGATTGTCGCGGTGCTGCTGCCCATTCCGGCCCTGGCCGATGCGCTGGTCGATAATGTCGATGGCATCACGCTGGATGAGGCGGGTGAAATTGTGCGGTTCACCGGCATCGTGATGTCGCCCGACGGCAAGGTGGTCAAGCTGCTCAAGGGCGGAGACAAACGGCCCGAACGCCCCGACTGGCGTGCCGACATGAAGGGCCGCGTGGTCATTCCCGGCATGGTTGATGCCCATGGCCATGTCATGAATCTTGGCTTCCGAGCCCTCGCGCTCGATCTGTCGTCAACCCGTTCGCTGGCGGACGCTCAGGCGATGATCCGCCGCTACGCAGCCGACAATCCGGCACGCCGCTGGATCATCGGCGGCGGCTGGAACCAGGAACTATGGGGACTTGGCCGCTTTCCTACCGCAGCAGAACTGGATGTCGCGACCGGTGACGTCCCGACCTGGCTGGTGCGGGCCGATGGTCATGCCGGCTGGGCGAACAGCGCGGCACTGAAGGCTGCGGGCATCACGCCCGCGACCAGATCGCCGGCGGGTGGCCGGATCGAGCTGGTTGCTGGCAAGCCCGGCGGCGTGTTCGTCGATGCGGCGATGAAGCTGATCGAAAAGGCACTGCCCCAGCCCACCCCGCGCGACCGCAACGCGGCTTTTCTGAAGGCGCAGGAGCTGTTGCTGTCGATGGGGGTTACCGCCACCGCCGATATGGGGACCAGCGTCGAAGACTGGCTGACCTATCGCCGCATGGGTGACACGGGGCTGCTCCGCATGCGGATCATGAGCTATGCGGACGGCGTCGACACCGCGCTGCGCGTCGGCGGTAGCGGGCCTACCCCCTGGCTGTATGCCGACAAGCTGCGGATGGGCGGGATCAAACTCTACACGGATGGAGCGCTTGGTTCCCGCGGGGCATGGCTCAAGGCACCTTATAGCGATGCGCCGGGCCAGCGTGGCTTGCCATTTCTGACCGATGCCCGGTTGTCGAACCTGATCGTACGGGGCACGATGGACGGGTTCCAATATGCAATTCACGCGATCGGCGACCGTGCCAATCAGCAGGCTCTGGACGCCATCCAGGAAGTCAGCGGGACATTTGGTGGTGATCGCCGGTGGCGGATCGAGCATGCACAGGTTGTCGATCCGGTCGATATCGCCCGGTTCGGCGCGCTTGGCGTGATCGCATCGATGCAGCCGGTGCATCAGAGCAGCGACCGGGTCATGGCCGAGGCGCGGATCGGCCCGGATCGTCTGACCGGCGCCTATGCGTGGAAATCGATGCTGGCCAATGGTGCGCGGATTGCCTTTGGTTCGGACTATCCGGTGGAAAGCCCCAATCCGTTCGAGGGCTGGGCGACCGGCTTCACGCGGCAGGATGCGCAGGGTCAGCCGATTGGCGGCTGGCGTCCGGAAGAGGCGTTGACGCGGGAGCGAAGCTGGCGTGCCTTCACGACTGACGCTGCCTATGCCGGCTTTGCCGAAACCAAATTCGGCCATCTTGCGCCGGGGATGCGCGCAGATTTCATCGTCGTCGACCGCGATCCGCTGCGTGCATCGTCAGGCGATCTGCGCGCGACGGTCGTCATCGAAACCTGGGTCGGGGGCGAGCAGGTCTATCGCCGAGCTGGCAGCGGTGCCTCGGGCGGAGAATGAAGCGGCTTCGGTCTTGCTGATTCCGGCACCGGCCGGTCCGGCGCCGCGTCTGTTTCAGCTGTGCTGAATCACTGACCCAACACAATTCGGCCCGCCCATCCGGCCGTCACCACGAGGGAGTGGGTGATGGGCCGGGGGCGGGCCGTTCGTGCAACGGTAAGGCCGCACGAAGCGGTGCATGTCAGGCCGCCATGTCGAACCGGGCGTGCGCGCCTGCCACGGGCTGGAACGCGCTGGCATGCTGTGCCAGACGGTCCGCCTCGGTGCTGAGCGCCTGCGCTGCCGCAGACGTCTGCTCGACCATTGCCGCGTTCTGCTGGGTCGATGTGTCGAGCGACTGGATCGCTCCGGATACTTCGCTGATCGCGGTTGCCTGCGACCGGCTGCCTTCGGCGACGGTCGCCAGCAGGCCGTTCACTTCATCGACATCGGTGGCGATGCCGACCAGCGCGGCGTCGACGCGGCGCACGGCCTGAACTGCACCCTCGATATCGACCTGGGTTGCGGTCAGCTGTTCGCGCGCCTGCTTCGATTCTTCCTCGGCGCGCATGGCAAGCGCCGAGACGAGGTCCGCGACGACCGCAAAGCCGCGGCCCGCTTCACCCGCACGACCGGCTTCGACGGCGGCGTTCATGGCAAGCACGCGGGTCTGGAACGCGATCTTGTCGAGGCCTTCGATCACGTCGTCGATGCCCTTGGCGCTGTCCGATACGCGGGTCATCGCCTGCATCGCCTCTTCCGCGACCGAGCGGCCGGACACGACAGCACCATGGGCGCGGTCGGCACGTGTTACCGTATCGGTTGCGGCAATCGAACTTGCCCGGACGCTGCCGTCGATCTGGGTGACCGCGGCTGCGGTTTCCTCGATCGATGCGGCATTGCTTTCGGTGCGGCGGGCCAGATCATTGGTTGCGCTGGCAATTTCGTTGGTGCCGGTGCGGATTGCGTCGACGCTTTGGCTGACAGCGGAAACCAGGTTGCGCAGTCCAGCGACCGCCGCGTTGTAATCGTCGCGCAGCGCCTGATAGGCGGGGGCAACATCGGCATCGATGCTGTGCGTGACGTCGCCGGCCGACAGGCGCTTGAGCGCGCCGCTGAGCAGGTCGACGATGCGCTTCTGCGCGGCGTCATCGGCGCGCTTGGCAACGTCCGCTGCTTCCTTGGCGATCGCGGCGTCGCGGAAGACGTGCAGCGCACGGCCCATGTCACCGATTTCGTCGCGGCGGTCCCCGGTGTCCGCTGCGACCGCATGGTTCCCGGCGGCAAGCTGGCCCATTTTCCCGACCATGTCGGCAACCGGCTTGGCGATCGAGCGGTTGAGCAGGAACGCCAGCGCGCCGGACAGCGCCAGCATGATCGCGACACCCAGACCCAGGGACCAGCGCACAGCGGAGCTCAGGCGGCTTTCTTCAGCCTCGGCGGCCTTGACGCGGCTTTCCTGCGCGGCATCGATCGCCTTGATGGCGTCACGGATGCGCCCGAGCTGCTTCTTGCCCGCCATTTCCTGAGCCTGGGGCCGGGTAGCAGGATCCTGTGCCAGAGCGATTGTCGGAGCGATCTTGTCTTTCTGCCATTCCGCAGTGGCGGCGGCATATTCGTCGATCAGTCCGCCGAAATTCTGGCCCTGTGACACGGCACGCAGCTGCTCTACCGCAGGCGCGACCTTGTCGCGATTTTCCACATAGGTTTCGTAGAATGAGGCCTGTCCCAGGATGGTGAAGCCGCGAACGGCGTTCATCTGTTCCAGTGTCAGATACAGCAGCGTCTGGGCTTCGCGCGCGCCCGCATGGGCATTGTCCTTCTCGACTTTTGCCGCTTCCAGGCCGCCGATCGCGTTGACGATCAGCGCGCTCACCCCGGCAAAGGTAAGCACAAGGACCAGAAATGAGGCGGCAAGTTTACGCCAGATTGGCCAGTTCTGCATTAGGTTAGAGCCTTTTTCAATTTGCGTCGGGAACACGCTGCTGCGCGCGCTCATATCGCTCCATCTATAGACTGGTCGCGCTTCGCCCGGTCTCCCTCCCATGGGAAAGCGCCTGTGCCGCGAACCCGTATCGCCGCTTAAGGTTTCGCTAACCATCATTCTTGCCCCGGCGCGACCGGATCGGCGTCCGGCCTCCCAAAATGGATGTGCGGGGAGCGTTGTGCGACCTGTCGTTGGGTCTGCGTCTTGGCCCTGGCCGCAGAAGCGGCCACCTCTTCCAGAAGGAATATGATCATGGGTTTTTCGGTTAACACGAACAATGGCGCGATGGCGGCTCTCCAGAGCCTGAATCAGACCAACAAGTCCCTGGCCACCACCCAGAGCCGCATCAACACCGGCATGAACGTCGCGTCGACCAAGGACGATTCGGCTGCCTTCGC
>CAYMUJ010000065.1:0-13608 GCA_964393565.1 uncultured Stakelama sp. | reverse complement strand
GACGCGGCCCTTTCACGGCTGAAACACGGGTTCGATTCCCGTAGGGGTCACCAGGCTGCCTTGCCAAGGCTATTGTCCAGCCGAAATAGCGATGCCCACCGCGCGCGCCGCGACGGACAGGACAGGACAGGTCCGCAACTGGCGCACCTGCTAGCGCCATGGTGCAGCGCCGCCGGACGCCGATGTCGCGACCAAAACGATCGTGCACCGCCCCCCTTGACCACCGCCCAATGGATCGCCGAACAGGAAGAGCGGTCAGCCGCGCCGGGCGGAACGCAAGCCGCGGCCAGCCGAACTTGGGAAATTAAGTATTGCGTCCCTGTAATTCCACAAGTTTTGTGTATTTAGTAAACTGTCACCGTAATTCCACCGTAATTCCACCGTAATTCCACCGTAATTCTCAATGTGATCAATCAAGCCGCTGGAGGCCGATGGGGAGATATTGTAGCTCTCCTGGACAACCGCAATTATGACAAGCCACGGGACTCTATGCGGATCGGACTGATCCGTTCGCAAATGAACGCTAAAGCGAGGAGATGAGGACGGTGTTCAGCTGGGGGCCCGGCAAGGTCTGGCTGTCGATGTTGCTGGTCGCGGCTGTCCTTGGCTCGCCGGCTTCGTCGTCGGGGATCACTGAAGCCCCGGCGGATGAAGGCCCTCCGCTGTGGCCGGGTGCCGAATGCTCGCGGAGCCTAGTCCGAGTCGAGCGATCCGACTTGGAGCGTGCGTATCGCGCGATGGTCGGCGCAGAGTACACAGACTGGGTGCTTGATGAACGCGGCTGGTCACGCTTGGATGTGGAGGAGCCTCTGCTTCGCCTCGCGAATGCCGATATCTTCGGCAGGAGCATTGATAGTGTGACGCCGCAGAAGCACGATCCAATGAACCCAAACGATGTGCCCTTCCTTACCAGCAACGTGGTCTTCGACGATGTGACGCGGGATGGCGGAATATCGCCGCTCGATATGTATGCGATGGGTGGGCGGGGCTCAAAATGCCCGAGGGGCGCCGCGGACGGATGCCGCCATTCGCTCGATCCCGAACGGGTGCTGTTCTTCGGCGGCACCTATGGCGGCGGCAGAACCAGCATGCTCGTCAGGCGGGGCGCCATCGAGGCGATCGCCACCAACGATCCATGGATGTCGAAGGAGCATGTCCGCTATATCACCTTGCGAGAAGGCGACATCGAAGCTGCATTAGAGAAGGACAGGCAGACGACGACCGTGATGGTTACGAGCAGCGGCGGAGATGCGGAATCCCTCAGGACCATCGCGGCGTGGAGGTTGATCCAGGATCATTATCCTGGGGTGCAGGTGGAGTTCTGGCTGCCGGGCGACCACGCCAAGGAGTGGGATGCCGCGGAGAAGGCAAATGCGCGGGCTGACGATATGGGGCGGATCGACACATCGAAGCCGGTCCCGATACGGCTCTGCCGATTAGCCGCTCGAATTACGGAATTACGGTGATGGTGTGGACGGCGCTCTATTGCGGGTTTGATTCGGAGTGATCCAAAATTCCGGGGACGCAATACTTAATTCAAGGTAGCGTCGTAGAGGTTACGATGCAACGGCATGCGCCAAATGCATATGTCATAAGGTGATCGACCCCATATTTGCTATTGCTTTCCCCATATTCCATCGCCCGCAGCCCTTCCCCAATAACGTCGCCATCGACTGCAACCTCCGGATCCGGCGCGACGACCGTGCGGCGCGCATTCTCTGCGCAAGCCGGGCTGGAATTCACCCCTGATCTTGATATTCGCAACCGATGCACGACCCAATCCGCGTATCGACGCCGCCCCATGCTGGATGAAGCGGATCAGGAACGGATCTCGCTGGCGCTCGCGCGACAGGCCTATGCGCGGCGCGATGTCCGGCTGGCACAGCCCGATCTTGGCGACATGCCGCTTCTCGTCGCATCGCGTCAGGGCCTCTTCGCTGCCGATCGCGACCATGTCAGGCTGATCGTGCATGGCCTGTTCTTCGGACTCACGCTGCGCGACGACCTGATCTACGCCTTCGAATCCTGCGACCGTCCCTATGAACGCACCAATCTCGGCAGGATCATCCGCCTGCGGCGGCGCGGGGGACGGATTGTCGAACGTGACGTCTTCGTCGACGGGCTCGACAATGGCTGCCATCAGATCGATTTCGTCGGCGACCAATTATGCGTCCTCGACACCTATAATCAGCGCATTCTGGCCTTTGCCGAAGATGGCACGGCTGTCGCCATTCCCCAGCCGCTGGTCGCGGCCGAACATGGCGCCTGGGATCGCGGCTATCACCATGTCAATTCGATCCTGTCAGTCGGTGAGCGGACCCTGCTGATGCTGCACAACGGCGTCGGACTCAGCGACCGGACCAGCCAGATTCTGGTGCTCGACCGCGATTGGCGTGCACTTGGCAGCTGGAACCTGCCCCATGGCGGATGCCATGATCTCGCCTGCCTGCCCGACGGGACGCTGCTGGCATGCGGGTCGCCGGCGGGAGAGCTGATCGCGCTCGACGGCCGCGCCCGGCGGATCAGCGCGATGATGACACGCGGCCTCGCCGTAAGTGATCGCGACATCGTGGTCGGCGCATCGGAATTTTCGGCACGCCGCGGCCGCACGCGCGCAAAGGGCGCACTCTGTTTCCTCGGCCCCGACTGGCAGGTGACGCACGAACTCGACCTGATCGCCGCGCCGACCTGCCTAATGTGGCTGGACAGGGCCGATTATGGGTGTTCGCACCCATTGGCGCGGCTGCCGTCCGCTCTGGCGGGTGATGGCGCCGACCTTAGCCGCGCGCCTTAGGGTCGTGTTCAGCTAGGCGGCACCGCCCTCCGCAGCCGTTCGTAGAGCAGCCGGGTTTCAAGCAGATTGGCGATGCGCAGGCCGATCTCGATCACATCGAACGGCTTGGTCACGAAATCCTTGGCACCCAGCGCCAGCGCCCGGCGCCGCGCTTCCAGCGTGGTGTCGGCGGTCAGCACCAGGATCGGGCGAAATTCATCGGCGCGATCGTGCCGCGAAAATGCTTCGAGCAGTTCGAACCCGTCAATGTCGGGCATGGTCAGGTCGAGCAGGACCAGATCCGGCTCCAGCGCGATATAGGCGCTCAGCGCCTTGGTCGGATCGGTCAGGCAGTGGATGTCGCGATAGCCTTCGCGCATCAGCACCGTCTGCAGCAGCAGGACGTTCGCCTGCTCGTCATCGATCACCAGAATGCGGCGCGCGGTCAGTTCGGCCGCTGTCACCAATTGGATTGTCATGTCGCTTCGGCCTTTCCGACCCCGGATTCACCCTGCTCTGCCAGCGGGAGCGAGAACCAGAACCGCGCCCCGCCCGCAGCGGCAGGCGCATAGCCGATCTGCCCACCCATCGATTCGACCAGGCTCTTCGACAAAGCAAGGCCCAGCCCCGTCCCCTCGGTGGTCGACCGGCCCTGTTCGCCCAGCCGGTCGAATGCGGTGAACAGGCGCGGGACGTCCTTGGCATCGATCCCCGGCCCGTCATCCTCGACGCTCAGGATCGCGGCCCCCGCATCGCTCCGCCCGGACAGGCGGACCAGCGTCCCGCTGCGGTTATATTTCGCGGCATTGCCGATCAGGTTGAGGATGACCTGAATCGTGCGGCGCTTGTCGGCGCGGACGATGGTTTGCTGTTCGGGCAGGTCCAGCGTGAAGGACAGTCCCGCCTGCTCGACCAGCGGCAGCGCGATCGAATGTGCCTCGGCCAGCAACTCACGCAGGTCGACCGATGCAATCGCCAGCTCGCTCGCCCCCTCCTCGATGCTCGAAATGTCGAGCAGGTCGTTGATCAGCGACAACAGATGCCGTCCCGCCTTCATGATCTGCGTCACCGAATCGCGGTGGTGCGCGGGAAAGTCCGCCTGATCCATTTCCAGCAACTGGCCAAAGCCAAGGATGGCGTTCATCGGCGTGCGTAATTCATGGCTGGTGCGCGACAGAAACACCGTCTTGGCACGGTTCGCGGCAATCGCCTCCTCGCGCGCCGTGCGCAATTCCTCCTCGGCCTGCCGCCGTTCGGACATGTCGCGCGTGACCTTGGCAAAGCCGCGCAGCCGGCCCGCGCCATCGCGCAGCGCGGTGATCACGACATTGGCCCAGAAACGCGATCCGTCGCGGCGCACGCGCCAGCCTTCGTCCTCCGCCGATCCCTGCTCCGCCGCGCGCTCCAGCATCTGGCGCGGGAGGAATGCGCGCGTCTCGGGCGGGTAGAAAGTGCTGAAATGCTGGCCCAGAATCTCGCGCGCCTGCCATCCCTTGATCCGTTCGGCGCCCAGATTCCACGTCGCGACATTGCCATCGGGGTCGAGCACGAAAATCCCGTAATCGCGCACGCGCTCGACGATCAGGCGGAACCGCTCCTCGCTCTCGCTCAACGCCTTTTCGCGCGCGCGCAGCAACGCGCTCGCACGATCCAGCCTTGTGGCAAGCCGGCCGATCTCGTCCGCTTCGTCGGGCAGTTCCTGCAGCTCCTCGCCCCGCGCCAGCCGCTCAGCATTATGTTCCAGCACCTTGACCCGGCGCACGATCCCGAACGAGAAGAGATAGACTGCGGTAAGGCTGCCGAGCAGGCCCAGCAGCGCGCTGACTCCGGTCAGGATCAGAAAGCGCGAACGGACCATATCAACCTTGGCCCGACGCTCGTCGAGCAGGATCGCCTCGCTGCGCTGGATCGCATCGACCTGTTCGACCAGACGTGCGAGCAGGTCGCGATTCTGGTTGAATTCGCGTTCGAGCAGGATGCGGGCAGTATTCGGCGCTGCCCCGCGCTGGGCGATACGGACAATCTCGCCAAGGCCCGCCATCTTGCCATCGACCAGCACGGTCAGCGTCGCGAACTGCCGGCGGACCTGGGCATCGCGGATCGCGCTGCGCAGCCGGGCCATGGTCGGCGGCAACTCGCTCCCGGCGCGGCGATACGGCTCCAGAAAGCGTTCCTGTCCGGTCAGCGCATAGCCGCGCACCCCCGCCGCGGCCTGCGACAACAGCGCATGCACCTGATAGGTGTCGCGCTGGATCGCAAAGGCACGCCGGACATCGGCCTCGGCACGCTCCTCCGCCGTGCTCGACAGATACAGCGATGCCAGCGCCGCGAACAGGATCGCCAGCGGGATCGCGATGAACACCAGCCCCTTGATCGCCAGCGAGCGGTCGGCCCAGAACCGCATCGGTGCGGGAAGCGTGCGCGTCTTGGCCATGGCTCAGCGCTCGTCCCGCTGCATCTGGGTGACCAGCACTGCGGCCTGGGTGCGGTCGGCGACACCCAGCTTGCCGATCACCCGCTCGACATGCACCTTGACCGTTGCCGGGCTGATGCCCAGCTGCCGCCCGATCTCCTTGTTCGTCAGCCCCTCCGCCACCAGCATCACCACGTCGCGCTCGCGCTCGGTCAGCAGGCGCGTCAGATCCGCCTGCCGTCCGGGCAGCGGTGCCGCGCGCATCGCGGCGTTGACCAGCGCGAGCGACACGGCCGAACTCCCGGCCCGCACCTGCGCGATCGCCGCCTTCAGCTCGTCGATCGCGGCATCCTTGAGCACATAGCCGGCGGCACCGGCGGCCAGCGCCTCGCGGACATAGGCCGGCATTTCGTGCAGCGTCAGCATCACCACCCGCGTGCCCAGGCCCAGCGCGACGATCCGGCGCGTCGCCTCCAGCCCGTCAATGCCGTCGCCCAGCCTGATGTCCATCAGCACGATGTCGGGCCGATGTTCGACCACCGCCTCCACCGCCGCCTCGCCGGTCGCGGCCATCGCGACGATCTCGATCTCGCCACCGTTCAGCACGGCCTTCAGCCCTTCCCGCGCGAGCTGATGGTCGTCGACGATCATGATCCTGACCGGGGTCATGCGGCGGCGCCCTGCGGCAGATAGGCGGTGACGACCACCCCGCCATGCGCGCCCGCGCGCCAGTCGAGCCGCCCGCCGACTGCAGCCATGCGTTCCGACATCACCCCGATCCCGATATGCTCCCCCCCATCCGCGCGCGGCACCGTCCCGGACGCCGGACCCCGCCCGGTATCCGCAATCTTCAGGAAACGCTCCGCGCTCTCGCTGTCGAGGATCAGCTCGATCCGCACCGCACACGGGCCGCCGGCATGTTTGCGGATATTGGCAATCGCCTCCTGCGCCACGCGGAACAGCGCCGTCTCCAGCGTATGTGCGAGCCGGTCGGGCGATCCCGCCAGGCTGAGCGTGACGCGATAGCCCTCCTCCTCCAGCCCCTCGGCCAGTGCGCGGATCGCCGCCTCCAGCCCCAGATCGTCGAGCAGGGTCGGGCGCAGGCCGCCGATCACCGCACGCAATTCGCGCACCAGCCCGCGCGCGATGCCCGCCAGCTGCGCGCGCTCCGATGCCGGGATATCGGGGGCATCCGGGCCCGCGCCCTCCAGCACCCGTGCCAGCGCCGTCGCGGTCTGCGCCACGCCATCGTGCAGCTCCTGCGACACGCGCAGCCGCTCGCTCTCCTGGGCGGAAAACAGCCGCTCGACCAGCATTTCCAGCCGCTTTTCGCGATCCTGCAGCGCCTCGACCAGCTGCTGCCGCTCGGCATCGCGCCGGTCGCGGTCGATCGCCGATCCGATCAGCTCCAGATACAGGCGGAATGTCTCGCGGTCCTCGGGATCGGCAATGTCCTCCGCCCGCGCGACCCCCTCGATCGCGACATGGGCAAGCGGCGCATCCTGCCCCGGCGCGCGGATCGGCACCCCGCTCCCCTGCCCGCCGATGCTCAGCACCGCCCGTTTCGCGCCCAGAAAGAATGCCAGCCGCTCGGCGCACTGGTCCAGCGTCGCCGCCAGCGTTTCCGCGCGCGCCTCCGACAGCGCCTTGCCGACATTGGACAACAGCCGCATCCGCGCGGCACGCGCCTCGGCCGCGCGGTACAGTTCGCGCAGATCCGCGACCCGGTCCAGCGTTGGCGGTGACATGGGCGGGCTAGGGCGCATCGCTTGCAGTGATACAGAAGCCAACGAAAACCGCATAGGCCATACGGCCTAGGCCGCGCAGTTAGCCGGGCGGCGGATTATGCCCCGCGCCGCCTTGGCCTAGCTAATCCCTGTCGGGTCGAACCCGTCAATGGATCATGGTCCTGGCACAGGCCAGGCCGATAAAGGAACCGAGAGATGACGCTTTCCCGCATCAAGGCCCTTGGCCTCGCCGCCGCATTGCCGTTCGCGATGATCGCAACCCCCGCAGCCGCGCACGACCATGCCGCTGCAGTCGCGCCCTATGCGCCGATCACCGAAGCCGATGTCCTCGCCGCCCAGCAGGCCTGGGGCAATGCGCTGGTCGCCATCTCGACCGAATATGAAAGCAAGGGCCATGCCGCCGCCAAGAAGCTCGCGGAACAGGTGCTCGACAGCGCCTATGGCTATCAGATGGGTCCGGTGCTGTTCAAGCCGACGCTGACCGTCGCGCCCCAGACCTTCCGCACCGACCGTGAAGGCGCGCTCGCCTATTTCGTCGGCGGCAGTGATCGGTTCAAGGGCGACACCGGCTTCGCACTGAAGGGCTGGCGCGCGTTCGAAATCAAGAATGCCGGCATCATCCTGACCGGCAATTCGGCAACGTCGATGGGCAATGTCACGCTGACCGATGCCAAGGGCAACCGCACCGTCGTCGACAAGACCTGGGGCTATGTCCGCGGCCCGGACGGCAAGCTGCGCATCGTGCTCCACCATTCGTCGCTGCCGTACAACCCCAACTAAAGTCCGTTTCAGCAACGCTGAAACGGCGGGGCAACGGGCCGATGCTGCCATTCAGCGCGGCTCGATCCAACTCTGAAACCCTGCACCTGCAGTCCGGCGCCGCGCGCCTTTCCCCCTGTCCCCCCCCGTAAAGGCGGGCGGGCCGGACTGCCTTTTCCCTGCATTTCCCGGAACGCGCCCGTGCCCGGCCCGCGCGGTCTGAACGCACGCGCCAACAAGGACCCCCAAATCATGCCCAGCTTCCGTACCCTGACCGCCGCCGTTGCGCTTGCGCTGCCCTTCGCCGCCCCGGCAGCCGCGCAGGAAGCCGGCGACATCCAGATCAAGGCCTTTGCCACTGGCGTGCTGCCCGATGGTGCGATCAGCGAGGTTAAGACCGACGGGATCGGCCTGCCCGCCGGATCACAGACCCGTGCATCGGACTCGGTGGTGCCGACCATCGCGATCGAATATTTCGTCACGCCGCGCTTCTCGCTCGAAACCATCTGCTGCGTCACCCCGCACAATGTGCGCGGCGCCGGCGCGCTGGCCGATGCCGAACTGATCGACAATGCGATCATCCTGCCCGCCAGCGTCACCGCGAAGTACCACCTCAACCTCGGTAACGGGATCAAGCCCTATCTCGGCGCGGGCGCGACCTATTTCATGATCTTCGGCGAAGATGTCGGCAGCGACGCAGCCGCGCTTGGCGCAACCCGGGTCGATCTGTCCGACCAGGTCGGCCTGTTGCTGCAGGGCGGGGTGGACATCGCCCTCAACGATTCCGGCCTCGGCCTGTCGCTCGACGCCAAGCGCTATTTCGTCGGCACCACCGCGACCTTCCGGTCGGGCTCGACCGTGGCGCTGCAGAGCGAACATGACCTCAACCCCTGGGTGATCAGCGCGGGCGTCGCCTTCCGCTTCTGACCCTGCCGGACCGAAGGGGAGGGCCACGCTCTCCCCTTCCCATTTTCAAAGGATTGCACGCATGAACAAGGCGCTTCTCACCTGCACGGCGCTGCTTGCCGGCGGATTGCCAGTCACGGCGCAGGCAAGCGACGATGGTGCCGAACTCTGGTTCAATCCGTCGGTCAGCGTCGATCTCGACAAGAATACCGCCATCAAGCTCGACACCGCCCAGCGGTTCCGCGATGCTGGCGACGGACGCCCCGACACCTATTTCGCCCAGCTCTGGCTGAACCAGAAAGTCGCGCCCAACGTGACGCTCGGCGGTGCCGTCGAACGGCGTATCAATGACGGCAGCACGCATGAAACGCGCTTCATGCAGCAATTGTCGAGCCGTCACGGCATCCTCCGCACGCGCTTCCGGCTCGAACAGCGGCTGGTCGACGATGCCGACCGGATGGGCTTCAGAGTGCGCGGCCGCCTCGGTGTGTCGGTCCCGCTAAAGGCCGATAGCCCATGGTCGCTCAAGGCTGATGCAGAACTGTTCATGACGCTCCGCAGCACCAGTATCGGCGGCGATGACGGGCTGACCGGGCTGCGTACGCAGTTGGGCATGGGCTATGTTGTCAACGACCGGCTCGCGCTCACCCTCAACTATGTGCGTCATCAGGACATTGCACGCGACCAGACCGACCGGGTCGGCCACGCGCCGCACATCGGCATCGAATTCACATTCTGACGGGACGGCTGCGGATCGCCCAATCCGCAGCCGCATTGCGCGTCACACGAAGCGGTTAATCAGATTCTCCAGCCGCTCCTGCTTGCCCGACTTGTGCCTGGGGTCCAGGTTGGCGCTGATCGCATGGTCGGCAATGTCGCTCAGGCTGGTGCCGTCGCGATGGATCATCTGGCCCAGCTCGCCGTCCCAGCCGGCATAGCGCTGCGCCTTGAACGCATCGATGCGCCCGTCGGCGATGATCCGCTCGGCATTCAACAGCGCCGCCGCGACGACATCGACCCCGCCGATATGGCCGTGGAACAGGTCTTCGGCATCGACCGACTGGCGCCGCACCTTGGCGTCGAAGTTGAAGCCGCCGGTGGTGAACCCGCCCGCGCGCACGATTTCCAGCATCGCCAGCGTCGTTTCCTCGACCGAGTTCGGAAACTGGTCGGTGTCCCAGCCATTCTGGTGATCGCCGCGATTGGCGTCGATCGACCCGAAAATGCCGAACGCCGCCGCCGTCGCAATCTCGTGCTCGAACGTGTGGCCCGACAGCGTGGCGTGGTTCGCCTCGATGTTCACGCACACTTCCTTCTCCAGGCCATAGCGCTTGAGGAAGCCGTACACCGTCGCCGAATCGAAGTCATATTGATGCTTGGTCGGCTCGTGCGGCTTCGGCTCGATCAGGATCGTGCCGGTGAAGCCGATCTTGTGCTTGTGCTCGACCACCAGGCTCAGGAACCGCCCGAAATTGTCGAGCTCGCGCTTGAGGTCGGTGTTGGTCAGCGTCTCATAGCCCTCGCGACCGCCCCACAGCACATAGTTGGCGCCGCCCAGCCGCTTGGTCGCATCCAGCGCCGAGCGGACCTGCAGCGCGGCCCAGGCATAGACCTCCGGATCGGGGCTGGTCGCCGCACCCGCCGCATAGCGCGGGTCGGAAAACAGGTTGGCGGTGCCCCACAGCAATTTGCGCCCGGTCTGGGCCTGCAGCGCCTCGAGATGGTCGACAGCGGTCGCGAAATTGCGCTGGTAGGACGCGACATCGCTCGCCGCCTCCATCACATCGACATCGTGGAAGCAGTAATAGGGCAGGTCGAGCTTCTGCACGAAGCCCAGCGCCGTCTCGCGCTTCTGCGCCGCCGCCTGAGTCGCGTCGGGATTGGCCAGCCACGGGCGCTGGAACGTGCCCGCGCCGAACACGTCCGAACCCGGCCAGCAGAAGGTGTGCCACATGCACACGGCAAAGCGGAGATACTCCTCCATCGTCTTGCCGAACACGACGCGGTTCTTGTCGTAGAAGCGATAGGCAAGCTCGTTATCGCTGTCCGGCCCTTCATAGGCGATCGTCGGGAACTGCGCGAAATAATCAGCGGCGGACATGTGTCAGTGACCTTTCTTGGGCGTGATGCGGGGATAGGCTTGGCGGAACAGCGCCTTGCGCGCGGCAAGACGCTCGATCAGATCGGCTTCGGGTTCGATGCGCTGCGACACCGGCGGCGCAGCGCAGACGCTGGCGGGATCGCCGCCATCGACGGCTAGCTGGGCAAGCCGTGCGGCACCCAGCGCCGGGCCGACCTCGCCACCCTTCAGATAGACCAGCGGCACTTCGAACGCGGCGGCGATGATCCGCCCCCAATAGCCCGATCGCGCACCGCCGCCGATCACCGACAGCTGCGAGACCTGCGTTCCCGCATCGCGCAGCGCGTCGAGCCCATCGGCCAGCGCAAAGGCAACGCCTTCCAGCACCGCCTGTGCCAGCCGACCGGGATCGGTGTCATTGTCGAGGCCGAGGAACGCGCCGCGCACCCGCGCGTCATTATGCGGCGTCCGCTCCCCCGAGAGATAGGGCAGGAACAATTCCTCCCCCGTCCCCGGCCCGGCGGCTTCGGCGCGCGCGAACAGGTCGGCGGCCCCGGCCGCGCCGGTCAGCCGCGCGACCCAGTCGATGCAGGACGCGGCGGACAGGTGAACGCTCATCTGGTGCCACATGCCGGGCAGGCAGTGGCAGAATGCATGGACCGCACGCGCCGGATTGGGGCGAAACTGGTCGGTCGCGACAAAGATCACGCCCGATGTGCCGAGCGACAGCAGCGCATCGCCATCGCGCACCACGCCGACCCCGACCGCGCCTGCGGCATTGTCGCCGCCGCCCGCGACCACCGGCACCTGCGGCATGCCCCACAGCTCGGCGACTTCGGGACGCAGCGATCCGGTGACGTCGCTCCCCTCGTACAATTTGGGCATCGCCGCCTGCGACAGGCCGGTGGCGGACAGGATCGCGTCGCTCCAGTCGCGCCGGGCGACATCGACCCACAATGTGCCCGCCGAATCCGACAGGTCCGACGCCTTGTCGCCGGTCATCATCAACCGGACATAGTCCTTGGGCAGCAACACGCTGCGGACCTGTGCGAACAGCTCCGGCTCATGCTTGCGCACCCATAGCAGCTTCGGCGCGGTGAAACCCGGCATGGCGATGTTGCCGGTGATCGCGCGCAGATCGGGGACCGCCGCCTCCAGCTCCTCGCACTCCAGATCGCAGCGCCCGTCATTCCACAGGATCGCGGGGCGCAGCGGCTTGTCGTCGTCGCCGAGCAGCGTTGCGCCGTGCATCTGCCCGGCAATGCCGACGCCGCGGATCGACCGGCGCACCGCCGGATCGATCGCCTGCACGGCGGCGGTGGTCGCCAGCCACCAGGCGGCCGGATCCTGTTCCGACCAGCCCGGCTGCGGCCGCTGAACGGTCAGCGCGGCAGTCCCCTGCCCCGCAACGGCGCCGCTTTCATCCAGCGCCACCGCCTTCACGCCCGACGTGCCGATATCGATGCCGAGGAACATCAGGGCAGGAACGGATCAATGGTGGGAATGGTGCCGTCCGGATTGAACTTGAGTTCGGTCACTTTCGCGCTCCTCAAATGATTTTTCCCGCTGATCTGGATGTCATGATAGAATAGCCACCATTTGCCGCCCCATTCGACAATCGAATGATGCGACGTCCATCCCTGCACCGGCTTCAGGATATGGCCCTTGAAGGTGAACGGCCCATAGGGATTGTCACCGATCGCATAGTTCAGGAAATGCGTGTCGCCGGTGGAATAGCTGTAATAATATTTTCCGCCGCGCCTGAAGACCCAGGCGGCCTCGAAAAAGCGCCGGTCATGGTCGCCGCCCAGCACCGGCTTGCCCTGTTCGTCCAGGATCACCGCGTCGCGCACCGGCTCAGCAAAGGTTTTCATGTCTGGGTTCAGCCTGGCGACCTTGCCCGACAGCGCCGGCTTGTCGTCCTGCTTCAGGTCGGTGTCGGAACCGCTGGGATCATAAACCCCGTCCTTCCAGCGCTGCAGCTGCCCGCCCCAGATGCCGCCGAAATACATGTAGCTGCTGCCATCCGCGTCGGTGAAGACCGCCGGGTCAATCGAAAAGCTGCCGGGAATCGGGTTCGGCTCGGGCACGAACGGCCCCATCGGGTTCTTCGACGTGGCGACGCCGATGCGGAACGCGCCCAGGCCGTTCTTGTCCTTGGTCTGATCGCGCGCCGGGAAATAGAGATAATAGGTGCCGTCCCTGTACGCGGCATCGGGCGCCCACATCTGCTGCGACGCCCAGGGCACGTCCTTTACGTCCAGCGCGACCGGACCAATCGTCACCGGCCCGCCGATCCTGTCCATGCTCAGCACGCGATAGTCGCGCATCGCATATTGATTGCCCAGATCATCGTCGGGCACGCCTGCATCGCGATCGTGGCTGCCATAGACATAGAGCGTGCCGTTGAAGACATGCGCCGAGGGATCGGCGACGAAAATCTCGGTGACCAAAGGCTGCGCGCGATAGGCCCGGCCATCCGGCGCGCGCGCGACATGCGCACTGCTGCACCCGGCCAGGCATGCGCCCAGCATCAGTACAGACAGGGTCGCGCTGCGCTTCATCCCACTCTCCTGCGGGCCACCCTCTCAGTGAAGCCTCGCGCATCTGGTAGCGCTAACAGCGCTGCTGGCCAACTGGTTTCTGATGCAATGGCGCAGTCTGTGTCACGGCACCGTGACGGTCATCTGCGCCGGCTGGGTCACGCTGATCTGTCCGGCCCAGGCGCACATCAGCTTGCAACTGGTGTCGAGCGCGGGGAGGTTGGCGATGGTGACGGTGGGCGTCCCCGGCTCCCATGGCGCGACGATCACCGGCAGGCACGGGGCCGGGGTCGGCGTGCCCAGCGCGGCGGCGGTCGCTGCGATCACTGCGGGATTGGCTTCGCTGCTGCACATGCCGAATGGCGGGATGTTGAGCATGGGCACAT
>CAYMUJ010000064.1:0-13627 GCA_964393565.1 uncultured Stakelama sp. | reverse complement strand
CGGCTGCGGACATCACGGATCCGGTCCTGGTGGCGCTGAACCAGCAGCTGCCGAGCGTCCAGACCGTCGCTCCGGTGCAGCAGCAGCCCGCACCGACCCAGTCGGCACCCACCGGCCGGTGAGCGACACCGCCGAAGGAAAGGCCGCCATCGGCCCGCTCGATGTGACGCGGGTGATGGCGGCGCTGCCGCATCGTTATCCGATGCTGCTGGTCGACCGGGTCGAGCAGCTGATCCCCGACGAGCGTATCGTCGCGATCAAGGCGGTGTCGATCAACGAAGAGTTCTTCCAGGGGCATTTCCCGGGAAGGCCGATCATGCCCGGCGTCCTTCAGGTGGAGGCGCTGGCGCAGGCGGCGGGTGTGCTCGCGGTCGAGAGCCTTGGCCTCGCTGGCAGCGGCAAGCTCGTCTACTTCATGTCGATCGACGGGGTGAAGTTCCGCAAGCCGGTCGAGCCGGGCGTGCTCCTGCGGCTCGAGGTCGAATTCGTCCAGAAGCGTGCGCGCATCTGCAAATTCGCGGGCAAGGCTTATCTGGGCGATGACCTCGCGACCGAGTGCGAGTTCACCGCGATGATTGCGGACCCGCCCAGCGCTTGACGGCGGTGGCTGTTCCCCTGCGAAAGCAGGGGGCCAGAGCCACGAGCGATGCGCCCCGGACCCTGGGCCCCTGCTTTCGCAGGGGAACAGCCGGACTAATGTTGGAACTATGTAAACACCCGCTGAGGGTGATGCTTGCAGTAAAGCGGTTCCTCTGTTAGGGGCCGCGCCTTCTTGTTGCCGGTCGGAAACCGGCGCTCAAACTCAAGGAACAGACACGTGAAGCCCGATACGCACCCCGATTATCACATGATCAAGGTCCAGATGACCGATGGCACCGTCTATGAGACGCGCTCGACCTGGGGCAAGGAAGGCGATGTGATGCAGCTGGAAATCGATCCGCTGGCACACCCGGCATGGACCGGCGGCCGTGGCCAGATGCTCGACAGCGGCGGTCAGGTTGCGCGCTTCAACAAGCGTTTCGGTGGCCTCTCGCTCTCCAAGAAGTGAGCGGCGCGGGCGCATCGCCCGGCTGAACCCGATAGCACGGCCCGTCCCGGAACCCCGGGGCGGGCCGTTTGCGTTCGGGCAAGTCGTTAACGCGGCTTTAGCCATCGCGACCTAGGCTGCACGCATGGTTTTCACCGGCAAGCGCAGTTTTACCGCAGAGTTCGAACCGGCAGTGCTGGGCCGCCGCCGTGCGCCGCGTGCGCCGGTGTCGCTGGACGCAAAGGTCGGGCGCGGCGGGCTGGACCGCGCGCTGTGCAAGGTGGTCGATCTGTCCACCCATGGCGCGAAAATCGAAACCTATTCCGAAGTCCGCCGCGATTCGGTGATCTGGCTGACCTTGCCGCAGGTCGGGCACTGGGCGGCACGGGTTGTGTGGTCGAACGATTTCGAAGCAGGCCTGGAATTCCAGATCCCGCTGAGCGAGGGCGAATTCGAGGCGTTGATCGCCTGATCGCGCGGGTCATCCCGCACATCGCATTTGGACTTGTCGACGAATCCGCTTAAGAGCGGGGAAACGCCGTGATCCATGCACTCGCCAACCCCACGCGCTTCCTGAAGATCGCGCGCCCGCTGACGCCCATCCTGTTCTGGAGCGGGCTGCTGCTGACGCTTGTCGGCGCCTGGGGCGGTCTGACGCAGACCCCGGCGGACTATCTGCAGAAGGAAAGCGTCCGCATCCTGTACATCCATGTACCGAGCGCGTGGCTGGGTATGGGCGGGTGGAGCGCGCTGGCGATTGCATGTTTTGCCTATCTGGTGTGGCGGCATCCGCTGGCGACGCTGGCCGCGCGGGCGACGGCGCCGGTGGGGGCAGTGTTCGCGGCGCTGTGCCTGATCACCGGATCGATCTGGGGCCGGCCGACCTGGGGTACCTGGTGGCAATGGGACGGGCGGCTGACATCGATGCTGCTGCTGTTCTTCATCTATATCGCGTGGATCGCACTGGAGCGGGCGGACCGTGAGCGCGGTGGGGACGGGCGGATACCGGCGCTGTTCGGGATCGCGGGGACCGTGTTGCTGCCGATCATCCGCTATTCGGTGGTGTGGTGGAACACGCTGCATCAGGGGCAGAGCCTGACGCTGACCAAATCGACCATCGACGATTCGATGCTGTGGCCGCTGCTGCTGACGCTGCCCGGTTTTTCGCTGTTGTTCGGCGGGATCGTGCTGATGCGGATGCGCGCCGTTCTGGCGGAGCAGCGGGTCGAGGCGCGGATGCGGAGACTGGCGGCATGAACCACTGGTCATTCATCATCGCCGCCTATGCCGCCGTCATCGCAGGCATTGGCGGCCTGTCGCTGTTCAGCTGGCGCGCGATGCGGCGGGCCGAGGCGGCGGCGGACGCATTGCGGGACCGGCGATGAAGGCGAAGCACCAGCGGCTGATGCTCGGCCTGCTCGCGCTCGCGGCGATCGGCGGGGCGAGCGGGCTGGCGCTGTCGGCGCTGCGCGACGAAGCGGCGTTTTTCTACACGCCCAGCGATCTTGCGACCAAGAAGCCCGAGCCGGGCCGCGCGGTGCGGCTGGGCGGCATGGTGCAGGCGGGCAGCATCAGGAAGCTGGCCGATGGCGTGACCATCACCTTCATCGTCGCGGACAATGGCGGGACGGTGCCGGTGCGCTTCACCGGCGTGGCGCCGGACCTGTTCAAGGAAAATTCCGGCGTGGTCGCAGAAGGCAAATTCGAGCCGGACGGCAGCTTCACCGCCGACAATCTGCTCGCCAAGCATGACGAGCGCTACATGCCGCCCGAGATTGCCGACAAGATGCCGCCGCCGGAGAATATGACGCGATGATTGCCGAGGCCGGTCTGGCGGCATTGTGGTTCGCGGCGGCATTGGCGCTGCTCCAGCTGCTTGCGGCGGGGCTGGGACTGCGGATGCAGGCGAGCGCGTCGGGCGGTGACCTGATCGCGGCGGTGCGTCCCGTGGCGATCGTGCAGGGGCTGCTCGCCGCGCTGTCGTTCGCGCTGCTGATCACCCTGTTCGTCCGGTCGGATATGTCGGTGCTGCTGGTCGCGCAGAACAGCCATTCGGCCAAGCCGATGCTGTACAAGATCGCGGGCACTTGGGGGAATCATGAAGGCTCGATGCTGCTGTGGGTCACGGTGCTCGCGCTGTCGGGCGGAGCGATTGCGCTGCTCGAGCGCCAGCTCGACCGCGCGACGCTGACCGCAACGCTGGCGGCGCAGGCGGCGATTGCGCTCGGCTTCTATGCATTTCTGCTGATCGCGTCGAACCCGTTTGCTCGGCTCGATCCGGCGGCGGTCGATGGGCTCGGGCTCAATCCGTTGTTGCAGGACCCCGGCCTCGCCTTCCACCCGCCCACGCTCTATTTCGGCTATGTCGGGCTGTCGGTCGCCTTTTCCTTTGCGGTCGGCGCGATGGTGACCGGCGTGGTCGGCCCGGCCTTTGCGCGCGCGATGCGGCCCTGGCTGCTTGCGGCATGGGTGTTCCTGACGATCGGCATTACGGCGGGAAGCTATTGGGCCTATTATGAGCTGGGCTGGGGTGGCTGGTGGTTCTGGGACCCGGTCGAAAATGCCTCGCTGATGCCCTGGCTTGCCGCGACGGCTTTGCTCCATTCGGTCAATGTGCTGGCAGCGCGCGACGGACTGCGCGCCTGGACGCTGATGCTGGCGGTGGTCGCATTCTCGATGTCGATGCTGGGCACATTCCTGGTCCGCTCGGGCATCCTGACCAGCGTGCATGCGTTCGCGGTCGATCCGACGCGCGGGTCGTTCATTCTGGTGCTGCTCGCGCTCTATATCGGCGGCGCGTTGTTGCTGTTCGCGCTGCGGGCGGGAACGGTTCGGGCGGGGCAGGGGTTCGACCTGCTGAGCCGCGAAGGCGGGTTGGTGCTCAACAATCTGCTGCTGACCGTGATCCTCGGCATCGTGCTGATCGGGACGCTGTATCCGATCGCGGCGCAGGCAATGGGCGAGCAATTGTCGGTCGGGCCGCCCTTTTTCAACAAGACCAGCGGGCCGATCGCGCTGATCCTGGTCGCGGCGATGGCGGTGGGGCCGCTGCTCAAATGGCGGCGCGACGATGCCAATGCGGTGCTGGTCAAGCTGACCGTGCCGATCGCGGCGACGATGCTGGCGATGGCGGCGGTGTTCGTGCTGGCGCCGGAGACGGGCTGGATGGAGCTGGTCGCGCTGGGCCTTGCTGCCGGACTGGCGATCGCGAGCTTCGCGCCGTTGTGGAAGCGCAACCTGCTGCGCACGCCGCTGTTCACCTGGGGCATGGTGGTCGCGCATTTCGGCGTTGCGGTGAGCCTGGCCGGGATGGCGGCGGATAGCGCGTTCACAAAGGAGCGCCTGGTCGCGGCGAGCTATGGCCAGCCGTACGAGGTCGGGCCGTGGCGCGTGGTGCTGGACGGGGTCGGCCCGGCGATCGGCGACAATTGGTCGGCGGTCGAGGGGCGGGTGACCGCACGGCGCGATGACGCCCCGGCGATCCTGTTGCGCCCGCAGCGCCGCTTCTATGCCTCCCCCCCGACCGACACGGCCGAGGCGGCGATCAAGACGCGCTGGAACGGACAGCTTTATGCCGTGCTGGGCGAGCAGGATGCACAGGGCCGCTGGCAGCTGCGGCTGTGGTGGAAACCCTTCGTGACCTTGATCTGGCTGGGCGGCGGACTGATCGCGCTGGGTGGTGCGCTATCGTTGTTCGGCCGGTTGTTCCGCGAACGACGCAATGCGCGGCGGCGGGAGGAGGCGGAATGAACCGCTGGAAACTGTGGCTGCCGCTGATCGGCTTTGCCGCGCTGATCGCCGTGTCTGTGTACGGATTGCGCGGCGGGGGCGAGGCGGTGGTTAAATCGGCTTTGGTCGGCAAGCCCCTGCCCGAGTTCGCACTGCCCGCGATGGTGCAGGGCAAGCCGGGGCTGAGTCGCGCTGACCTGGCCACTGGCAAGCCCCGCCTGCTGAATGTCTTTGCCAGCTGGTGCGTGCCGTGCATCGCCGAAGCGCCGCAGCTGATGCAGCTCAAGGCCGCCGGGGTTCAGATCGACGCGGTCGCGATTGCCGATACGCCGGAGGCGGTGGCGGCGTTCCTCGCCCGGCATGGCGACCCCTATGCGCGGATCGGCGACGATCGTCAGCGCACGGTGCAGATCGGGATCGGATCATCGGGCGTGCCCGAAACCTTCGTGATCGACGGCCAGGGCCGGATCGCGATGCAGCATATCGGCGATATCCGCGAGGATGACGTGCCCAAGCTGCTCGCCGCGCTGGAGGCGGCGCGATGACCCTGCTGCTCGCCTTTGCGCTGGCTGCTTCGACGGCACCGGTCGATCTTGGCTATAACCAGCTGCCCGACGCGCAGCAGGAGGCGGCGGCGACTGAACTGATGTTCAAGCTGCGTTGCCTCGTCTGTCAGGGCCAGTCGATCGCCGACAGCGATGTGTCGATGGCGGCGGACATGCGCCGCATCGTGCGCCAGAAGATCGCGGCCGGGGAACAGCCCGATGCGATCCGCGACTGGCTGATCGAACGCTATGGCAGCTATGTGAGCTATGACCCGCCGCTGACGCTGGCGACCGCGCCGCTATGGCTTGCGCCGCTGGCGTTGCTGGCGTTGGGGGTGTGGATCGCGCGCGGCAGTTTTCGCAGGAGGCGGGGCTGATGGGATGGGTGATGCTGGCGCTGATGGGCGCGGTTGCGTTCGGCCTGCTCGCGCTGTTCGGTGCGCCGCGCACCCTGTGGAGCTTTGGCGCGGCGGCGCTGATGCTGGGCGCGGCTGGCTATGCGCTGCAGGCCCGACCCGGACTTGCCGGCGCACCGGCCGCGAGCAAGGGCATTGCGGTCGATGACGCGGGCGTGACGCGGATGCGCGAACTGCGCGGGGCGCTGTTCGGGCGGTTCACCGCGCTCGACACGGCATTCTTTCCCGCCGATGCGCTGATCCGTTCGGGCAATCCCGACAGTGCCGCGCACATGATGCTGGGCGCGGTGCGTCAGCAGCCCCAGAACGCGGCGTTGTGGACCTGGCTCGGCATGACTCTGGTCGAGGCGGATCAGGGCACGATGTCGCCTGCAGCCGCGCTCGCCTTCCGCCGGGCCACAGCCCTGGCACCGAAGCATCCCGGGCCGTTCTTCTTCTTCGGCATGGCACAGGCGCGTGCGGGGCAGACTCAGGCGGCGATCCCGTTGCTGCGGCGCGCCTATGCATTGACGCCCGAACGCGCGGAGTATCGCGCCGACATTGCCCGCGCGCTGATCCAGATCGAGATGCTGGCGGCGATGAGTGCGCGCGCCCAGCAGGCTCCTGCCGCGCGATAGTGTCGCCTAATTCACATTCAGCGCGCAGCTGCCTTTTGCGCCAGTTGCGCGTCGACCAGCTGGATCGCCCTTTGCACGGCGGCTTCGATCGACAGGAAACTGGTGTCGAGCACGGCCGCATCGGGCGCCGCGACCAAAGGCGCCTCGGCCCGCTTGCTGTCGCGTTCATCGCGCGCGCGGATATCGGCAAGGACACGGTCGAGGCTGACCAATGAACCGCCCTTGCGCAGCTCGGCATGGCGGCGGCGGGCGCGGATCATCGGGGTCGCCTTGACGAACAGCTTGGCGTCGGCGTCCGGTGCGATCACTGTGCCGATATCGCGCCCGTCGAGGATCGCGCCGGCGGGCTGGGCCGCGAAGCGTTTCTGACGCTGAAGCAGCGCGGCACGGACCAGCGGGTGCGCCGAGACGACCGATGCGGCCTGTCCGACCGCGTCGGTGCGCAGCCATTCGTCGGCGAGCAGCAGATCGTCGAAACTGGTCGCCGCGACCGCGTCCGCTTCCTGCGCCGGATCGAGCTCGTCACGCAGCACGGTGGCAGCGACGGCACGATAGAGCAGACCGGTGTCGAGATGCGGCAAGGCGAAGTGGCGTGCCAGTGCGCGGGCGATGGTGCCCTTGCCCGATGCAGCAGGTCCGTCGACGGCAATGATCATGGCTGGTGGTCGGTCAGTCGGTCGAGCGTCGGAAAAAAGCCCGGATAGCTGGTCGCGACCGGGCTGGCATCATCGATTGTCACCGCGTCGCGCGCGCCGAGTCCAGCCACCGCCATGCTCATCGCGATACGATGATCGAGTTTCGAGGCGATCTGTGCGCCGCCGGGCAGCAGGTCGCCGCCATTGCCGTGAATCGCCAGGCCGTCCTCAAACTCTTCAAGCTGCACGCCATTGGGCGCGAGCGCCGCGACCATCGCGGCGATTCGGTCCGATTCCTTGACGCGCAGCTCTTCGGCTCCGCGTGCGACCGTGCGGCCGCTGGCAAAGGCGGCAGCGACGAACAGGACCGGATATTCATCGATCATGCTGGGCGCGAGATCGGGCGGAACCTCGATCGCCGTCAGTGGCGCGTGGCGGACCTGAAGGTCGGCGACCGGCTCGCCGCCAACGCTGCGCGGGTTGAGTTCGGTGATGTCCGCGCCCATCATTCTGAGCGCGGTGATGATGCCGGTGCGGGTCGGGTTGAGCCCGACATTGGCGATCACGATGTCAGAGCCCGGCACGATGGATGCGGCGACCATCCAGAAGGCGGCAGACGACGGGTCACCGGGAACCGTGATTTGCTGGGGCTTCAGCTCCGCCTCGCCGCGAATCGCGATCACGCGGCCCTGCGGCGTTTCCTCTACGGTCAGCTCGGCGCCGAAACCGCGCAGCATCCGCTCGCTATGGTCGCGGGTCGGGACAGGCTCGATCACGCGGGTAATGCCCGGCGTGTTGAGGCCGGCAAGGAGCACGGCCGATTTGACCTGGGCCGAGGCGACGGGGAGCGTATAGTCGATCGGCACTGCCGGGCAGAGGCCGCGCATGGTGAGCGGAAGGCGACCGCCGGGGCTGGCGGTGAATTCGGCGCCCATCGCCGACAGCGGATCGATCACGCGGCCCATCGGGCGTTTTGACAGCGATGCGTCGCCGGTAAAAGTCGCGGTGATCGGATGGCTGGCGACCAGGCCCATCAGCAGCCGGGTCGAGGTGCCGGAATTGCCCATCTCAAGCGCGGTCTGCGGCTGCAGCAGGCCGCCCACGCCGACGCCGGCGACGTGCCAGATGCCGTCCGCATCACGCGCGATCGCCGCGCCCATTGCGCGCATCGCGGCGGCGGTGGCGAGTACGTCTTCACCCTCAAGCAGCCCCTCGATCCGGCTTTCACCGACCGCCAGTCCGGCAAACATCAGCGAGCGGTGGCTGATCGATTTGTCGCCGGGAACGGTGACGGTGCCGCGCAACGGGCCGCGGGCGGAGATGGCGAGGGGGAGGGGAGAATGTGCGCTCATTGGCGGCGGCTTTGACAGGGGGCTTGCGCTATGGCAAGGCGCGCGCCACTTCACCGGGAACAAGTTTCCCGTCATCCCTGTAAATTCGAACGAAAAGGCATAGAGCGGCACATGGTGAAGCCGGAATGGGGCACGAAGCGGACCTGCCCGAAATGCGCAACGCGCTTTTATGATCTGACCAAGGATGAGCCGGTCACCTGCATCAGCTGCGGCTATGCGTGGGAGCCCGAGCCGATTCTGAAGTCGAAGCAGCCGCTGCCGTTCGAAGCGGCCAAGGCCGATATCGAGAAGATCAAGAAGGACGATACGGACCTGGGTGACGAGGATCTGGACATCGACGAGGACGCCGAAGGCTCGCCCGACGATGACGTCGACCTGGGCGGCGACGATGATCTGGGCGTCGATACCGGCGATACCGACGAAGAAACCTGAAACCCGGGAAAAAAAGCGGTTGCACACCGCGCGATGGCTGCTAAAGGCCATCGCCTTCCCGGAACGGATGGGGCCGTAGCTCAGCTGGGAGAGCGCTGCAATGGCATTGCAGAGGTCAGGGGTTCGATCCCCCTCGGCTCCACCATTCGGTATAAGGAACAGGCCGGAGCGCATTGCGCTACCGGCCTTTTTCTTTGTCTTGCACGAATCCGGGTCCGGTCCTTCGTCCCGCATCGGTACAGCCGTTAACGATCCTTTAGGGATAGCCGAGAGTGTAAACGGCGCGTTAACTTCCAGCCATGCGACGCGAACTCATCGTTACCGGTGCAAGCCGGAGTCACCCCTTTCGGGCCAGTCTTCCGCAAGTCCGCGCAGAAGTGCGCCGCCGCGACGATGATGGCGACCTGAAACTGTTCGCCATGAGCTTCACGGCGTTCTTCGTCTGTATCTACACGTTCATTTTCTGAACGGTCAGCGCCGCGTCAATCGCTGACGCGGTGCAACTTCAACGCGATCCAGGCCGAAATGAGCGCCATGCCGGCGACGAACAACAGCTGATCCGACGGGCCCACGCCCAGTGCGGTGATCGCAATGACAAGCAGCGCGCCCAGCACCATTCCAAAGGCGTTGACGATATTGTTCGCCGCCACGGTCCGTGCGGTCTGGTCTTTGGTCACGGTGGTCGTGAGAAAGGCGTAGAGCGGCACCACGAACATGCCACCGGCCACTGCGATCGCCATCAGTGTCGCGAGCACCAGCCATGCCTGGGGCATCGTGATGAAGCCAGCCATGTCGTAGAGCTGACCTGCGGATGCCGGCACCCAGAAGCGCGACTCGAACGAAAAGGCGACGATGAATACCGCCATCGCGATGACCGACGCGGGGGAGAATTTTGCCGAGATTTCGCCCTTCAGCATCGCGTTGATGATCACCGATCCGATCGCAACGCCGACCGAGAAGATCGCGATCATCAGGCTTGCCACCCGTTCGTCAGAGGTCAGGATGTTCTTCGCGAGTGGCGTGAAGATCACGATCAGGACCGACCCCATTGTCCAGAAGAAACTGATCGCGCAGATCGCCCAGAACAGGCGCGGGATATGCATCGTGTTGGCGATCAACCGCCAGGATGCCGTAAACGGGTTGAAATTGAGTTTGAGCTTCGGGCCCTGGCGCGGCGCGGCGGGGACCATGCGACCGGTAAACCAGCCGACTATTGCGACGATCAGCGTCAGCCAGCCGGCTGTCTCGATCGTCACCCAGCCAGCGATGACAGTACCGAGCAGAATAGAGAGATAGGTGGCCGCCTCGACCATGCCGGTGCCGCCGAGCACTTCATCTTCCTTCAGATGCTGGGGCAAAATTGCATATTTGATCGGACCGAAGAAGGTGGAGTGGGTCCCGAGCATCAGTACAGCGCCGAGCATCATGCCGACGCCCACCATCGGATATCCGAAATGCGCGACAATGATCCCGCAGCCGCCGAAGATCATGATTCCGATCTCCGCTGTCTTTACCAGCCGGATGATCTGCGCCTTGTCATACGTGTCGGCGAGCTGGCCCGACAAGGCAGACAGAAAGACGAATGGCACTAGCGCCATGCCGGTCGCAAGCGCGTTAAAGACGAACTCGGTCTCTGGATCGTTCAGCACCTGATAGGTGGCGAACAGGACCATCGCGGTCTTGAACAGATTGTCGTTGAACGCCCCCAGAAACTGCGTGACGAAAAGGGGGAGAAACCGGCGCTCTTTGAGCAGTCCGAGCGCGTTGTTCATATGCGTGGCGGGCCTTCGTCCGTCAAAACTGGCGCACGCATAGCCGGGGGACACCGGGTGCGGCAACCGCTAGAGTGGTTTTCCCTTCACCGAAGCAACACCGCCTCGTAAATCCTGGCACCCGGTGAGCGGATCACGGGGGATCGAAAGGGGCCCCGGTGCCCAACCAGATACACGGCCAAGAGGGGATGATCGCAGCGCAATGCAGTGCTAGAGGCGGATGATGCTGACGCTGCCTAACGTCCTGACGCTGTCGCGAATCGTCACCGTGCCGCTGCTGGTCTTTTTCCTGTGGTGGCCGCGTTGGGAGGCGGGATATGCTCTTGGCTTCGCGACCTACTGCCTGATGGGCATCACCGATTATTTCGACGGATATCTCGCACGGTCGCGGGGCACCGTGTCCAAGCTCGGCGTGTTTCTCGATCCGATCGCGGACAAGATCATGGTCGCGGCGGTGATCCTGATCCTGTGCGCCAAGGAACTGATTCCCGACATCCACATGATCGCCGCCCTCGTGATCCTGTTGCGCGAGATCGCGGTATCGGGGCTGCGCGAGTTTCTGGGTGGGATCCAGGTGTCGGTTCCGGTGTCGGCGCTGGCCAAGTGGAAGACTGCACTCCAGCTGACGTCGCTCGGTGGACTGATCCTTGCCGGGGCATTGCCGGGATGGGGATGGGTGCATGCCACCAGCCTGGCGATGCTGTGGGCGGCAGCGGCGCTGACACTGATCACCGGCTGGGATTATCTGCGTGTCGGCCTCAGGCATATGGATAGCTGATGAAATTGCTCTACTTCGCCTGGGTTCGGGAGACGATCGGCGTGGGTGAGGAGGAGGTCCAGCCACCTGAGTCGGTCCGTACCATCACTGATCTGATCGGCTGGTTGCGGACACATAGCGAGGCGCATGCGATTGCCTTCGCCAATGTTGCGCGGCTGCGCGCGGCGGTGGATCAGAAGTTCGTCCCACTAGACACCATCCTGGGACAGGCGCGCGAAGTGGCGATCTTTCCTCCGGTGACCGGCGGATGATCCGCGTATCGGTCGATACCGCCCCGATCGATGTCGGGATTGAGCTGGCGGGGATCGAGGAAACCGGCGCGGGCGGCATTGCCAGTTTCATCGGGGTCGTGCGGGGCGACGGTGGCGTCACCTGCCTTGAGCTGGAACACTATCCTGGAATGACCGAAGCTGTGCTGTGCGATCTGGCCGAGCAGGCGATGGCGCGCTGGGGCCTTGTTTCGGCGGTAATCGTGCATCGCGTGGGGCCGATGAAACCGAGCGAGCGGATTGTGCTGGTCGCGACCGCAGCCGCGCATCGCGGCGCGGCGCTGGAGGCGTGCACGTTCCTGATCGACCGGCTCAAGACCGATGCGCCATTCTGGAAGCGGGAGCATCGCGGGGAGGCGGCCAGCTGGGTCGACGCGCGGGAGAGCGACACCAACGCGGCAGCGCGCTGGACCGCTTAGGCGCTTCCGCTCCCTGACTGAGCCAGCACCTCAGCCAGCAGCCTGAAGTCCCGCTCCCGTGGGCTCGCCTTGCGCCAGACCAACGCAATACGGCGCGACGGGTTTTCGGCCTGAAGCGGGCGTGCCGTGATGTGGGTGTGGTCGAGAATGCCGGCGACGATCGCCATTTCGGGCAGCATGGTTACGCCAAGCCCGTTGTCGACCATCTGCACCATTGTGTGCAGCGATGTGCCGAGCATCGTCGCTTCCGCGCGCAGCTCCGGCCGGTTGCACGCGGCAAGCGCGTGATCCTTGAGGCAGTGCCCGTCCTCCAGCAGCAGCAGGCGGGTCTCGTCGATCTCGCTGGCGGTCACACTGGCGTGATCGGGTTCATATTCGCCCTCCGGGAAGGCGACGAACAGCCGGTCATCGAACAGCGGCGCGGTTTCGACATCGCCACAGGCATAGGGGAGGGCGAGCAGCACGCAATCGGTGCGACCGGTGTGCAGGCTTTCGCACGCAGCGCCGCTGGGCTCTTCGCGCAGGAACAGCTTGAGGTCGGGATAGTCGCGGCGGAGCCGGGGCAGAATGCGGGGCAGCAGGAAGGGCGCGATGGTCGGGATCACGCTCATCCGCATTTCGCCCGAGAGGGGCCGTCCAGCGGCGCGGGCGAGGTCGGCCAGCTCATCCGCTTCGCGCAGCACGCGGCGCGCCTTGTCGACGATCCGCTCACCCAATGGCGTGAAGCGGACGACGCGCCGGGTGCGCTCGACAAGCACGACGCCGATCAGCGTTTCGAGCTCGCGCAGGCCGGCGGATAGGGTCGACTGGGTGACGAAGCACGCCTCCGCCGCCCGGCCGAAATGGCCGTGATCTTTCAGCGCGACCAGATATTGCAGCTGCTTGAGCGTCGGTAGGTACGTCTGCGCCATGATCGATCCAATCGATTGATGGCGCGGATATAAGTGGCGACCGCGATAACGCCACCCCCGGATTCTGCGGGGGCGGCGTTATCCGGGTCAGGCAGCCGCAGCCTCGATCTCTTCGGCGGGGAGCCGGATGAGATAGTCGAAGGCCGACAGGGCGGCAGTCGAGCCTGCGCCCATCGCGATCACGATCTGCTTGTACGGGACTGTGGTGGCGTCACCTGCGGCGAAGATGCCCGGCTGGCTGGTCTCGCCGCGCGCATCGATCTCGATCTCGCCGCGCGGGGTCAGCGCGATGCTGTCCTTGAGCCATTCGGTGTTGGGGACCAGTCCGATCTGGACGAAGATGCCTTCGAGCGCGATGTCGTGCTCGACGCCGGTGTTGCGGTCCTTGTAGGTCAGGCCGGTCACCTTGTCCGCGCCATTGACGCGGGTCGTCAGGGCCGAAGTGATGACCTGAACATTCGGCAGGCTGCCGAGCTTGCGCTGGAGCACCGCGTCCGCGCGCAACTGGCTGTCATATTCGATCAGCGTCACATGGCCGACGATGCCGGCCAGATCGATCGCGGCCTCGACGCCCGAATTACCGCCACCGATCACCGCGACGCGCTTGCCCTTGAACAACGGGCCGTCGCAGTGCGGGCAATAGGCCACGCCCTTGTTGCGATATTCGTCTTCGCCGGGCACGCCCATCTGGCGCCAGCGGGCGCCGGTCGACAGGATGATTGTCT
>CAYMUJ010000063.1:0-13727 GCA_964393565.1 uncultured Stakelama sp. | reverse complement strand
GGTCGCCCCGATCATCCGAAGATGAAGCACCTCATCTCCGGCGTCGTTCACGGCATCGGCGGCTATGGCAATTGCGTCGGTGTTCCGACGGTCGGTGGCGAGGTCAATTTCCACAAGGCCTATGACGGCAACATCCTGGTCAATGCGATGACCGTGGGCGTCGCCCAGACCGACAAGATTTTCTACAGCGCCGCCGCCGGCATCGGCAATCCGGTGGTCTATGTGGGCTCCAAGACCGGCCGCGACGGCATCCATGGCGCGACCATGGCCAGCGCCGATTTCGACGAGCATAGCGACGAAAAGCGCCCGACCGTGCAGGTCGGCGACCCCTTCACCGAAAAGCTGCTGATCGAGGCATGCCTTGAGCTGATGGCGTCCGACGCGATCGTCGCGATCCAGGACATGGGCGCGGCGGGCCTCACCTCGTCCAGCGTCGAGATGGCGTCGAAGGGCGGTGTCGGGATCGAGCTGATCATGGACAATGTGCCGCAGCGCGAAACCGGCATGACGCCGTATGAAATGATGCTGTCGGAGAGCCAGGAGCGGATGCTCATGGTGCTCAAGCCTGGCCGCGAGGATTTCGCCGAGGCGATCTTCCGCAAATGGGAGCTGGATTTCGCGGTCATCGGCACCGTCACCGATACCGGCCGCATGGTGCTGAAGTGGAAGGGCGATGTCGTCGCCGACATCCCGCTCGCCCCGCTCGCCGACGAAGCGCCGCTCTACGACCGCCCGCACGTGCCGACGCCCACGCCCGCCGACCTGTCGGACGAACCGGAATCGACCGACATTGCCGCCGACCTGATCACGCTGATGGGCTCGCCCGACATCGCCTCGCGCCGCTGGATCTGGGAGCAATATGACCACATGGTCGGCGCCGACACCGTGCAGCGCCCCGGCGGCGATGCTGCGGTGGTCCGCGTCCACGGCACCGACAAGGCGCTGGCGATGACCACCGACTGCACCCCGCGCTATTGCTTCGCCGATCCGGTCGAGGGCGGGAAGCAGGCGATTGCCGAGGCATGGCGCAATCTGACCAGCGTCGGCGCGACCCCGCTCGCGGTGACCAACTGCCTCAACTTCGCCAATCCGCAGCGGCCCGAGATCATGGGCCAGATCGTCGGATGCCTTGAGGGCATGGGCGATGCCTGCCGCGCGCTCGACTTCCCGATCGTGTCGGGCAATGTCTCGCTCTACAATGAGAGCAAGGCGACCGGCGGCGGCTCGGCGATCCTCCCCACCCCCGCGATCGGCGGCGTCGGCATCCTCGCCGACTGGTCCAAATCGATGACGGTCGGGTTCAAGGCGACCGGCGACGCGATCATCGCGGTTGGCGAGCGCATGGGCCATCTCGGCCAGTCGATCTGGCTGCGCGAAATCCATGGTCGCGAAGAAGGTCCGCCGCCGCCGGTGGATCTGAAGGCCGAAAAGCGCACCGGCGATTTCGTCCGCGACATGATCACGCGCGGCCTGGTCAATGCCGTGCATGACGTGTCGGACGGCGGTGTCGCCGTCACGCTCGCCGAAATGGCGCTCGCCAGCGGCATCGGCGCGCATATCGATCAGGCACAGCCGTTCGGCGTCGCCGGCAGCTTCTTCGGCGAGGATCAGGGCCTCTATATCGTCACCGTGCCGGACGAGGCGCTGACCGGATTCCTCAGCGCCGCCGCCGCCGCCGACGTCCCTGCCGATCCGCTGGGCCGCACGATCCGCGACCGTCTGATCTTCGAACTGGACGAAGGCGACTGGTCGGTGAAGATCGACGATCTGCGCGCCGCGCATGAAGGCTTCTTCCCCGCGCTGATGGGCAACTGATCCCGGCAAACACTCCGCTGAACCGGCGCCCCGGGTCTGACCCGGGGCCGGGCTTTTTCCGGCACCCTGAATCTGTCACCCTCGCGCCCGACTCGCCCGACCCGGCGACGCTTCGACCTGCAGGAGGGACCGATGACCGCCGGCTATTCGACCACAGCGCTCGCCGACAAGCTGGGCTTCAAGCCCGGCATGCGGCTGTTCATCGCCGATATGCCCGACAGCGTCCGGGCGGAGGCGCAGGTCGATGTCATCGGCCTCGAACTGCTTGCCGCACCCTGCACGGGTATCGACGCCGCGCATATCTTCGTCACGGAACGCGCCGTGCTGGCACGTGAGATCGCTGCGTTACGCCAACTGATCGCACCCAGCGGCTTCATCTGGGTGTCCTGGCCCAAAAAAGCAGCGAAAATGGATACCGACATCATCGAGGACATAATCCGCGAGGTCGCCCTGCCACTGGGTCTGGTCGATGTGAAGGTGTGCGCGGTCGACGCCACCTGGTCCGGCCTCAAACTGATGATCCGCAAGGAATTGCGCAGCCCGGGTTAAGGCTGGCGCTGGTCCGCGCCTGGGTGTATTCCTCCGCTAATACGGGGGAGATATTCTATGGCCACGACCATGGCGGGCGACCGCCATCTGACGCTCGACACCGTTCGCGGGGTCGCGGTGCTGGGAATCTTGCTGCTCAACATCATCGGCTTTGCGATGCCGATGCCCGCCTATTTCAACCCGGCGGCCTATGGCGGCGCCGATGGCATCGACCTGGGCGTGTGGCTGGGCAATTTCATCCTGTTCGACGGGAAGATGCGCGGCCTGTTCTCCTTCCTGTTCGGCGCATCCACCCTGTTGGTGATCGAGCGCGCGACCGCAAAGGGCGAAAGCGCCGCGAAGGTCCATTACGCACGCATGATCTGGCTGCTTGTCTTCGGCCTGCTCCACCTCTGGGCGCTCTGGTTCGGTGACATCCTCAACCATTATGCGCTGATCGGGATGATCGCCTTCTTCTTCCGCAATGCACGGGTTAAGACATTGCTGATCGTCGGCTGCATCCTGCTGGTGATCCAGTTCATCGTCACGTCGTTCATCCCGCTGCTCGTCGCCATGGCTCAGCTGGCGCCAGCTCAGCCCGGAATGGAGAAGGCACTGGAGGGGCTGAACGAAAATTTCGGCCAGCCGTCCACCGCATGGCTGACCAAGGAAGTGGCGCTGTTCCGCGGTGACTGGTGGGGTATCGCCGTCGATCGGTTCCAGGAAACCCAGTGGCTGCCGATTGCCGGACTGATCCAATATGGCTGGGAAACGCTGGCCTATATGCTGTTCGGCATGGCGGCCTATCGCAACGGCATGCTCACCGGACAATGGGATCGGCGGCGCTATTGGCGCTGGGTCGCGATCGGGTTCGGGATTGGTATCCCCGCCTATGGCGCGCTGGCGCTGTGGATGATCCGGTCGGATTTCGGCCTGTTCCAGGTGACATCGGCGGCGATGGTGCTGACCACGCCGGTTCGCCCGCTGATGATCATGGGTTGGGCTGCGCTGATCATCCTGCTGATGCGGCCTGGCGGGTTTCTCACCGACCGCCTCGCCGCCGCCGGCCGCATGGCATTCACCAACTATCTCGCAACCACATTGATCTGCACCACCATCTTCTATGGCTATGGCCTTGGCTGGTACGGTGAATTGTCGCGCGCCGAAGTCTATCTGGTCGTGTTCGGCGTGTGGGCGCTGATCCTGTTCTGGTCGAAACCATGGCTCCAGCGATTCGCCTACGGCCCGCTCGAATGGGTGTGGCGCAGCCTGGCGCGCGGGCGGCCGCAGACAATGGCAGGCGGGGTGCTGCCCCGCTGAATTGCGAACGCCACGCAATAACTGTTGCGAATCACTCTCACTCGCCTTAGCTTGGCTCTATCAAGTGAGAGGGTCCGATGGTCGTCTGCGTCTGTAACGCCATTCGTGAAAAGGAAGTCCGGTCTGCGGCGCGGGACGGCGCGGTCAGCGCGTGTCAGGCCTATCGCGCGCTCGGGTGCCAGGCAAAATGCGGACAATGTGTGCCGTTCGCGCGAGCCATTATCGACGCCGAGCGCGCTGCTGCGTAGCGTTCGCAGCTTATAAATCCTCGGAAATCCGCCATTTTCCGACTGTTTCATGCGGCCTGCACGCGCTATATTCACGCCCGAAACCGGAACGTGAAAGGTGCGACATGAAGGGCGACCCCAAGGTCATCGATTATCTGAACGAGGTGCTCAAGGGCGAGCTGACCGCGATCAACCAATATTGGCTGCACTATCGGCTCTACGATCACTGGGGTGTCAAACGCCTTGCAGAATTTGAACGCCACGAATCGATCGATGAGATGAAACACGCCGACATGCTCGCCGAACGCATCCTGTTCCTCGACGGCCTGCCCAATTTCCAACTACTCGGACGCCTCCGCATCGGCGAGACGGTCGAAGAGGCACTGAAAGCCGATCTGGAACTGGAGTATGAGGCAGTTGCCCTACTCCGCGACGCGATCGAGCATTGCGAGAAAGTGCGCGATTACGGCAGCCGCGATCTCTTCCAACGCATCCTCGACAGCGAGGAGGAACATGTCGACACGCTCGAAACCCAGTTCGAGATGATCGAGCGAATGGGCATTCAGAACTATATCCAGCTCAACTCCAAGCCGGAAGCAGCGGAGTAAAGCTCAAGCCGCCGGACGGCGTCCGAACATCGGGCGCCGTTCGACCAGCGGGTTGGCTTCGCGCTCCAGCAACGCCAGCGTCGCGTGAAACAGCGGGCGCAGCTCGACGACGTGCTTCAGCGCTTCGCTCGGTTCGTAGCGGTTTTCGACGCAGTGACGCGCGATTTCCTCGATCGCGGCGGCACATTCGGCCAGCGGCTCAGCCCCGAACTGACGCGATTCACCCTTCAGCGTGTGGGCGGGCAGCACCATGGCGGCGGCATTGTTGGCGCGCATCGCCTGCTCGATCTGCGCAAGCGACTTGACGCCATCCTCCTGAAAATAACCCAGGATCCGCACGAAATTGGCACCAAGCTGCGTCCGGGCATGCGCGAACGCAGTCCAGTCAACCAGCCGGTCCCCATCGAGCGTCGCCACATCAACCTCCCGCGCATCCACTGCGTACGATCACTGATATGGGTAAGTGAGTAAACGTCCGGTTGACGTGAAACCGTTTTCCTTTGGGCGCCAGGGCTGGGCGTTAATCCTTGTCGAACGGGTTCTTCGACGGCCGCATGGTCAGGCGCACCGGCACCGCACCAAAACCGAACTCCTTGCGCATGCTGTTGACCAGATAGCGCTCATAGCTTTGCGGCAGCTGATCGACGCGCGTGCCGAACAGGATGAAGCTCGGCGGGCGCGTCTTCGCCTGCGTCACATAGCGTGGCTTGATCCGCCGGCCGCCGGGGGCTGGCGGCGGGTTCGCCTCGATCGCGCGTTCGAACCAGCGGTTGAGCTGGCCCGTGGTGATGCGCCGCGACCACGCCTCGCGCGTTTCGAATGCGACGCGGATCAGGGTATCGAGCCCCTTCCCCGTGGCGGCCGATACGGTGAGCAGCGGCACACCCTTTACCTGTGCCAGCCCCTCGTCCAGCGCGCCCTTGACGCCATTGAACAGGCTCGACTGGTTCTCCGCCACATCCCATTTGTTGAGCGCGATGACGAGCGCGCGGCCCTCCTGCAGCACCTTGTCGGCGATCTTGAGGTCCTGCACCTCCAGCCCCTTGGTCGCGTCGAGCAGCAGCACCACCACTTCGGCAAAATCGACCGCACGCAATGCGTCGGCCACCGACAGCTTCTCCAGCTTTTCCTGCACCTTGGCGCGCTTGCGCATGCCGGCGGTGTCGATCAGCCGGACCGGGCGTTGATTCCCGTCTTCGTCGGTCCATAGCCATTCGATCGCGATCGAATCGCGGGTGATTCCGGCTTCCGGTCCGGTGATCAGCCGGTCCTGTCCGAGGATCTTGTTGATCAGGGTCGACTTGCCCGCGTTCGGACGCCCCACGACCGCCAGCTTGAGCGGCGCATCAGGCGACTCGTCGTCCTCCTCTGCAACCTCATCCTCTTCGCGGTCGATAAAGGGCTGCAATGCCTCGAACAGATCGGCAATGCCTTCGCCATGTTCGGCGGAAAAGGGTACCGGGTCGCCCAGCCCCAATGCCATCGCTTCATGGATGCCGGGTTCGGCCGCGCGCCCCTCGGCCTTGTTCGCCAGCAGCACGATCGGCGTGCCGGAGCTGCGCAGCCAGCGTGCGACCTCTTCGTCGAGCGGCGTGATCCCCGCCCGCGCATCGATCATGAACAGCGCAACATCGGCCTCACGCACCGCTGCCTCGGTCTGGGCGCGCATGCGGCCGGGCAGGCTCGCGGGATCTTCGTCCTCGAACCCGGCGGTGTCGATGATGCGGAACGGGCAACCGAGCAGGTCGCCGTCGCCCTCGCGCCGGTCGCGCGTGACGCCGGGCTGATCGTCGACGAGCGCAAGACGCTTGCCGACGAGCCGGTTGAACAGGGTCGATTTGCCGACATTAGGTCGGCCGATGATCGCTACAGTAGGAAGACGCATCCGCGCCCCCTACCGCAACTGGCGCCTCAGCGATAGGCGGTGATCTCACCCTTGTCGCTGAGCACGTAGAGCGTGTTGTTGGCGACAATCGGGCTCAGGCTGATCTTCTTGCCCACTTCGATCGTCGCACCCACGCTGCCATCGGCCGGCGAAGCCGACACCAGTTCGCCGCGCGAGTTGGCCAGCCACAGCCGATCCCCGGCAAGAATCGGGCCGACCCAGGTGATCGGACCCTTTTTGTCCTCTTCATCGCGCCACGCGCGCATCTGGCTGATCCAGCGGATCTTGCCGCTGCCGCGCGCGATACAGACCAGACGCGCATCGTCGGTCATCACGAAAATCCACTCGCCCGCGATCCACGGGGTCGAGATGCCGGCGAAATTCTGTTCCCAGATACGCTGCCCCGAAGCCAGTTCGACCGCAGCCATGCGCTCGCCCTGCCCGACCGCATAGACGCGGCCCTGATCGATCACCGGTTCGGCATCGATATCGACGAGGCTCGACACCGAGGTCGAGATGGTCGAACGCGACAGCGTGTCGCTCCACAGCGCCCGGCCATTTTCATAGCGATAGGCGTTGAGCTCACCCGACGAGAAGCCGGCGACGATCGTGCCCTGCGCCGCGGCGGGTGCAGCGACACCGAACACGCCCTGTGTTTCGGGCGTGCCCGACTGAGTCCACACCACCGCGCCATCGGCCTGCGCCAGCGCGAACAGCTGATTATCCTGCGACACGACATAGGCGTTCCCCAGCGCCAGCGTCGGAGCACCGCGCAGCGGGCCGCCCGGCTTTTTGCGCCACACTTCCGCGCCGGTCGCGACGTCGATCGCCACGACATCGCCCAGGCCGTTGGTGGCAAAGGCGCGACCGCCCTCGACGCTCACGCCACCACCGAACGCGGCACCGCGGTTTTCCTTGTCGGCCGACGTCGCCAGCGACCACAGCTTCGCGCCGGTGTCGGCGTTAAAGGCGTGGACGACCGCATCGGTGTCGACGACGAGCAGCTTGCCGTCCGAAACGACCGGCGCGGCGGCCAGCCGGACACGGCCGCTGGTGCCGGCGATCTTTGCCGACCATAGCCGCATCGGGGACTGTCCTAATGTCAGATGCCCCATCACCTTCGCCGCATTGCCGCCGGGCTGGGTCCAGGCGGCATTGACCGTCGCCACCGGCAGCACGACCTGCACTTCGGCAATCGTCTTGTCCGCGTTGATGCCGGATTCACCAGCCAGAATCGGCACCCGCTGCCCCATGACCGGGGTCTTGGCACCATCGCCCTTGAAGATGCCGCACGCGCTCAGCGTGACCAGCGCCGCGCACGCGACAGGGATACGAACCGACTTCATCATTTTGCTTTCTTGTCCTCACCCTCGTCGACGATCGCATCGACACCCAGTGCACTCGCCATCTGAACCACACGTTGACGGATTGAGCGTGGAACGCTCTCATCCTTGGCAATTGCACCGTACAGCTTGCCCGCTTCAGCCCGCTTGCCCTGGCGCAGATAGGCGCCCGCGACCAGCTCGCCCGCGCTGCCATACCAGGGGCTGTCCTTGACGGCCAAACCGCTCAGCCGCGCGACGACGACCTCCGGCTTGATCGTGTCATATTCGGTCATGGTCTGGCGGATCAGCGCCAGATCGCGCTGTTCCTGCGGCACCTTGCTGTCGGCCGCGATCGCACCGAACACGGCCGCTGCGCCCTTCAGGTCGTTCTTCTGCAGCAGCAGCGTCGCCTGAGTGAACCGCGCGCTCGCGCTGAAGCCTTCGCTGCCGGAATCGGCGAGTTCCTTCAGCACCGGTTCGGCGACCTGTGCCTTATTCTCACCCAGCGCCTTGAACGCTTCAGCCAGCTTGTCGCCCTGCGCGGCGCGGCTCCCCTCATTATGGGTCTGCCAGTAGAGAAAGCCGCCAAATGCGACCAGACCGGCGACGATCGCGGCAATGATCCAGCGACCGTAATTCTGCCAGATGTGCAACGCCTGATCCTTGCGGAGCTCTTCATCGACCTCACGCAGAAAGGCATCGTTGCTTTGCGGGCTCAGCGCCAAAGGAGAACTCCATCGGGGAAATTAGGGGGTTGCGGGCGCGGACCTTAGCCGCGCCAGACGGGAAACGAAAGCGTCAGTCCTTCGGCTTATAGACTTGTTCGTCGCCGGGAAAACTCCGGTCGCGGACATCTGCAGCATAGCGTTCGACCGCGGCGGAAATGCGGCCAGCCATGTCGTCGAACTTCTTGACGAAGCGCGGGGTGCGTTCGAACAGACCCAACATATCTTCAGTCACCAGCACCTGACCATCGCACTGCGCCGACGCGCCGATTCCGATTACCGGGCAGGACGCCGCCGCGACAATTTCGTTTGCCAGCGTCTCGACCACGCCTTCGGCTACCATCGCAAAGGCGCCAGCGTCGGCCACCGCCCTGGCGTCGCCGATGATCTTGGAGAATTCGGCATTGCCGCGCCCGCGCGCCGCATAGCCGCCCAGCGCGTTCACTGCCTGTGGTGTCAGGCCGATATGGCCCATTACCGGAATGCCGCGCGCGGTGAGGAACGCGATCGTCTCGGCCATCGCCGCCCCGCCCTCCAGCTTCACCCCGGCCGCGCCCGTTTCCGCCATGATGCGCGCAGCCGATTGGAACGCTTGTTGTGGACTCGCCTCATAGCTGCCGAACGGCATGTCGATGATCACGACAGAATGATAGCTGCCCCGCACCACCGCCGCGCCATGCGCGCACATCATGTCGAGCGTCACCGCCAGCGTCGAGGGCAGGCCGTAAATCACCTGCCCCAGGCTGTCGCCGACCAGCAGCACGTCGCAATGCGGGTCGAGTAGCTGTGCCATGCGCGCGGTGTAGGCCGTCAGCATGACCACCGGCTCCTTCCCCTTGCGCGCCTGAATCGCGGGCACGGTCAGCCGCTTCATCGGTGCCGGTGTCGGCGTCGCGCGGCTGGTGGAGGTGTCGATGGTGAAGGTCGTGGACATGGCTTGGCCCTCTAGCGGGGCCAGCGCCGCCACGCCAGCGACGTTGCAATCGATGTTATTATTAATTGACTCAATGTACGTTTCATATAACATCGAGTCTTATATAGCTTACATAGGAGGATATGCATGGCGTTTCGCGAGAAGATTGCATGGGCGGCGTTTCTGAGCACCGTGCTGATCTGGGGCGCGTTCTTCATCATCCTCGCGGTCGTGCCACATGATGCGCGCGGACTGGCAATGCTCGGCCCGTTCATCGTCGCGACGGTGGCACAAGCAGCGGTGATGATCGCCGCTGCGTCGGTCTGGGCAATCAGCGCGCCAAAGGAGGCCAATGCCCCCGCTGACGAACGCGACCGCGCGATCGGGCTACGCGCCACCCGCATGGCCTATCTCACCCTGATCCTTGGCGTGATCGCGGTCATCGTCTGGCTGCACTTCGGTCTGCACGGACCGGACACGATCTTCGCGCTGGCGGGTGCCTTCATCCTTGCCGAAGCGGTCCGGTTCGGCTCGACCGCGCTCGGCTATCGCAAGGGAATCTGATCATGGCGTATCGTGAAAAGCTCGCCTGGCTCGAATTGATCGGCATGGTGATCGCCTATGGCGGCTATTTCATTGCGATCGGCCTGGTCGATCCTGCCCCCGGACGCATGGAAACGCTGACCTATGTCGCGCTGTTCGGCGCGGCGAGTGTCGTGCGACTGCTGATCCTCGGCTCCGGCTGGCTGACGCTGCGGAACCAGATGGGCAGCGAGGCGCGCGCCAAGCCGGATGAGCGCGACCGTGCCATCGCCCGACGCGGAGCGGCCATCGGTTACTATGTCCTGCTCGGCCTGATGCTGTGGGTCGGCGTCATGCTGCCGCTGACCGACACTGGCTGGGCGGTGGCCAATTCGGCGTTGGCCGCGATCATCATCGCCGAAATCGTGCGGGATGCAGTCATCGTCGCCAGCTATCGGCGGGGCTGGCATGGCTAATCCACCGATCAGCAATCAGATCCGCACATTGCGCTTCATGGCGGGCGAGATGACACAGGCTGAGCTGGGCGACCGGGTCGGCGTCACCCGCCAGACGATCGCGGCGATCGAGCAGGGCAAATATTCCCCCACGCTCGAAACCGCATTCCGCATCGCCCTCGCATTCGGCAAGCCGCTGGACGCGGTGTTCCAGTGGGAGGGGGAGTAATCCCCCTCCCTACCGGATCTCAACGCAGCAGCCCCTTGCCCTTTGCGCTATTCGCGAACCACAGCTGGAACAGCTGCACCAGCAGGATGAACATGGGAAAATAGGCAACCCAAGCCCCCCTTACGGCGAGAATGTCGGTCGCGACGAACAGCCAGCCAAACTGGATGATCACTGCCACCACCGAAAGTGCGGACAGCATGACCGCAGCAGACCGGCGCATGAGCAACAAGATGGCGCCGAGCAATCCGCCGAGCACTGCGACAATGTAAACCACGCCATACCATGTCGGGAGCGATGCATAGAGCTGGCGGTCATAGTCGGTCGTGCCAGGCCCATCACCTGGCCCGATGACGAAATGCATGTAGAGCGACGCGCAGCCCATCAGGCCCCACAGGATCAACACTATGGCCACGACGGTGAACCACACCGGTGCCTTCGACGTCCCTTCGGTCATCTTGCCCTCCCCTTTGCTTCGATCGGGAGAGACTATCCTAAAACCCGCGCTTTCCAATCATTTCATTACAGCAACGCTGCCGCCCATTGGTCCGGCTTGAACCCGACCAGCAGCCCGCCGCGATATTCGACCACGGGTCGCTTGATGAGCGAAGGGTGCGCCGCCATCAGAGCCAGCGCCTTGGCCGCATCGACATCGGCCCGGTCTGCTTCGTCGAGCTTGCGAAACGTCGTGCCGGCGCGGTTGAGCAACGGCTCCCATCCCACCGCCTCGGCCCATTTGGCAAGCCGCGCAGGGTCCGCGCCTTCCTTTTTATAGTCATGGAAGCTGTAGGCGATGCCATTGGCGTCGAGCCAGGTCCGCGCCTTCTTGACCGTGTCGCAATTGGGGATGCCGTAAACCGCGACGCTCATGCCATCACCTCCGCCTCGACCGCGAGCCAGTTGATGCCGCGATGCCCGAACTCGACGCCTGGATGCAGGATTTCCGCCAAAATCTCCGCCGACTCGACCAAGCGCGGGCCGGGGCGGTTGAAGAAATACTGGCCATCGGTCGCCGCGACGCGCCCTTCGCGCACCGCGCGCAGCGACTGCCACAACGGATGTGCGGCAAGCGCGGGCAGTTCGTTCAACGTCTGCGGAATGCGGAAGCCGCACGGCATCAGCACGATCGCGTCCGGGTCCGCCTCCGCCAGCGCCTCGATCCCGACATAGGGCGAATGCTGGCCATGCGCCGCAAGCAGGCTCTCGCCCCCGGCGATCTCGATCAGTTCCGGCACCCAGTTGCCCGCCATCATCAGCGGATCGAGCCATTCGATCGCGGCGACGCGCGGACGCGGGCGATCGGCAACGGCATCGCGCACCGCGTCCATCCGCGCCTTGAGCTGCGCGACGACCGGCCCGGCATCGGTACCGGTCGCCGCCGCTACCGCGGCAAAATCGCCCCACACATCGTCCAGCGTGTCGGGCGCCGTGCTGATCAGCACCGGGGCGGTCCCGGTCCAGTCGTTGAGCGCGGCGCTCAGATCATCCGGCGTCACCGCGCACACCGCGCATTGCGTCTGGGTCAACACCACATCGGGATTGAGCGTGCGCAACACATCGGCATAGACTTCATAGACCGAAAGCCCGGCACCGACGATCGCGCGCACGCGGTCTTCGATCTCACCTGAGTTCAGCCCCTTGGCGAGCTTGCTGCGCGTGAGCACCGGCAGCCCCTCGACGCGCGGCGGCCAGTCGCACTCATGACTGCGCCCGACCAGTGCATCACCCAGCCCCAGCGCCACCGCGATCTCGGTAGCGCTGGGCAGCAGCGAAACGATCCGCAGGTCCGACATCAGGCGAGGCGAAGCCGCCGACCGAACAGCTGCGGCGCACTGCTGCTCAGCACGGCATAGGCGGTCATCAGCACCGCCAGCCACAGCGTGTCATTGGCGAGGATGGTCAGCACGATCTTCGGCGTGAAGGTGCCAAGCCCGCCAAAGGCCAGCGCCACCATGTAGAGCGCGCCTTCATAGGCAATGAAGCCCAAAGCTGCGCCGCCCGCGATCTGCACCAGAGTCGCCCCCTTGCGCGCAACCAACCGCGCCGCGACCCACGCCAGCATCGCGCCACCCGCAATCGCTGCACCCCAGCCGATCGCATAGCCATCGACCGGATAGCCCATGAAACCAAAGCCCATCGCCTGGTTCGCCGCCCAGCATGCCAGCACGGTCAGCGCACCCGCGCGCCGTTCCATCGTGCCCGCTGCAGCGGCCGAAGCCGCGACGAACGGGGTCACGCAGCCGAAGACCGGCGTCGCGGCCAGCACGAACAGGAACAAGGTGGTCGGCCAGGCATAGCGGCTGGCGGAAGGAAGCTGCATCTTGGGTCTCCGGAAACCGTCCACTTATTCCCACTCGATCGTGCCAGGCGGTTTCGACGTATAGTCATACACGACGCGGTTGACGCCCTTCACCTCATTGACGATCCGCGTCGCCACCCGCGTCAGGAAGCTGGCGTCGAACGGGTACACATCGGCGGTCATGCCATCGGTGCTGGTCACCGCGCGCAGGCCGCAGACGCTGTCATAGGTGCGTCCATCGCCCATCACGCCGACGGTCTTGACCGGCAGCAGCACTGCAAACGCCTGCCAGATCGCGTCGTACAGGCCGGCGTTGCGGATCTCCTCGAGATACACGGCGTCCGCCTTGCGCAGGATGTCGCAGCGTTCCTTGGTCACCTCACCCGGAATGCGGATCGCAAGGCCAGGCCCCGGGAACGGGTGGCGGCCGACGAAAACATCGGGCAGCCCCAGTTCGCGGCCGAGCGCGCGGACCTCGTCCTTGAACAGCTCGCGCAGCGGCTCCACCAGCTTCATGTTCATGCGCTCGGGCAGGCCGCCGACATTGTGGTGGCTCTTGATCGTCACCGACGGGCCACCGGTGAAGCTCACACTTTCGATCACGTCCGGATAGAGCGTGCCCTGCGCCAGGAATTCGGCCCCGCCGATCTTGCGCGCCTCTTCCTCGAACACATCGATGAAGGTCTTGCCGATGAACTTACGCTTCGCCTCGGGATCGGTGACGCCCGCCAGGCCGTTCAGGAACAGCGTCTCTGCATTCACATGCACCAGCGGGATATTGTAATGGCCACGGAACAGGCTGACGACCTGATCCGCCTCGCCGCTGCGCATCAGGCCGTGGTCGACGAACACGCAGGTCAGCTGATCGCCGATCGCCTC
>CAYMUJ010000062.1:0-13926 GCA_964393565.1 uncultured Stakelama sp. | reverse complement strand
CGAACAGCACCGGCAGGATGAACAGGATCAGCGGCACGGTCATGATCGCCGGCAGACGCGCGGCCTTTTCCTCGGCGCGCATCATGCGCTCGTTGCGGAATTCGGCCGACAGCACGCGCAGCGCGGAGGCGAGCGGCGTGCCGTATTTTTCGGTCTGGATCATCGTCGTGACCACCCCGCGAACCGAATCGAGATCGATGCGGGTCGCCAGATTTTCAAAGGCCTGGCGGCGGTCGGTGAGGAAACCAAGCTCAATCGCGGTGAGCGAGAATTCGTCGCCCAGTTCGGGATAGGCCTTGCCCAGTTCCCTGGCGACGCGACCGAATGCCGCATCGACGGTGAGCCCCGCTTCGGCACAGATCACCAGCAGGTCAAGCGCGTCGGGAATGCCCTTGCGAATCGCGCTGGAGCGCTTCTGGATCTTGTTCTTGAGATAGATGTCCGGCGCCTTGTAGGCGAGGATCGCGCTGCCCGCGACCAGGCCATAGGCCTTGAGCGGGGTCCAGTCGGCGAACATTTCAGTGCCATAGACCAGGAATGCCATCGTGCCGCCGATCATGATCGGCAGCACCAGGCGGCCAAAGATCACTGCGACGGCATAGTCTTTTGACCGGATACCCGCCTGCAGCAGCTTGACCTGGGCAGTCTTGACCTGTGAATCCTGCAGCACCTTGAGCGACGACAGAAAGTCGCGGATGCGGTCGGTCGTCGCATTCTTTTGGACCAGCTTGGCGCGGCGCTTGCTGGTCGATGCGGTGATGCCGGCCTTAAGCTGCTCGCGGCGTTCGTTGAGCGCCTTGACGCGCTTGGCCATCGGATCGCGCACCGACACGGCGGCATAGATGGCAAGCAGCACGCTGAACGCGGCAATGCCGGCCAGGATCGTCGCGACGTAGAACACGTCGACGCCAAGCAGGGTAGGGCCAGTGGGATCGGTCATCATATCAGATCTCGAAATTGATCATCTTGGCCATGATAAAGGCCCCGATGCCCATCCAGATGATCCCGCCGCCACCCGCGATCATCAGCCGCTGATCGATGAAAAACCCCTGCATATAGGTGTCGTTGATCATCCAGATCATGCCGAACACGATGAAGGGCAGGGCGCCGATGATATAGGCCGACGCCTTGGATTCCGACGACATTGCCTTGATCTTCAGCTTCATCTGGCTGCGCTTGCGCAGCACGTCGGCGAGGTTGGCGAGTGTTTCGGCAAGGTTGCCACCGGTCTCGCGCTGGATCGCGATGGTGATGCAGAAGAACTGGAACTCCGGCGTGCCGAGCCGGTCGGCGGTTTCCTGCAGGGCCTGATCGAGCGTGCGGCCGATTTTCATCTTGTCGCTGATCGAACGGAACTCCTCGCCGACCGGGCCATCGACTTCGGAGCCGACCACGCCCATTGTTTCGGTGATCGGAAGGCCCGAGCGCAGGCCGCGCACCAGCAGTTCGATCGCGTCGGGGAATTTGGCGTTGAACTTGCCGATCCGGTGCGAAATCAGGAAACCGACCACCATATGTGGCAGGCCGCCGCCAATGAAGACGCCGACCAGCAGCGCCAGCAGCGCCGGCAGCCCCTGAACCGCCAACCCAGCCGCGACGACAATGACGATGCCGAGCGAGGCCATGCCATATTGACCAACGCTCCAGCTCTTGCCGGTCATTGCCAGCCGCTTGCCGAGCTCTGCCGGTCTTGGGAGGAACCGCGCGGCAGCATTGTCCATCCGGCTGGCACGATTGGTCGAGATGCGGCGCAACTGGGCCTCGACCGCACCGGCGCCGATGACGCCGGCATGACGGTCGCGCAACGAGGTAAGGCGGCGCGCACCCGCATTCTTTGCCGATGGACCGGAAAAGGCGAGGATGATCAGCACCAGCACCATGAAGGTGCCGCCCGCCAGCATCATCATCGGGAGCAATTCCACCCTGTCACGCCTCCGAATGGGGGCACCGGCCGCTGCCGGCGCCGGTTATGCCTTTGCCTTGCGGGCGAGCTTCATCGAACTGGTCAGCTTTCCGAGCAGCGATCCGCCCTTGCCGCCCTTGGCCTTGTCGCTGCGGGTTTCCTCACCCGCATCGGTGATGGCGATCACGCGCGCGGCAATGTCGGCAAGCGGGGCGAGCGCCTTGATGTTCTTGCCGGCTTCGGCGAGTGGCTTGCCAAGTTTGGCGGCCTGTACCGCAGTCTTGGTATCCAGCGGGATCGTATAATCGATCTTGCGCTCGATCGAGCCCTCGAAGTCCTTGCGGCTGATTTCCAGCGCGCCGGTCGGAACGCGGTTGGCCACGATGATGAGCTGGGTGTGCGGTGCGTTCGACTTGAACCAGCTGATGATGCGGATCGCGTCGCGCGCGGCAGCGAGCGTCAATTCGGTCACCAGCACCGCGACCTGCACATCGGAGATCAGGTGCGGATAGTTGACCAGCATCGATCGCGGCAGATCGACCACAGTGCATTCGAAGGCGGAGCGGATTTCTTCCTGCAGCTGGAAGAAGGCTGCGCCATCGGTCATCACCGGGGAGTTGATCGGGGCTTCGGCGGACAAGACCGACAATTTGTCCGACGCCTTGACCATTGCGCGTTCGATGAACAGCCCGTCGATGCGGCTGGGATTCTCGATCGCGTCGGTCAGACCGCGTCCCGGTTCCAGGTCGAGCGCAAGTGCGCCGGTGCCGAAATGGACGTCAAGGTCGAGCAGCGCAGTCGAACGGTCGCTCTTCTCGCTCATCAGCCAGGCGAGTGAGGTCGCCAGCGTCGATGCGCCGACACCGCCGCGCGTGCCGATGACGGCGACCGCGCAGTGCGGGCGATCGGATGCGGTATCGACATGCTTGGGCGCGTTCAGCATCGCCTGGGCGTGCACGAAGGCTTCACGCATCACATCGGGGTTCAGCGGTTTGAGCAGATAATCCTGAATGCCCGATGCGACGAGGTCGCGGTACAGGCGCACGTCATTGACCTGGCCCGACGCGATCACGACCGTGCCCGGCTCGCACACTTCGGCCAGCGCGTTGATGTCGTTGAGCGGATCGCCGCTTTCGGACAGGTCGACGAACAGGATGTGAGGGCTGGCAGACACTGACAGCGTCTGCACGGCATTGCGCAGACCGCCCTTGTTGACCTTGTCCGGGTTCCAGCCCTGTTCGATCGCGATCGGGCGGATCGCCTCGGCGGTGGTCTCGTCGCACACGAACGCGACGAACGGTTCGCGATGCGCGGCGCGCTGGGGGTTGAAGGGCGCGTTCACTGGCCGCCTCCGCCGGTACCTTCGGCTTTGACGGTGGTACCGCCAGTGCCGGTCGGGGCTGCTTCGCGCAGCGCCTTGATCGATTTGGTGATCAACGCCGGGTCGGCGGTGGGTGAGCCGGGCTCGCCGCGCACCAGATCCTCGGGCCGGGCGACCATTGCGGCAAGGTTGCCGTTGATCGCGCAGCCATAGCCGGAGCTGGTCTTGCCCGCGAAATTGCCCTCGCCGGTGTCGCGACGGTCGGGACAGCCGGGAACGCTTGCCTTCATGCGGCTGACGATCACGCGGACGGTGCCGGGCTGGATCGCCCCTGCAGTGACCGGCGCGGGACCGGATAGCAGCACGCCATAGCGCGCCGCTTCGTTCGCCACCTGTCGCGCGGCTCCGGTATTGCCGGGGTCGTCGACATAGACGCGGTCGCCATAGCCGATCCGCAGCGAGGCGAGCCAGCCTGCGATGCGCGCCCGCTCGCCCGATGCCAGATCGCTGCCATCGGTGGCCGCATCGAACACATAATCGGTGCGGGCGACGACCGGCTGGTTCGCCGATTCAAGGCCCGCAGTGCTGCCTGCGCCGCATGCGGACAACAGGCTGGCGGCAGCGGTCAGAAAGAGGATCGTGTTACGCTTCGACATGGTCGTTCCTCGCCGCGATCAGTTGAACCCGAAGCCCGGTGCGGGGGCCGCACCACGCTTGCGCTTATCTTTGGAGTCGGCCTTGGCCGCGGGCTGCTGCGCCGGGGTGGCGACCGGCTGCACCGGATCGCGGAGCGGCTGCGGGCCGGGCTGGAGCGGAGTTGCTGCACCCAGTGCCGGCTCGGCACCGACCGGCGGGGCCATTTGCGGTGTCGGGCGCTTGCCGTCCTTGTCCGATCCGCCGAGTCGGCCGAGCAGCACGCGCTCGGCATCGTTCGGCGCCTTGTACCCGTCGGTCGGCAGTACGATCTGATTCCCGTCGACCGGCTTTACCAGATAGGGGGTGATGACGATGACCAGTTCGGTCTCGTTGCGCTTGAACCCGTTCGAACGGAACAATGCGCCCAGGACCGGAACATTGCCGAGGCCGGGGGTCTGGTCGATCGAATTGTCGTGCGAATTCTGCAGCAGGCCGGCGATCATCAGGCTCTGACCCGAACCCAGCTCGACCGTCGTTTCCGCACGGCGGGTGGTCAGCGCCGGGATCTGCACCCCGTTGAGCGTTACCGAACCGGCCGCCGACAGCTGCGACACTTCGGGACGGACGCGCAGCGAGATGCGGCCATCGGCCAGAACGGTCGGGGTATAGGCAAGGCTGACGCCGTACTGCTTGTACTCGACCGACACCGCACCCAGACCCTGGCTCACCGGGATCGGGATCTCGCCACCGGCAAGGAAGGACCCGGTTTCGCCCGACAAAGCGGTCAGATTCGGATTGGCCAGCGTCGATACCTGACCATTGGTTTCACCCAGATCGAGCGCACCGAGAATGTCGAGGCCGAACAGCGAGCCAAGGCCACCGATCGTTGTACGCTGGGTGCCCGGCGTGATTGCAGTGCCCGCTTTCTGGGTGATCGTGCCGGTGATCGGATCGATCGTGTAGCCGGTCACGGTGCCGCCGACGCCCAGTGGAAGGTTCGGGTCGGTAGTCCAGGTCGTCGCCGGCTGACGCCCGCTGCCGATGCCGAACTTGAACCCGCCCGATCCGTCGAGCGTGGTGAAGTTGCTGCCGATATTCTTGGCGAAGCTGCGGCTCACCTCCGAAATGCGGACCTGCAGATTGACCTGCAGCGGGGTCGCGGTCTTGAGGCGCGAGAGGATCTTGGTCTCGTCGCCGACAAACGCCTGCGCCAGCCGTTCGGCTTCGGCCGCATCCTGCGGCGCGGCGACGGTGCCGGTGAGCAGCACGAAGCCGTTCATCGTCGTTGCCGTGATGTCGGATTCGGGCATCGCCGTTTCCAGCATCGCCTGGACGCTGTCGAAATTGTTTCCGATGCGGACCGTGCTCGAATAGACGACCTTGCCCGACTTGGTCGTGGCATAGACGGTCGTCTCTCCGGCCTTTTTGCCGAACACCCACAATTGGGTGGGCGATCGGACCTGGACGTCGGCGACGTTCGAATCGGCAACGAAGACATCGGACATCGGCGCGCTCAGCGTGATCAGGCGCCCGCGTCCGGTGGCGATCTGGACCGTGTCGCGCGGCGCGGCATGGACCGTCTGTGCCAATGCCGGCGCGGGCAGCGTCGCACCCGGCATCGCCAGTATGGCGACCGTCGCAAGTGCCCCGCCCAGCTTGTTACCCCTCAAGCGCATCTCAATTCTTCCCCCCAACCGGGACGACCGTGACCGAATTGCCCCGTGAAACCTTGACCACCGGCCCTTCGCCGGCCCCGGCTGCGCCCGGATAGGATCCGCCAGCCGGGGGCGCGCCCGCTCCCGCCATGCTTTCGTCGCGCGGCTTGCCGGGTACGGTGCTGCGCTGGAAGCGCGAGACATCGGCACCGGTCGACAAGGTCGATCCCCCCTCGGCCGGGCGGGATGCGACGCGCGCAATCATCGCCTTCTCCGCCTTGGGATTGCCTTCCGGCATCGTCACTTCGCCTGCAGCGATCGCCTCTTCCAGCTCGCCGGCATTGTCGGCGATCGAGCGCAGCGAGAGCGACAGCGTGCCGAGCGTCTGTGCGACCGCGATTTTCTCCGCGATGCGCGGCGTCGCTTCGACCGTCACGGTCGAATAGGTGGCGACCACGGTCTTGCCCTGATCGTCCTGTTGCTTGTCGGTGCGCTGGTCAGTGGCGAGCACACGCAGATTCCGCAGCACGGTTTCCGATACTTTGAGCGGTGGGCCGTCGCCGCCGCCCGCGACCGTCTGAGTCAGGATGAGGTCGACCCGGTCGCCCGGAAAGATGAAGCCGGCAACGGCGGCCTGTGCCGATACCGGCACGGTCACTGCGCGCATGCCCGGCGCGAGCGCGGCAGCCAGGAAGCCGCGATCACCCGGCTTGACCAGCGCGCCCTGAGTCAGCGGTTGACCTGCAGGAATGGCGAAACGGACAACGGTACCCTGCAGCTTGGCAAGATCGGTATCGGCGCGCTTGTAATAGGCACCCTCGACCAGATCCTTGGGCCAGGCGACGAACTTCATCGAATCGGGGCCGAGGATGGTGCCGACGGGCAGCGCCTTGGTCGCGACCAGCACTTCGATCGCATCCACTGGCGCGGGCTGGCCCGGAACGGGTGCAGCACCGGCGACCGGTGCGGGTGATCCCGTCATCAGGCTGCGCGCCATGAACGCCGTGATCGCGGCGACGATCAGCGCGCCGACCAGCAGAATGATCTTCCGTCCATCCATGAGGTATCAGGCCTTTTCATTGTCCGTCCGGGTTGCACCGGCGTTAAGCATCACAAGAAGGGGTTAAGAATCGGTTCGCGAATTGTGAGCAAAGCGGCGATCGCGATCGCGATCCCATAGGGAATCTCCGGCTGTTCGCGGCGGCGGCGGATCCATTTGTCGATCAGCATGACCAGGGTGAGCGCACCGCCGACCAGCGACATGATCACGATCAGGCTGACCAGCCTGTCGAACGGGAACCACAGCGCGAGTGCGGCGATCATCTTGACGTCGCCCCCGCCCATCATGCCGAAGTGGAATGCGGCGGCGAACAGCGCGAACACGCCGAGCGCGATGCCCAGCTGAACCGCCATGCCGGGCCACGGGCTAAGGCCCATCGCGAACCACCACGGCACCGCCAGCAGGGCGATTGCCGCATTCTTCCAATTGGCGATTTCGCGGATGCGCGCATCCTCGATCCCGGCCGAAACCAGGATCAGGACCAGCAGGCCCAGCAGAATAACAGGCGCAAATTCCCCCATCTGAATGGAAGTTCTAGACGCGAGGGCTTTCCAAACCGTAACCAGCGCGCATGACCGTTCCCCCGTTCGACCGCCGCGCTATTCCCGCGGGTGCCAGCGTCACCAACTGGACCACCCGTGACCGATGGGTGCTGCGCTGTTTCGCATGGCCAGCCAGCGGCACGCCGCGCGGATCGATCCTGTTTCAGGGGGGGCGGGGCGACATTTTCGAGAAATATCTTGAAGCCTTCGCGCATTGGCAGGGACGCGGCTGGTCGATCACGTCGTTCGACTGGCGCGGGCAGGGTGGATCGGGGCGGCTAACCGATGCCGGCAATTGCGGGCATATCGAGGATTTCGCCCAGTATATCGCCGATTTCCGCGAGTTTGTGGCGGCATGGATGGCGAACACAGCCGGGCCGCACATCATCATGGGCCATTCGATGGGCGGGCATCTGGTGCTGCGCGGTCTGGTCGAGGGGGTGGCGCGGCCCGACGCGGCGGTGCTGATCGCGCCGATGCTGGGGCTGAAGGGGCCGTTCGGCGCGGCGCTGGGAGAGCGGCTGGCGCGGCTGCTGGCTGCCCTTGGCGATCCGGTGCGGCCGGCATGGAAGTCGAACGAGCGGCCCTACACGACGGATCCGCGCGAATCGCTGCTGACCCATGACATTGATCGCTATCAGGATGAAATGTGGTGGCAGCAGGCCAATCCACGCAACGTCACCGGTCCGCCCAGCTGGAAATGGGTGGTCGAAGCGTTCCGGTCGACCCGCGAACTGCGCGCCAACCCGGCGCTCAGGCGCATGGACGTGCCGGTGCTGGCGCTGATCGCCGAGCATGACGGGCTGGTCGATGCGAAGGCGGCGGTGGCGCAGGTCACGAAGCTGCCCGATGCGCGCATCGTGCGGTTCGGCAAGGAAAGCGCGCATGAAATCCTGCGCGAGACGGACCGCGTTCGCAATCGTGCGATCGGTGAGATCGACCTGTTTCTGGAAGCACGGGCACGGCGCGTATGAAGCATTATGATGTAGCAGTGATCGGCGCGGGTATCGCCGGGGCCGGACTTGCCGCCGAGATCGCGCCGCATGCCAGCGTCCTGATCCTCGAGGCGGAGGCTCAGCCGGGCTATCATGCGACCGGGCGATCGGCGGCATTCTGGTCCGAAACCTATGGCGGGCCGAACATCCAGCCGCTGGTGACGGCGTCGGGCGATTTCCTGCATCATCCACCGGAGCGGATGGGGTCGCAGAGCTTTCTGTCGCCGCGCGGCGAATTGTTCATTGCGCGGCGCGCGGATCGCCATGTGCTCGACGGCTTCGTCGCCGAATTTGCCGAGGCGGGGGTGGTGCTCGACGAGGTCGATCCGGCGCAATACTGCCCCGGCATCCTGCCCGAATGGACCGAGGCGCTGTACGATGTCAGCTGTTGCGACATCGACGTCGCCGCGTTGCACGGTGCCTATCTGGCGGCGGCGCGGCGCGACGGGGCGGAGCTGGTCTGCGATGCCGCCGTCACCGCGCTGTCGCGCGACGGCTATTGGCGGATCGAGACGCGCGCGGGGACGTTTGCCGCCGATGTCATTGTCAACGCCGCCGGAGCCTGGGCCGAGCCGGTCGGGCTGATGGCCGGGGCGCCGCCGACGGGGATTGCCCCGCTGCGCCGCACGATGGTGCAGCTGCGCGTCGATCCGCCCGCGCCGATGAGCCTGCCGCTGGTGCGCGACGCGCATGAGCGGTTTTACTTCAAGCCCGAGTCGGGCGGGCGCATCTGGCTGTCGCCGCATGACGAGATTCCGACCGCGCCGTGCGATGCCGCGCCCGAGGAGATCGACGTCGCGATCGCGATCGACAAGCTCGCCAGCGCGGTCGACTGGCGGGTCGAAGCGCTGGAGCGGCGCTGGGCGGGTCTGCGCACCTTCGCGCCCGACCGCAAGCCGGTCTATGGTTTCGACCCCGAAGTGCCCGGGCTGTTCTGGTGCGCGGGGCAGGGCGGATTCGGTATTCAGACCGCCCCCGCCGCGTCGAAGCTGGCGGCGGCGATGCTGCTGGGCAGCGCGCCCGACGCGATGGTCGGGCATCTTGACCCCGAACGCTACTCGATCCGGCGGTTTCGCGGCTGAAACGCTGGACGGACGGCGCGGCTTTGCTATCGTTGGGCCTGAGCAACGAAGGAGCAGAAGATGGCCCACAAGTTCGTGATCGAGCAGAACAAGGCCGGCGAATATGTCGCCAAGTTCAAGTATAACAGTGAAGTGATCTTCTGGACCGAAGGCTATACGAGCAAGGCGTCGGCGAAGAACGCGATCGAATCGATCCTGAAGAACGGCCCGGGCGCACCGGTCGAAGAAGGGTGAGGCGCGGCGGCGCTTCGCGTTTGCGGACGCGGGGTGTTGCGTGTGTTCACTTGGCCTCCGTCTGCTGTGGCGTGCGGGCGATTATAACCAAATAGGTTCCTGTAGGAAAGCGGGCAGCGGTTTTTGGCTGTTTTCTGCGCGTTTTCGTATGGGCGGCGGATGGCGTGGGGCGTCCGGGCGGGCGATTTCTGGCGCGTGCGGCGCCTGCCGCGAAACAGGTGATGCGACGATGTCGGCGAACTTCGCGTCATCGAGCACCGGCGGGGTGTCGCCTTTGCGGCGGGGAATGTCGAACATTTGCACCGGCGGTGGCGCCGATCGGGCAATGCCGGTGGTGAAGTGGGTTTCGGGGCGAGGCCAGAATGATGGTGGAAGTGGGGTGGCCGCTGACGACCCCATAGACGACATTCAGCCGAAGTCGGCATCGAAGGGATTGCTGAGATTTTGCACCAGTGTTTCGGCCCGCACGGACGAGCTACCCATGCGCTCTACGAATTTGGCAGCCAGCCACTCCTCATTGCTGCCGCCTTCCTCCGCTTGAATTACCAATCTTGCAAACTTTTCAGCTGTGACGACGCCCTTTGAGGGTAGCAAGTCTGTGACGTGAGCCGCCGGCCCGCCGCAGCAGCCGCCCTTCACGCATATATCCCACAGCAAGAGGTCGAAAGCACTGGGCTGGACGATTTCAACGTCCCGCACCTCGCTGTCGCACCAGAACCGGATTGTGCAAGCTCCGATATCGGCGAAGGTGCGATCAACCGCGCCGGAACCAAATGAGTATCGGATGCCAATTCGAGCAAGGGGCGGCAGTGCGTATTGCACCTCGCCCGGTTCCAAGATGAATGTGACCGGTTCTTCGACGCGATTTTCAAATACAGATATCGGCATGCCATTCGGATATCACATGAATGACGCCAAGCGGAGCGGGTAATGACCGCTTCCCACCCAATTGCAGACGCTTCTGTCTTTTCACTCCGTCATCCTGAACTTGGTTCAGGATCAACCTCCCGCAAGCGACGGAGCAGCGCGTGGAAGGGTGGATGCTGAAACAAGTTCAGCATGACGGGGTGGGGGCCGTTTCCCACTCAAAACCCGCAGCCCGCCCTAACTCCGCAACGCCGCGTCGCTTGCCAGCTGATCCGCGCGTTCGTTGTCGGGGTGGCCGGCATGGCCCTTGACCCATTGCCATTCGATCCGGTGGGGTTTGGCGGCGTCGAGCAGTTCGATCCACAGGTCGCTGTTCTTGACCGGCTTCTTGTCGGCGGTTTTCCAGCCGTTGCGCTGCCAGCCTTTGATCCATTTGGTCAGGCCGTCCATGACATAGCGGCTGTCGGTCGACAGCTTGACCCGGCATGGCTTGTTGAGCGCCTTCAGCCCCTGGATCGCCGCCATCAGCTCCATGCGGTTGTTGGTGGTGTGCGCTTCACCGCCCGACAATTCCTTTTCGACCGTCCCCGCGCGCAGCAGCACGCCCCAGCCGCCGCGCCCGGGATTGCCCTTGCACGCGCCATCGGTGGCGATTTCGACGAGGGGGAGTTCGGTCATGCGGTGGGGCTCATGGCTTGGTAGTGGCGCAGGCGGCGGACATAAGCGAGCGGGTCCTTGCGCGTCACCAGAGCGTCGGCGGGGGTGTTGATCCAGTCGAATGCGCGCGAGAGGGCAAAGCGGATGCACGCGCCGCTGGCGAGCAGCGGGAAGGCGGCGCGTTCGGCTTCGGACAGCGGGAAGCGCGATTCATAGCCGCGCAGCAGGGCGTCGCCGACCTCGGCATGATAGTCCGCGCCGGTCGCATCGAAGCTCCACGCGCTGTGCATCACGGCAAGGTCGTAGATGCGGAAATCGGTGCTGGCGAAATAGAAGTCGATCAGGCCGGTGACGGTGTCGCCCAGCATCAGCACATTGTCGGGGAACAGATCGGCATGGATTGCGCAGCGGTCGAACCCGTCGCGCGGCCAGGCGGCGAGGACGTGGTTGAGCGCGGTGCCGAGTTCCGCGTGAAGGCCCGGCGCGATCTGGTCGAGGCTGTCGCCGCAGCGGTCGAACAGCGGTCGCCAGCTTTCGACGCCCATCGAATTGGGGCGGTCCTGCCCGAAATCGGCGACGGCGGCGTGCATATCGGCCATCGCGCGCGCCGCAGCCTCGGCCTGAGCCGGGGTGGGGTGGGAGAGGGACACGCCCGACAGGAATTTGATCAGGCAGGCCGGCCGGCCCTCCAGCGTCTGGATCGCCACGCCGTCGCGGTCGGGAATCGCGGGCGGGACCGACAGCCCCTTGGCATCGAGATGCGCGAGCAGGTCCATGAAATAGGGCAGGTCGCCCGCATCGACGCGCTTTTCATAGAGCGTCAGGATGAAGCGGCCCTGGGTCGTGTCGACCAGATAATTGCTGTTCTCGACCCCCTCGGCGATCCCTTTGGCGGAGACCAGTTCGCCGACGTCATAGCGGGCGAGGAACGCGGCGAGCGATTCGGTCGGGACCTGTGTGTAGACTGCCATCGCTATTACTCCGTCATCCCCGCGAAAGCGGGGAGCCATCTCCGGGAAGCGTTTCGCACGCAACCGCAGTTGTGCTTTGGGCGCGCGAAGGAGATGGGTCCCCGCTTTCGCGGGGATGACGGTTGGACGGCATGGCGTGGCTCACGCCGCCTCAAGCCCCTTGGGCAGTTTGAAGGTGATTGTTTCCTGTGCGGTTTCGACCATGCGTTCGGTCACGGTGTAGCGGGTGGCGATGCGGTCGATCACTTCGCGCACCAGCACTTCGGGGGCCGAAGCGCCGGCGGTGATGCCGAGCGTGCCGACACCCGCCAGCCAGTCGAAATCGAGATCGTCGGCGCGCTGGATCAGCCTGGACGTCGTCCCTTCGCGCTCGGCCACTTCGGCAAGGCGCAGCGAGTTGGACGAATTGGGTGCGCCGATCACCAGCACCAGATCGCACGACCCGGCGATCGCGCGCACCGCCGCCTGCCGGTTCGACGTGGCGTAGCAGATGTCGTCGGCCTTGGGCGCGACGATGTCGGGGAAGCGCCGCTGCAGGATCGCCAGGATCGACGCGGTGTCGTCGACCGACAGCGTCGTCTGAGTCAGAAAGGCGAGGTTGCCCGGGTCAGCGGGCGCGATGGCTTCGGCATCCGCTTCGGTTTCGATCAGCGTCATTGCCCCGTCCGGCACCTGACCGAAGGTACCGATGACTTCAGGATGTCCGGTATGGCCGATGAACAGGATGTGGCGACCGGCGGCGACCAGCCGTTCGGCCTGGCGATGCACCTTGGACACCAAAGGGCAGGTGGCGTCGAAATAGGACAGGCCGCGATGTTGTGCCTCGGCAGGAACCGATTTGGGCACGCCATGTGCGGAAAAGACGACATGGACCCCGTCCGGCACCTGATCGAGTTCGTCGACGAAGATCGCGCCCTTCGCACGCAGCGAGTCCACGACATATTTGTTGTGGACGATTTCGTGGCGGACATAGACCGGTGCGCCGTGCAGTTCGATTGCGCGTTCGACGATCTGGATGGCGCGGTCGACTCCGGCGCAAAAGCCGCGCGGCGCGGCGATGAGGAGTTCGAGGACGGGCTTGTGAGTGTCGGTCATCGCCGCTGCCTTACGCGATCCGGAGCGGCTGCGAAAGGCGCGGGATGGCCGTTGCGGGAAGGCGAAGCGCTGCCTATGGTGCCCGCCGCCGCGCCGGGTCCGTCAGAAATGGCGGTGGCGGGCATGTCTTGTTCGGGAAAGGTGCCCCAGTTGAACTTTCGCAAACTCGCTCTTGCCGCTGCGATCCCGCTGGCGCTCGCCGCCTGCTCCCGTGAGGGCGACATTGCCGAGGGCGGCATCACCGCAGTCCGCTCCGCCTGCCCGCGCATCGGCGTGCCGGCCGGGACCGGCGACATCACCCTGTTCAACCCCGCCGACAGCACGGCGGCGACCGCGATCGATGTCACCGCGACGCTGACCAACGTCACGTCGAACTGCGACGACAGCGGCGAGATGATCCGCAGCGACATCGCGTTCGAAGTTCAGGCCAGCCGCCGCTCGACCGAGGGCGCGCGCGAAGTGACCTTGCCCTATTTCGTGACCGTGGTTCAGGGCGGCACGGCGGTGGTGTCGAAGCGCGTTGCGCAGGTCACGCTGCGATTCGAACCGGGTCAGGCGCGCGCATCGGCCCGTGGCACCGCCAATGCCTATGTCTCACGCGCTGCCGCGACGCTGCCCGAGGATATCCGCCGCGAGATTCTGACCAAGCGCAAGGCGGGCGACGAGACCGCGGCGATGGACCCGCTGGCCCGCCCCGAAGTACGCCAGGCCGTGCTGCGCGCGACGTTCGAGGCGCTGGTGGGGTTCCAGCTGACCGACGCGCAGCTGAAGTATAACGCGACGCGCTAGTTTGTCAGGCGCCGCTTGCGCGGCGCGCGGCACCGGCCCGCTCCCCCACCCGGCCACCCAACGACAGTGTATTCTATGGGTGGCCGGGTGGGGGAGCGGGCCGGTGCCGCAAACAAACA
>CAYMUJ010000061.1:0-13935 GCA_964393565.1 uncultured Stakelama sp. | reverse complement strand
ACGAACAGGATCAGCAGCACCAGCAGCACGTCGATCAGCGGGGTGGTGTTGAGTTCGGATAGCGGTGTTTGGGGCAGGGTAGCGGTCTGGGCCATGATTTGCTCTCCCATCGCGATCACAGGGGCAACGCGATGAGATAAGATATCATAAACTGGCGGACTGACAATGGTCAGAAGAAAAGGGGCGGACTTCTCCGCCCCTTTACCGTGGTAGCCGTAGCCACTCCTTGTTCGATTTGGCTTACTTCGCCGAAGGAGCCACAGAATTTGCTGCCCGGTTGAATTCGGAGAACATTTCGTTCCCCACGAAGCCGAACTTGGTCACACCCGAGCCCTTGATGATCGTCAGCACCTGGGCCGAGAGATCATAGCTGGCTTGCGGTTCGGGCTGGAACTGCAGTTCCGGCTCAACCGGATACTTCAGCGTTTCGTCCAGCTGATAGCGCAGCCCGCCAGCATCCAGCGGCTTGCCGTTCCAGAGGATCTGGTTGGTTGCCGTCAGCACCACCTTGTTCTTGACCGTATCGGGCGGCGGAACATTGGTGGGCGGGGTCGGTGCGGGCAGATCGATATCCACCGCGTGAGTCGCGACTGGGATGGTGATGATGAACATGATGAGGAGCACGAGCATGACGTCGATAAGCGGCGTCGTGTTCATTTCCATCATCGGCTCGCCATCGTCTTTGCCGCCTGACATTGCCATGAGAAGTTACTCCTGAAATTGCCTGCCCGCGGGCCTCAGCCCTTGGGATCGACCGGGTTCGAGATGAAGCCGACGGTCGGGTAACCGGAGACCTGGACGTTGTAGATCGCCCCGGCCACGCAGCGCCACGGTGCTTCGACGTCGCCGCGGATGTGAACCTGCGGAACCTTTTCCGGGTTTGCCTTGAGCGCTTCCGGACCGCCCGCACGCTTGACGATGCCGTCAAGACGCTTGAACGCCAGATCGCGCAGCTCAGCCGAGTTCACTGCCGTGGTGTTGTTGAAGTAGATGCGGCACTCACCGTTCCGGCTGGCACCTTCATAGCCTGGATCGCCAGCGCTACGTCCACCTGCATCGGTCGTGCTGACCGTGAGCAGCAGGTTTTCCACCTTGTCCTTCGATTCGGCCGAAGCGATGATCGGGATGCGCAGCTTCTCGATCGTTTGCAGGGCCACCGGAACCGCGATCAGGAAGATGATCAGCAGCACCAGCATCACGTCCACGAGGGGCGTGGTATTGATCTCCGACATCGGCTTTTCTTGACCGCCGCCGCCAACAGACATCGCCATGGGTTCTTATCCTATCCTTGCTTGGCCTCTTGCGGTGAGCAAACCCGCATACGTCATTCGCTCACCGGCAAGAGAGAGGAAGCGGGATGGCGCGTGCCAGATCCCGCTTCGCTGTCTGCTCAGGCCTTGGCCGGAGCCGCCGCTGCGGGCTTGGCAGCCGGGGCAGCAGTGACGGCCGGCTTGACCGCACCCTTGGAGTTGATGTTCGCGAGCACGTCGGTCGAGAAGCCCGACAGCAGCTCGGCAATCCGCTTGTTGCGGGCCTGCAGCCAGTTGTAGGCAAGCACGGCCGGAACCGCGACGAGCAGACCGAGCGCGGTCATGATCAGTGCTTCACCAACAGGACCGGCGACCTTGTCGATCGAGGCCGAACCGGCGAGACCGATGTTGATCAGCGCGCGGTAGATGCCGACCACGGTGCCGAACAGACCGATGAACGGCGCGGTCGCACCCACGGTAGCGAGGAACGGCAGGCCTGAGGCCAGACGCGAGTTGATGGTTGCTTCCGAACGGGCAAGCGAGCCGTGCAGCCAGTCATGGGCTTCAAGCGCATCGGTCATCTTGCCGTGCGAATCTTCAGCTGCGATGCCGTCGTCGACGATCTGGCGCCAGGCGCTGTTCTTCTCAAGCTTGCCGGCGCCTTCACGCAGCGAGGGAGCGCGCCAGAAGGTGGACTTGAGCGCATTGTACTGACGCAGGATCTTCGACTGTTCCATCCACTTGGTGAAGAGGATGAAGAACGAACCGAACGACATGATGCCGAGGATCACGACGGTGGCATAGGCGATGAAGCCGCCCTGTTCGAGGGCTTCCTTGAAGCCGAACTTGTTCTGCGGAGCTGCTTCGGCAGCTGCGGCAAGGATATCAATGATAAGCATGCGGTTAGTCCTCTCAAGCGATAGGTTGGTATGTGATCCGGCTTCCCCAGGTTGCCGGACTGGAAATCAGATCAGTCTTTCGGAATTTGCCAGCGCACCGAGCTCGACCAGGAACCGGCGACTGGCTGGCCATCCTGCTGTGCCGGGTTGAACCGGCCGCGGCGGGTGATCAGCGAGCAAGTGGTCGAATCGAGTTCGGGCGATCCGCTTGACCCGGTAACGTCACAGCTGGTGACGCGGCCTTCGGCGCTGACGGTGACGCGGAAGCGGGTGACCCCTTCCTTCTCGTCACGCAGAGCGCGCTGCGGATAGTCGTTCGAACTGGCCCAGCTGCCGGGGTTGCCCTTCGGCGAAGCCGGCTTGTCCGGTCCGCGCGGTGGCGGCGGCGGAGGGGGAGGAGGCCCCGGAGGTGGCGGCGACGGCGGCGCAGCAGTGGTCGCCAAAGGCGCCGGCGGCGGCGGAGTCGACGTCGTCGTGATGTTCGGCTGGGCCGTGGTCACGTTGATCTTCACTGGCGGCGCTACCGGCGGCGGCGGCGCAGTGTCCTTCTTGGGCGGTGGCGGCGGCTCTTCTTCCTTCTTGACCTCTTCCTTGATGTCGACAGTGGTCAGTTTCTTGACCACGGTCTTGAATCCTTCGTAGGCCAAGCCGGTTACAAGCGCATAGCCCAGAGCAACGTGGAGCAAAGCCACGATGATCAGTGCGGCAATGCGGTTACCGCTCATCTGTTGGTCAGCGTAAGCCATTCAGATGTATCTCTCCTAAACAGTTCCCCCGGACCGAAATCCGGACCCCACGCGCGGCTACCGATTGGCATCCGCACGCCAAATTCCCAATTCTTACCACCCTGCCGGTTGCCCGGTAGACCAGCCCAACATCGCCGCCAGGCCTGGTCAGGTTCCGCACCGCGTTGTTGGTCTTGGCGCGAATTTCTTTGACGTTTAACTCCCATTCCAAAGCGGCGCAACGCTTTATCCGTTAACCAATGATTCACCTGGGTTGGTCTGATAGCGGCTATGAATCTCGCGCTTTTCCGCGCATTGATCGGGAACGAACCGGGAAATCCGAACCACGGAATCAGGCCATGCAGAATTTCAAAATGCAACGCTTTGCAGCCCTTATCGCCGCTTTGATGCTTGGCGGGACTGGGGCGGCCCGGGGCGATTCGCCGCCCGCTCCGCCGCTGCTGGTCGCCCCCACGTATGCCGATCTGGCCGATCTGGCCGATGGCGCGCCGCTGGTGATCAAGGCGCAGGTCAGGAAGCTTGCGCCGGTGGACCCGCTGCGTGCGCGCGGCGTGCGTGCGGGCTGGGCGCGGTTCTATGTCGAAGCCAAGACCGAGGCGCTGATTGCCGGAAACGTTCCGATCGGCGAGGCGCTGCGCTATCTGGTCGACCTGCCGCTCGATGCTAAAGGCAAGCCGCCGCAACTTAAGAAGAAAAGCGTGGTGCTCTTCGCTCGCTCCGTACCCGGGCGACCGGGTGAGCTGCAGTTGGTTGCAAATGACGCGCTGGTGTTGTGGGATCCGGCGCTCGACACCAGGTTGCGCGGCCTGCTGACGGAGTTGCTGGCACCCGGCGCGCCGCACAAGATAACCGGGGTCCGCGAGGCGATCCATGTCAGGGGCAATCTGGCGGGCGCGGGGGAAACCCAGCTATTCCTCAACTCTGCCAACGGCGAGCCGGCGGCGATTACCGTCCAACGCCGACCGGGCGAGCCGCCGCGCTGGTCGATCTCGTTCACCGAGGTCGTAGGTGAAATGGCCGCCACGCCGCGGCGCGAAAGCCTGACCTGGTACCGGCTGGCTTGCTTCCTTCCGCCGCTGCTACCGACCGGTGCCAACGTGTCCGACGATCCAGCCGATCGCGCAGCAGCGGGATCGGACTATCGTTTCGTTCTGACCGAACTGGGATCCTGCCCGCGCAATCGTAAATGAACCGGCTAGCCTTTGTGATTCCCCTCGCTTAGGGGTCACCCGGCAAAAAGGGGTGCGCCATGGCTGAACCGTTACGTATCGCATTGGCAGGGCTTGGCACCGTCGGTGCCGGAGTGATCCGGTTGGTCGAAGCCAATGCCGATCTGATCACGCGCCGCGCCGGGCGGCCGATCCGGATCACGGCGGTAAGCGCGCGCGACCGCAACCGGAACCGCGGAGTCGATATCGCGGGCTATGCCTGGGAAGACGATATGACCGCGATGGCTGCGCGCGGCGATGTCGATCTGGTGGTCGAACTGGTCGGCGGGTCGGACGGCCCGGCGCTGGCGCTGGCGCGGAGCACGCTCGGGGCGGGCAAGGGGCTGGTTACCGCCAACAAGGCGATGATCGCGCACCACGGGATGGAACTGGCGGCGCTCGCCGAACTGAATGGCGCGCCCTTGCGGTTCGAGGCCTCGGTCGCAGGCGGGATCCCGGTGATCAAGGGCCTGCGCGAAGGGGTCGCGGCGAACCGGGTCGAGCGAATCTACGGAATTCTCAACGGCACCTGCAACTATATCCTTTCGACCATGGAGGACACCGGTCGCGACTTTGCCGAGGTCCTCGCTGAGGCGCAGGCCAAAGGCTATGCCGAGGCCGACCCAACCTTCGACATCGAAGGCACCGATGCCGCGCACAAGCTCTCGATCCTTTCGGCGATCGCCTTCGGATCGACGATCGATTTCGGCTCGGTTGAAACCAGCGGGATCGCCCGGATCCTTGCCGCCGATATCGCCCAGGCTCAGGCGCTGGGCTATGTTATTCGCCTGATCGGGATGGCCGAGGCAGATGACGGCGTGCTGTTCCAGCGTGTCCAGGCGCATTTGGTTCCGTTCGACAATCTTTTGGCCCACGTCGACGGGCCGACCAATGCCGTGGTGGTGGAAGGCAATTTCTCTGGCCGCCTGTTGTTCCAAGGAGCCGGAGCAGGCGACGGGCCGACCGCCAGCGCGGTGGTCGCCGATATCATCGATATCGCACGCGGGATGGATGTGGGGTTCGAGGCCGACCGAGCCTTCTCGATCCCGGTTGCCGGGCTTGAGGCGATGGTGCCAGCTAATAGCGGGGAGCGGCTGAGCCGTGCCTATGTCCGCTTCCTCGTCACCGACCGGCCGGGTGTGCTCGCCGAAATCACTGCTGCCATGCGCGACGCCGGGGTCTCGATCGAAAGCTTCATCCAGCGCGGCCATGCCGATGAGGCTGGCGAAGTGCTGGTCGCGATGGTCACCCACGAAGGGCCGGAGCGCGCAGTCAGCGAAGCGCTGCGCTTGCTTGAAGGTTCACCCAGTTTGACCGAGCCGCCGCTAGTGCTGCATATTTTGTCCGCCTGACGGCGGCCAATGCCCCCCGCCCTCGGGCGGCCAGCTACGGCGCCTTCTTCTCACCCCTCGCGATCAGATCGGCATCGGACCCCGGCGGGTCGGCAGGCAGGGTGCTGAAATCGATCAAATAGGCTGGTGGCGGCACCGACCCAAAGCTGATGCACCCGCCTTGCGAACAGTCGATCACCGTGCCGACTTGCGGCGCGCGCGGGATCCCACCATCGCGCAGCCGCTGCGCTTCGCGCGAATTGGGATCGAGTTCGGCGGTGGACTGGACCCGAAATTCATCTCCGTTCCCCGGCGCACAAACCACAATCTCGCCTGGGCCACCGGCACCGCAGCGCGGTTTGGGAGCAGGCGGGCCATAGCTTTCTCGGGTGGTGGCGATCGCTTCCTCGGCCGTGCGGGTGCCTTCGGCCGGGGCGCTTTGGGCAAACGTGGGCGCTGCGCCGGCCAGCGCGACTACCGCCATGATTCCCCGCCAGCCGCTCACGCGGCGCAGGAACGCGGCTGCGGCTTAATCGCCGCTGAACCTGCTGACCTGTATCGACATTGTCATGCTCGCTGGCTAAGCGCCGCGGCGAACCCGCCGCATTCGTATTCATCAGCAGGACCTACTTCATGACCAAACCCGCCGCCAGCCAGGTGCTCGACCGTGTCCTCGTGCTCGAAATGGTCCGCGTGACCGAAGCGGCGGCAATTGCCGCCTCGAAACTGGTCGGGCGCGGCGATGAGAAGGCCGCCGATGCCGCCGCCGTCGAAGCGATGCGCAAGGCTTTCGACGACCTTGAGATGGACGGTACCGTGGTGATCGGCGAAGGCGAGCGTGACGAAGCCCCAATGCTGTTCATCGGCGAAAAGGTGGGCGGGGCGATCGGCACCGGGCCGAAGATCGACATTGCGCTCGATCCGCTGGAAGGCACCACGATCACCGCCAAGGCCGGACCCAACGCGCTGGCGGTTCTGGCGGCAGCCGAGGAAGGCAATCTGCTCAACGCGCCCGATGTCTACATGGATAAGCTGGCGGTCGGCCCCGGCTATCCGGAAGGGATCATCGATCTGGCCAAGTCGCCCAGCGAGAACGTGAAGGCTGTCGCGGCCGCCAAGGGTGTGCGGCCCGATGAAATCATCGTCTGCGTGCTCGACCGGCCGCGCCATGCTGCGTTGATCGAGGAGCTGCGCGGGCTGGGCTGCGGGGTGGTGCTGATCGGCGATGGCGACGTGGCGGGCGTGATTGCGGTGACCAATCCCGAGACCACAATCGATCTTTACATGGGCTCCGGCGGCGCGCCCGAGGGCGTGCTTGCGGCGGCCGCGCTGCGCTGTGTCGGCGGTCAGTTCAACGGGCGTTTGCTGTTCCGCAACGACGATGAACGCGGCCGCGCGCGCAAGTGGGGGATCGAGGATCTGAACAAGATCTACAAGCTCGAGGAACTCGCCAAGGGTGACTGCATCTTCGCCGCGACCGGGGTGACCGATGGCTCTTTGCTCAAGGGCGTCAAGCGGCTCAAGGATGGAGTTATCACTACTGCCAGCGTGGTGATGCGCGCCAGCAGCGGGACGGTCCGCTGGGTCAGCGGTGAACATCGCAACAAGAGCTGAGGCTTTTCACCGATCGAAACGCTCCGGCGCTTGTATTGAGCGTCGACCCGGCTAGAGCCTCGCCTCAGCGATTCTTGGGGCGGGAAGGGCGATTCCGATGAAGATCATGGCCGGCAATTCGAACCTGCCGCTCGCGCGGGCGATTGCGGATTACCTCAAGCTGCCGCTCACCGATGCCACGGTCAAGCGCTTCGCCGATGACGAAATTTTCGTCGAAATCCACGAGAATGTGCGCGGTGAGGATGTCTTCGTTGTCCAATCGACCTCGGCTCCTGCTAACGATCACCTGATGGAACTGCTGATCTGCATCGATGCGCTGCGCCGCGCCTCGGCGTCGCGGATCACGGCAGTCACGCCCTATTTTGGCTATGCCCGGCAAGACCGCAAACCGGGGCCACGCACGCCCATATCCGCCAAGTTGGTCGCCAACCTGATCACCAAGGCCGGGGCCGACCGGGTGCTGGCAGTCGATCTTCACGCCGGGCAGATCCAGGGCTTCTTCGATATCCCGACCGACAACCTCTATGGCGCTCCGGTGATGGCGGCGGACATTCTGCAGCGCACCGGCGGGGAGAACCTGATGGTGGTCTCGCCCGATGTCGGCGGCGTGGTCCGCGCACGGGCGCTGTCCAAGCGGGTCGGCGATGCGCCGCTTTCGATCGTCGACAAGCGCCGCGACAAGCCCGGCAGCAGCGAGGTGATGAACATCATTGGCGATGTGAAGGGTTGGGACTGCATCCTGATCGATGACATCATCGATTCGGGCGGCACCCTGTGCAATGCGGCGGGTGCGCTGATGGACGCGGGTGCGAAAAGCGTCACCGCCTATCTCACCCACGGGGTGCTTTCGGGCATCGCGTCGGAGCGAGTGCAAAATTCTGCGCTCAAGGAGCTCGTCATAACCGACAGCATCCAGCCGACCGAGGAAACGCTGGCCGCCAGCAAAATCCGCGTCCTCCCGATCGCCCCGCTAATCGGCGAAGCGATCCACCGGATTGCCGAGGAGAGCTCGGTTTCGAGCTTGTGGGATTGATGGCAGAAGCATAGTCGAACACTTAGCAGGGTATGTTCGATGGTTCGGTCCAAGCCTTTTCTAGTCAAACTGTGGGCTCTTTTTGCAGCAGTAATAGTGCTGACTGCGGGCTCGCATGTCAGCGCAGTGGCTCAGTCTATTCCAATGCCGTTGGTTCGGTCTGGCTGCAGAAACGCAGAACAGGTTCGCAATGAGTTGAAGGCCGCTGATCAGTATCCTTTGTTCAGGTCAGCAACCGCCGTTGAGGAACCCTCGCAAGTTTCTTTCACAACCGACAAGGTTCTCGAAACCGGATACTATATCGAATATCGCGGGGAGCAGATCTGCGTGAAGCAGCGCTTGCGTGCGATCCAGGTGAATGCCGAAAGTACAATTGCGATCCCGGACTGGGCCGCGATTGAGGGAACAGGAAAGCGATTCAACGGGTTCCTTGTGGAGGAGTGGCTTCGTTTCGGCGGCAGGGTCATCGTCGCGGCAACAGCAGTCGACACGCAGGATCGCCCGATCCATCGTTTGACCGCAATCCGAAGCCAGGCTGGGCAACTGGTTATTGTCGCTGGGCCGCCTGATGGCAGTTACGAAGTGCTCGCGGTGCGGCCGGGGGTGGAGATCAATCGCAATTTGGCGACTTTTGGAGCAATGCGCAGCCCGCCTCTTCCTTCTTACTTGGAGCAGCAACGTGGCCCCTCGAAAGCACCTACGCTCAGCATTGCCTCTGCCGAGCGAGCCTGCGTGCTGGGCGAATTTCGCTGGTGTGGAACTCTGGCGCAACTCTATGATGGTCGCCCGCCAAAGGACAAGGATCCTGGATTCCCGCGCGATGTCGCCCGCGGATTCGAACTGGCCACCATCGGCTGTCGGGGCAACGATGCTACATCATGCCTACATGCAGCGCTTTCCTATCATACCGGGCAGGGCGCGACGCGCAACCCGGCGCTGGCCATTCAGCATTATCGTAAGGCAATTGCGCTTGACCCGGACCGTGACAAACCCCTGTCAACTATCTCCGGCCCCGCACGCGGAGGGTTAGCCGATCTGGGAGCCAAACCCTGAGTCTTGCAAGAGCGCGCCGCATTTGATCGGATTTTTGCCCTTGAGCATCTGGAGCAGCCATGAACCTAACCAACGAAACCGCGCTTGCGCACCGGCTAGCTGACGCGGCGCGGGCAGCGATTGTGCCGCTGTTCCGCACCGCGATCGGCAGCGAGCGCAAGGCGGATCGCTCGCCGGTGACCGAGGCCGATCGCGCGGCGGAAGAAGCGATGCGGCGGTTGATCAAATCTGAATTCCCGCGCGATGCGATCCATGGCGAGGAGTTCGGTACCGAGCCGGGTACTTCGGGGCGGACCTGGGTGCTCGATCCGATTGACGGCACTACCGCTTTCATGGCTGGCCGCCCGCTGTTCGGCACCTTGATCGCGCTGGTCCACGAAGGCTGGCCGGTGCTTGGCGTTATCGACCAGCCAGTGTTGGGCGAACGCTGGCTGGGGGTGACCGGGCAGCCGACCACCTTCAACGGCCAGCCGGTCCGCACACGGGCTTGCCGAGAGCTTGCTGACGCGGCGCTTGCCACTACCGGGCCGCACTATTTCGACGATCATCAGGGCAGTCACTTCATGGGGCTCGCCGCCAAGACGGATCACAAGCGCATGGTGATGGGCGGCGATTGCTACAATTACGCCATGCTCGCCTCAGGCCACCTCGATCTGGTCTGTGAAGCGGGTCTTAAGCTCCACGACTATGCCGCGCTGGTCCCTGTGGTGGAAGGCGCGGGCGGCACGATGTGCGACTGGAACGGCGAGCCTCTGCACGCTGCCAGCGACGGCCACGTGCTTGCACTGGGCGATCCGGCGCGGCTGGAGGATGTGGTTGAGGCGCTGGCCTGCAATCATTGATGACGCCGCTGTTCTTCTACGGGGTGCTGATGCCCGAACTCGCGACCGGGCGGATGGCTGAACTGGTGGCGCTGCTGGAGCCGGGGCAAGCGGCAAGCGTTGCGGGCGATCTCTATGCGATTGCCGATCCAGAAGGGCATCATCCGGCGATGGTTCCAGGCAGCGGCACCGTCCATGGGCGGCTGCACTTACCGGGCAGGTTTGGCGCGGCTGAGCTGGCTGAAATGGATGCCTACGAAGGCGGCGCCTATGCGCGCCGCCCAGTCACTGCGCTGCTCGCGGACGGCGCAGAGGTCGCTGCCGAAGCCTATATCTGGATCGAGTCTACCGCCGGCCTCGCCCCAATCCCCCACGGCGATTTCGCGCGCTATCTGGCCGAGAGCGGCGCACCCATTCTGCCGGGCTGAAATCAGTGCAAGCCAAACCCGCCGTTTCCCTGTAGGGGCGCGGCCATCATGTCATTTCCCGATGTAACCCCGCTTCTCGCAGAAGCGCTATCCGCGCATGGCTACACTGCGCTTACCCCCGTCCAGTCTGCTGTGATCGAGGCAGGAGCGAAGGGCCGCGATCTGGTGGTCTCCGCGCAGACCGGTTCGGGCAAGACCGTGGCTTTCGGCATCGCCATGGCCGACGAACTGCTTGGCACCGATGCAAACAACGCCGCGCTGCCGCTGCTGGCCGAAGCCCCGCTCGCGCTGGTGATCGCGCCTACCCGTGAACTCGCCCTGCAGGTGAGTCGTGAGCTCACCTGGCTCTATGCGAAGGCAGGCGCGCGGATCGTCAGCTGCGTTGGCGGCATGGACCCCAGCAAGGAACGCCGCGCGCTCCACCACGGCGCGCACATCGTGGTCGGCACGCCCGGCCGCCTGCGCGACCACCTCGAACGCGGCGCGCTCAACCTCACCGAAATGCGCGCGGTGGTGCTCGATGAAGCCGACGAGATGCTCGACATGGGCTTCCGCGAGGACCTCGAAGAGATCCTCGATGCAACGCCCAGCACCCGCCGCACCCTGCTGTTCAGCGCCACCATGCCCAAGCCGATCGTCGCGCTCGCCCGGCGTTACCAGCACGAGGCGCTCCGCATTTCGACCGTCGGCGAGGATCGCGGCCACGGCGATATCGCCTATCAGGGGGTCACGGTCGCTCCGGCTCAGATCGAGCACGCGGTGGTCAACCTGCTGCGTTTCCACGAAGCCGAGACCGCGATGCTGTTCTGCGCCACCCGCGACAACGTCCGCCACCTCCACGCCACGCTGATCGAGCGCGGATTCGCGGCGGTCGCGCTCTCGGGCGAGCACAGCCAGTCCGAGCGCAACAACGCCCTGCAAGCCCTGCGCGACCGCCGCGCGCGGGTCTGCGTCGCGACCGACGTTGCGGCCAGAGGCATCGACCTGCCGACCTTGAGCCTGGTGGTCCATGTCGAAATCCCGCGCGACGCCGAAGCGCTCCAGCACCGCTCGGGCCGAACCGGGCGCGCGGGGAAGAAGGGCACCGCAGTGATCGTGGTCCCCTATCCGCGCCGCAAGCGGGTCGAGATGATGCTGCGCGGCGCGCGGATCGAGGCCGAGTGGCTTGAGGCCCCGACGCCGGAAGATATCCGCCGCAATGATCGCGAACGTCTGATCGCGGCCATGCTTGCCCCGGCCGAATTCGACGAGGAAGACCGCGAACTCGCCCAGCGCCTGCTCGCCGAGCGCAGCCCCGAGGACATCGCCGCCGCCCTGGTCCGATCTTTCCGTGCCGCGATGCCCGCGCCCGAGGAACTGATCGCCGGCACCCACGAAGCCCAACGCGCCGCCCAAGCCGAGCGGCACCGCCCCGGCTTCGAGGATGTCGTCTGGTTCCGCATGGATGTTGGGCGGAGGCAGAACGCCGACGCGCGCTGGATCCTGCCGCTGCTCTGCCGCCGTGGCCACATCACCCGCAACGAAGTCGGCGCGATCCGCATCGGCCCGGGTGAAACCCACTTCCAGGTGCCTTCAGCGGTCGCCCGCAAATTTGCCGATGCAGTGAAGCGGACGGCAGGGATCGACGGCGACGACGAAAGCGGGATCACCATTGAACAGAGCGAAGGCCCGCGCGAAGTGGCCCGCGAGCGGAGGAAAGGCCCGCCGCCGAAACCGCATCGCGGGCAGGGTGGACCGGGTGGCGCTGGGCCAAGGGTGTTCCACAAGGGCAAGCCGAAGGGGCCGAGGGGTTAAGAATGATCGAGCAGCAGATGGGCCCCTTTGCAGGAGCCCATCCACAATTCAGATCGAATGCCGCATCATCGCTTCTGCGTTCGCCAACGCCGACCTCGCTGCCGACAATGCCGAGATTGCAGCTACTGCCACTTTCCCAGCAGGATAGGGACCAGGCGGCGGAAGTTGGTCACTTGCCGCTGGATTAACTTCCGGGAACCGCAGCCCGGTTGCGATTTCAGCAATTCGCCCACCATTGACGCCGAACCAGGCGGCTACGTCATGTTGCCGGTCGCCCCGCCTTAGCATTCCTTTGACAATGGATGCGTCGGATACGCTGAGGAAAATACCGCTGGCACAAGCTCTTCTGCCCATGATCATGCCTCCACGTTCGCAGTTTCGGGATCCAACAGCTTATCAAGCTCTTCGAGGAGCGCCTTGGTTTCCAGAGAGCGCCTTTCGCCGTCCGTGAGCTCCATTCCCAGCTTGTTCTTGATGAACGCTTTGGTGGCGGCGCGGGCCTGTCGGTTTGAAACGACCGAATTCGCCACGATGCAAATGTTTTGCCATTCAGGATTCCGCTTGGACCAATCGATTTCTGCAAGTCCCGCGATCCGATCCTTCCAATCTGGCTCCTTCACCACGTCCGCGCCAAGTCCTCCCATTGCCCTCAAGACCGTCGAGTGAGACGAGATCTTCTCTGCGCGAAGTTCTTGAGCCAAAGTTTGGCCACGAAGCACCTTCGTCCAGTCTGGCATATACGCGGCCACGGTTGTCCAAAACTCGACGAGTCGATTGGATTGCTCATCGAGCGTATCGGAACCGTACCCCTTCAAGAGGTCGCGGTTGGCATCGTACAAAGCGGCCAACGTGAAAATCTTGGTGGATTTCGATTTGAGAGAGGCGTCGGCCTTCTCGGTCAGCTCACGGAAAAGCTCAATCCGATCAATTGCAACCATCGTGGCAATCGAGATCGGATCACGCTTGTCGTATAGAATATCGAGCGACTTCGAAGTCTTCTGCACATAGCGATTGAGATCGGAGAACATCTGCTGGACCCGTTCCGTGTTCTCGTAAGGGAAAAGCAGAACCGAGATTGCGTGGTCGCCAAGCGCGGGGTTGAGTTTGATTGCCTCAACGATTCCTGCGGCGCGGTGCTGGCCGTCATTGATGATCAGGTCATCGCCGAGTTTGATTTTCAAAATGCCCAGCGCATTGTCCGATTCAATGCCTTCTTGAGCGGAAAAATCAGGCTCGTTGCGAAACGAAGCTGTGATTGACGAAAACAAGTAATCGTCCTCGTTCTCAACAATGTAGTTTGCAAGGTCAGGGACCCGGCGCTCATTCAGCACCCGCTGCTCGCGGGCTTCCGGACTGATGTCTGCCCAGTTTGTGAATTTGAACATATTGGGAATCGCGCTCAGCGGCATCAGGCACGAATAGTAGGTACGGCTGCCCATGCGACCGCGCATGGCTGGTACGTGTACGAACATTTCACTTCTCCGGCGAGCTTGGGTTGGACCTACTAGAGCGATCATCGCTCTTCGAGGTTTGGGTAGCTCGCTACGGACTGCATTTGCAGCTCTGTCAGAGAATGTCAACAGCTCGCTTGAAATTAAGATCGAGCTGCAAACGAAAATCCATGCAGCTCTCTCAAAATGCCTATGCAGCTCTCCTTTGGTTCCTACGCAATGCCAATCCCCAACACCTCAACCGCCCCCTCTACCCCGCCAAAATCCACCACATCCCCCACCTCAGCCCCCATCACCGCGCGGGCCA
>CAYMUJ010000060.1:0-14156 GCA_964393565.1 uncultured Stakelama sp. | reverse complement strand
CGGCGGTGGTCGAGAATGCGAAGGTGCTGGCCGCGACGCTCAAGGAACGCGGCGCAGCGGTCGTCTCGGGCGGTACCGACACCCATCTCGCGCTGATCGACCTCACCCCGCTCGGCGTGACCGGCAAGGATGCGGACGAGGCGCTGGAGCGTGCCGGCATCACCTGCAACAAGAACGGCATCCCCAATGATCCGCTGCCCCCGACCAAGACCAGCGGCATCCGCGTCGGCTCGCCCGCCGGCACCACGCGCGGCTTCGGCGTCGCCGAATTCCGCGAAATCGGCAACATGATCGCCGATGTCCTTGAAGGGCTGCGCACCAAGGGCGAAGCCGGCGACCCCGAGGTCGAAGCCGCAGTCAAGTTGCGTGTCCGCGCGCTGTGCGAACGCTTCCCGATCTACCCGGAGGCGTAAAGTTGAACGGCGCCAGCCCGCTCCCCCACCCGGCCACCCATAGAATATCCTACCGGTGGGTGGCCGGGTGGGGGAGCGGGCTGGCGCCGCGCGCCCGTGAGGGCGCCGAATAATGCGCTGCCCCTTTTGCGGCCATGAAGCATCACAGGTAAAGGATAGCCGCCCCACCGAAGACGGGGCGGCGATCCGTCGCAGGCGGCAGTGCGAGGCGTGCGCCGCGCGCTTCACCACCTTCGAGCGCATCCAGCTGCGCGAGCTGTTCGTCCTCAAGTCCGAGGACAAGCGCGAGCCGTTCGACCGCGACAAGCTGATCCGCTCGGTCAGCCTGGCCTGCCGCAAGCGTCCGATCGATGCGACCCAGGTCGAAAAGCTCGTTTCGGGCATTCAGCGTCAGCTCGAAACGCTGGGCGAAACCGAAGTGCCGACCAAGCGGATCGGGGAGATGGTGATGGAGGGGCTCAAGCACCTCGATTCGGTCGCCTATATCCGCTTCGCCAGCGTCTATCGCGACTTCCGCGAGGCCAAGGATTTCGAGGAATTCGCCAGTAATGTGAGCGAGGTCGGCAAACAGTGAACCCCGTCATCGTTCTGGTCCGCCCGCAACTGGGCGAGAATATCGGCAAGGCCGCGCGCGCGATGCTCAATTTCGGGCTCACCGAAATGCGGCTGGTGACGCCCCGCGACGGCTGGCCCAACCCTTCGGCTGGCCCGGCGGCGAGCGGCGCGGACATCGTGCTTGAGCGCGCCCAGGTGTTCGAAAGCGTCGCCGAGGCGGTGGCCGATTGCCCGCACGTCTATGCCACCACGGTGCGCAAGCGCGGCGTGACCAAGCCGGTGGTGACTCCGGTCGAGGCGGCGGCGGAGATCCACGCTGCGCCCGGCCGCTCGGCGATCCTGTTCGGCCCGGAGCGTTCCGGGCTGGAGACCGAGGATGTCGCGCTCGCCCGCGCGATCCTGACCGTGCCGATCAATCCGGAATTCGGTTCGCTCAACCTGGCGCAGGCGGTGATCCTGGTCGCCTATGAATGGTCGAAGGGGCAGGGACTGGCCCAGCCGCCGCGCACCGACCTCGATCCCCCCGCGCCTCAGGCCGAGCTGGAGGGGCTGATCGGCCATGTCGACGCGCTGCTGGAGGACACCGGCTATTATTTCCCGCCCGATCGCGTGCCGACGACCAAGCTGACGCTGCGTAACCTGCTGACCAAGCCGGGCTGGACCAGTCAGGAATTGCGCACCCTGCGCGGCGTGCTGTCTGCGCTGGAGGGGAAGAAGCGCGTGCGTGCGGGGCGCGATTAAGCAACTTTGTGACTTGTGCGCTGCAGCAATTTATGGCGAGATGGCAGTTTGATGCCATTAGGGGGTCGCCATGTTGCTTACGATTTTCGCACTTTCCGTTGCCGCAGCTCCGGCGATGATCGAAAAAAGCCCGGACGATATCGTCTGCAAGACCAAATATGACCGCCGCACCAAATTGCGGACGGGCAAGGTGTGCAAGACGCGCGCTGAATGGGAAGGCAAATATGAGGAAGAAGACGCGCAGCTCGCGGCCAGCGCATCGAGCAAGCCGTCGGTAGAGCCGGCCAGTTCCGGGCCTGTTCCCGCGCCGCGTTGACCGCGCGCCGCCATTGCTCCGGCCTGTTGTGCGGCGGTCGCCGGTACGCAACGGGCCGGACAATCCCCTTGAGCTGATCGGCTGAGGCGCGGCGGCTGGCGGATTTTGGCGTATGACGTTGCCGCGTGTCGGTACGATGCTTCGGCGTCATTCCCTTCTTGTCCCGCGCCAGAATCCGTTCCGTTCCAATTCTGACCGAATTGAGCCCGGACCCTAAGTCGCTTGCCAGAGTGCATCCATTATGGAGATAACGGGCGGCAGACCGGTTGAATTCGGAGCCGCCTTGTGCTGACGCGCCGCCACGCCTCGCGATTACATCCGCATTGCAGCGCAAAGCGGAGGGATTGCGATGAATGATAGCGGGTCGGTTGCCGAACTTTCCGTCGACGCGATGCGCGCGCTGATCATCGCCCAGACCCCGGCGCAGCACCGCCATCGTGCGGCGATGATCGCCAGCGGGGCGCGGGTGCTCGACGCCGTCGCGCCTGACGCGACCGAGGCGGCGCTGGATGCGCTCATTTCCTCCGACCTCATTCTGTTCGACGGGACCGGGCTCGACCCCGACCGGTTGGCGTCGGGGTCGAGCCGTATCGCCGATTGGGCGCGGGATAATCACTGCCGGGTCGTCGCACTGATCGATGCCGACGGAATCGACCTTGCCGCCCCACCGCTGATGGACGCGGGCGCGACATTGCTGTGCGACCCCACCCCATCGGACTATGCCGCCGCGCTGGCACAGGCCGTAGCGCCGACCGGAGCACGGCTGCACGACGTAACGCGCGAGCGGGAGAGCGAGCGGCTGCGGTTGCTCAACGAAGAGGTCGCGCGGCTCGCCGCCGTGCTCTCCGACTTCGCCGCCGAACCGACACGGGCCGAGCTGCGCGAGCCGGGCCGGGGCTATCGCGCCGAGCCGGGCGGTGATCCCGAGCCCGAGCCCCGCATCGTCCGCGCCGCCATTCGCTCCCGGCGGCTGCGCGACCAGCATTTCACCCCCGAGTTCTTCGCGGATCCCGCCTGGGACATGCTGCTCGATCTTTATGCCGCGCGGCTGGAGCGCAAGCGGGTGTCGGTGTCGAGCCTGTGCATCGCCGCGGCGGTGCCGCCGACCACGGCGCTGCGCTGGATCGGGACGCTGCACGATGCCGGACTGTTCGAGCGCGAGGCCGATCCCGGCGACCGGCGTCGCGCGCACATCATGCTGTCCAACCGGGCCGCCGACGCGATGCGCGGATATTTCACCGCAGTGGCGCGATTGGGTCTGTCACCCGCCTGAGGTGGTGAGCCCTGCTGGATTCGAACCAGCGACCTACTGATTAAAAGTTCGCGCGCACTTCGTCAAAGATGGCCCGCACCGGGCCTTTCTTGTCCTCTTTCAACCACTTCCGCGCACGCGATCAAGCCGCGTCGCTCTCCATCTGCCCCTCGCCGCCCCCGTGAACCATGATTGGCCAAAGGGGCATTTCAGGGGCAAAATTGCCACCAAACTCCGGAGTGAGCAAAGAGAGGAATCGCCAACGGATTTAATCGGCCCGCCCATCCTCCGTGACCAGCAGGCTATCCCCCAGGGAACACCGTAGCGACAGCATCCAGTGCCTGCTTGGCTAAGCCTCGGAAGTCTGCCGGTGCGATGACCTTTGATAGCGAGCCCGCTCCGTCCTGTGTCCAAAATGTGTCGGTACCATTCTCCTGAGCCCAGCCCACGAGATCTTCCTTCCGGAGCGGCACATTCTCTTGTTTGTCATAGAGTAGGACACCGAGTTGCAGTCCGGTATCGAGCCACAGGCCAGCGCTCAATTCAAGGGCGTAGGCTGAACATTCGAACCTCCGGCTGAAGCAGCCCTGGTCCCAGACAGTCGAGACACCGATCGCCAAATCAGGCCTAGCGGGCTTGCTAGGTGGAATCGGCTTCCAACACGTCGGCACGTCAGTCCAAATCTCGCGCCATAGTTGTTCGGTAAACATCGCAAACTCAGTTGGGACCTGACGGGCAGCTAGCGACGCTCGGTAGAATGATGACACCTCGTTCCACGTGAGGTTGCCAGGAATCTTTGGCTCTTTTCGCGTGAGCAGCAGATCTACGGCTGTCTGAATTGCTGGTTGTGTGAAGTAAGCGAAAACGCTTTCTGGTACAGTGATCATTAGTGTTCCTAATACGCTCTATGCCACACAGTCCGGCGGAACCGGCGGTACTCTTCGCAGTCGAATGACGGGTTGGTAACGCGCTCCAAGACGCTGAGAAACTCCCACCAAGAAGTTGCACGCCAGCCAAACCTCCGATTCTGCCGTAGAATGAGGGCATCCAAAGTGTCGGGGTCGGGTGCAATCACAAGTAAATACGTGTCGCCGGGCTCCCAGCCATAGTTCTCGCGAACATGGTCTCGGGCCTTGGGCAATTGCCCTTTAGTAAGCTGATGACCAAATTTGGCTTCGATTGAAACGCCCATCCTCCGCGATCCGGCGCTCAGTTCAAGCACGATGTCTGATCGATTTTCTTCAGCCCGACACACGGCGCTGTCAAAGCTCAAACCGTCCATGGCTGCCGTGCCCGTGCCAACACAGGTCGCGACGGCTTTCGCCAGCGCAGCGGCGCGCTCGACGCGGCATCGCTGACTGCCAAGGCTAAGGAAATGGGAGAAGCCTGCCGTTATCTGCGGCTCATGGTAACGAGCCCAGCGGTGGGGCGGAACGTGGAAGCAGTGATGGTCATCGGCCAGATTGAAATGAGCGCTTAGGCCTTGAACACATGACTGCCAGTCTGGAACTTGGAGGGAAGCGAGGCCGCGTCGGATGAGCGGTAGTGGGTCACCGACAATCTCCAGATAGCTCTCTAAGCTCTCCCGATCGAAACGCTGTGCGAAGCCTGCCCTCAACGTCTGCCAACCGCCATGTTCCATCAGATACCTCGCGACTGCCGCCTGGGTGACCAACTCGGTCGGGAGTGCCCCGCTGCGTCAGGGCCCGACCAGCGAACGTGGTCGAGCCCCGACTCCTACAGGGTTTTTCAAGCCGTAGGGTAGCGACTCAACTCGCTACTCGCATGATGCTGCAGGCTCGTGCCAACTCGGGCTTGAGATAGTAAATCGCACGCCTCCAGTGCTTCTCGAGCGGGCCACCATCCTGAGCCAGCGCATTGAGAGCAACTCGAATGACCGTGTTGCCATGGTGACCGTGAGCATCATAGAAGCCGCTCGAGAGAAGAGCCTCGATGGCATCGATCGACGCCTCTTGCGCGTCTTCAGAGGGCGGTCCTTTTGCCTTTCCGACACCAGCAGCCAGATCGAGCAAGGGTCGCAGCCGCAGCAGGACCTCCGCAATACCCACCTCGCTGCTCAACGCGGCGCACGCCTCACGCTCCATCTTGTCGATACGCGCCTCGGCCGCAGAGAGGAAGTCGAGGAAAATGAGGCTAACCTCATAGCTTGAGAAGTTGCTCACACCCCTTCCGATCGACGCGGCGACCTTCTTGCGAGACGGGCAGGACACTTCGAAACGCAACGTGTCGCGCCGCTTGGCGTAGATCTTGTCTTCGGGTTCACCTTCACTCGTGATGAAGCGCAGGGTAGGAATGCGCTTCTGCTCATCGCTTCCCAAGCGCGCATACTCGTCGTGCTTCTTCCTTTTGGCTCCGCTCACCATCAGGTGCTGCAAGATGCGCGTCGCGGCGATCGAGTCCGCGACTGCCATGTCACGGCACGCCTCCGCGCTTTTCAGCCACACTTTGTCAGGCTTCCAACTGTCCTCGAACACGGTGGCGAAGGCGTCGATAGCGATCTGAACCGCCTCGATCAGCAGTCCAAGCTGGCGTGCCGTCGTGCCCTCGCCGCTGTGCGAAGTTCCAAGCACATTGGTTTTGCCGTCGAAGCTCAAGCCGCCGCAGTTCTTTTCCCCGAGCACTGCTCGGAGGATCTGCATGCCATTGCCTTGGACCGAGCTACGGTTCCCGAAAACGATGTCATCGCCATATTCGGGATAGAGGTCGAAGCGAAGGTCGCCAGCGGACTGTCCGTCATCGGTCTCAAGCCGCCGGGTCACCTGAATGTAGCGGCCGCCCTTTTTGGACTTTGGCGTGGTGATTTCCCCGATGTCCTTGAGCTTCTCGATCAGCCAGGCCGCAGACATGCCGCCGGCGCCGACGATGCGTCCGGTCAGGCCGAGTTTAAAGAGATCAATCCGAGCGTTCGGGAGCGTGATGGTCGTTGTCATTGAGGCTGCTTTCAAATGCGGGGAGCTTGAACCCCGCGTCAGGTTGGGATTGCGCCGTCGTGGTTCGGTCGGCGCGCAAATGCGGATTGCTGGTCTGCGCCAGTCAGGGAGCGGTGGGCAGCGGAACGGTCTTCACCGTTCCGCTGCTATCCGGTCAAAGCCTGCTGAGATCACCAGCGTCGTCGTCGGGATGGTCGGGCTGCGTGCTCAGCCTTACCCCCTCGTAGAACGGGCGACCGTTGGTCATCCGTCTCTCGGCACGGAACATCGAGCGCATCAGGCCGGCGAGCCGCTTCATGGTGCCGTCATGGACAACTTCTTCGGCATCCATCCCGAGTTCTCCGGCAAACGCCCGGAGCTCACGCTTCAGCTCTTCCGTCGTTGCGCGCGTGCCCGGGTGCCGCTCCAAGCGGAATCGCGCAAAGATGGATGCAATGTCATCGCCGAACTGCATCCGCGAGACCTGGAGATCGCTGTTGCCGGGGAGAATAAATCGCCGCCGTTGCATGACATCGCAGAAGCTGCGCACGATTGTCGCGACCACCCCCTCAGCTTCCTGCCCGATGGTCTCTTCAAAGGCTTCGGCCGCCTCTGCGTCTGAGAGACTCGGTCCCATCGAGATGACAACGAACCGCCGCATGAGTGAGGGATGCGTCTCGTCCAACCTGGGCAGCTCGTTGCAGGCCCAAAGGTGCGAACACCTGGGCGTGAACGTGAAGAGGTCCTTGTAAAGATGCCTTCCGGAGATGGGTTCGTGGGACAGAACCTGCTTCAGCACATCGCTTCTCAGCACCTTTCGCGGACTCAACTCCGCAACGGTGTTGAGTGCCTTCCCTGCCAAATGCGCGTTGTGCTCGAGTTTGCCGAGCAGTTCCGGCGAGAGCGAGGCGACCATGCTATCGAGGAAGAACACGCCTGCGAACCTGATAAGCGTGGACTTCCCAGTCCGCTGATTGCCGTAGAGCACGAGGCAGGTGCGGACAGGGTCGTCCGCTGGCATCTTCTGGAAGATGGCGCAGGCGAGCCACTCCAGAAAGACCGACATCTGCACTGCATCGTCGCCAAACGCGCGCATGAGCAGGCGGACGAAGTTGGGCGCTTGCGCGTCGGGGATGTAGTTTACCGCAAGTTTGTTGCGCGCACGGTTGTCGCTCGCGTGGGCCTTCAACTCCACACTCCCCGACGCCTCGTCGTAGCTGAGAAACCCATTCATGAGCGCGATCCCGGACGGCGAGCTCTCAAAAGCATCCGGGGCATTGACGTCAGAGTAGAAGCGCTTCGTCACCTCACGACGAAACGAGCTTTTGGCAGTTACCTCAGTCGGAAAACAATCGATCTGGACGCGGTCCACCTCCTCATCTGAGACCACCTTCCAGGCGCCCTCTTCATCGTGCTTGGTTTCATCTGCGTATGCCCACAGGGCGCCCTCACTGAAGACAGGCTCCCCGTAGCGAGCGGTGACTTCCGCCTTCAGAGCAGCTGCAGTTTGAGCAATGCTTACAAGCGCACCATGCTCTGGGTGCTCGCAGAGCACCTCGGTGTTGAGTTCGCGCAACACGGAGGCCTCAATCTCCGTGACATCGGCGATTGTGGAAATCACCATTTTGGTTTCTGCCTTGGTCAAGCCATCGTCTCGACATCCGACGAGGCACGCTTTGGCGCCGTTGAAGTCATGCCGTTCGAGTTCGCCGGCCTGTCGACGACGTTCGTCAAACGCGGCTGCGCGCCGCACATTATCCAAATTGTGGTTCATGAAAGTACCTTGGGTGGAAACTGAAGCGTGGAAATGCCGACACGCATCCCGGATGGGAGGTCGGCTGTTGGTCAGAGCTGCCAGGTCGCCCACTGCGACCTTGACCTCGACCCGCGCACTGAGTGCGCACTTGCTGCAAACTCACTGCCAGCCTTGCGGCTGTTGGAGTTTTTCTGGCCCGTATGGGCCTCCACGGTAACTACTGTCCGCGCGCTAAAGGCGTCGGAGGTAGAGGGACCACCATCCCATTTCCGAGAGATGCTAGACTCTCGGCTCGCCGTGCCGCCCCTGCGCTAGCATCGCAGCATTGCGGCTCTGTAATGCCCGTAACTTCGGTACGCGACCTCGGGCTGTCAAGCGCGTCCGATCAAAATTTTATCCGCATTTCATTTTTTCGACTGGCGTGATGCCGGTTCGGAGAAACAAAATGACTCAAATACCAGAGAGCAACTTTGGCTTGCTCAAGCGCGTCGCACGGGGAATTTGGATCGCGAACGGCACCGTCCGGCCCCTTGTGCAAGTCACGCTGCTGCAGCTCATTCTCATCGTGCCCAGCAACCGTGATGCTTCGGAAGACCGGCCGTGACGGGCGCCCCTTGCGACGTCGCCATCGCTTTCGCACACAGCGGCAAACTGATTTCGTTGCGCGTTTCAGCCAGCCGGGCTCAGCAAGCACGCCTCCAGCAGGCCCTCACCCACCTCCTCAACCTCGGTCACGTCGCGGCGTTCAGTATCAGGCCCGCTGAAGACGCGACCTGGCACACGTTGCTCGAGCAGTTATGTGCCCGATGCGGCTCGTTCGTCGTGGGCGCCTGCATCGATCCGCCCGCGCCGCCGATCGCGATCACGCCGTCATTCCTGATGCCGGTTTGGGCGTTCGACCACGAGGTCGGTGGTTTGCCGGCCTCCACCGGGCAGCTTCTGGGTCTCGACCTGGAGCTGATCGCGACGCCAAGCGGCGATGAGGAGCATGGCGCGCACCTGCCGGGCCGCAACGGCCGCTGGTTGATCCATGCCCGGCCTCTTCTGGCCTGATCGCCCCTCGGCAAAAAAAGACCGACAACAACCCCATTAGCCCGACGGAGACCGCCGGGCGTCACCAACCATCATCGGAGACCTGTCATGCCCACGATCACCCGTGGCTTGGCGTCGAACCCGCCGGAACTCCCGGCCGGGAAGGGCAAACTGCGCCTGTTCGACGACAAGCTCATCGGCTTCTTCATGGAGGTTCGCGCCTCTGGCCGGATCACCTTCTACGTGCGCTACAACGACATCCGGGGCCGCCAGCGGGAGGTGCGGCTGGGCCGCCTGGGCGATGTCACCGTGGATCAGGCCCGCAAGCGCGCCCAAGAGGTCAAGGCATCAGCCGCGCTTGGCGGCGACCCGGCCGCCGAGCGCGACAAGCTCAAGGCGGTGCCGACCTTCGCCGACTTCGTCGAGAAGCAGTATCTACCCTACATCAAGGAGCGCCTGCGATCGTATCGCGACCAAGAGAGCTGCTATCGCCTCCGGCTGAAGGCCGCATGGGGGCGACGTCATCTCGACCAAATCCGAACCGGGGATGTGGTCGCGTTCCAGGAGAGCCTCATCCGCGAGGGGCTCTCGGCGGCCAGTTCCAACCGGTACACGGCGCTCATCAAGCGCATCTTCAACCTGGCGCTGCATTGGGAGGTCTATGCGGGTCGCAATCCCGCGCGGCGTGCGCAGATGCGGCCAGAGCAAGGCAGGGAGCGCTTCCTGACCGACGACGAACTGGTGGCCCTGTTCAAGGCACTCGAAAAGGAGCCAAATCTGACGGCCGCGTGCGCCATCGCGCTGCTGGCGGCTACGGGAGCGAGGCGGGGGGAGGTTCTAGGCGCGCGCTGGGAGCGGGTCGATGTCGAGCGGCGCATCCTAACGGTCCCGGCCTCGTCATCGAAGAGCGGGAAAACCCGCCACATCCCGCTATCGGACGCGGCGTTGCGCATCCTCGCCCGCGTCCCGCGCGTGGGCAGCCCGTGGGTGTTCCCGGGAACCGACCCGGCGAAGCCCGTCGCCGACCTCAAAAAGGCGTGGATGCGCGTCAAGCTGAGGGCGGGGATCGAACCCTCGTTTCCGCTCCACAGCCTGCGTCACACCTATGCCAGCCGGCTCGTGGGCCAGGGGAGGAGCCTGTACGAGGTCGGGCAGCTCCTTGGTCATGCCACCGTCAGCATGACAGCACGTTACGCGCATCTGGCGCCCCAGCGGCTGGTGGAGGCAGCCAATCTGGCACTGCCCGAAAGCCTCTGAACCACACCATCATCAACCAGCGAGCCCCGCACCGTCGGGGCTCTTTTTTTTGGATAACGAACATGGCCCAGATCAAAAAATTCTCGATCGTCGCACGCACGCAGCCGGTCACGCCGACGGTGGAGCCAGTCGAACCAATCGACCCGATCGTCGCGGCGATGGACGCGGCTGCGGCCGACCTCCCCAAGTTGCTCGCGCCGGCAGCAGTTGCGGAGGTCCTCGTGGTGACAGAACGCACCCTTGAGCGCTGGCGCATGACCGGGGAGGGGCCGCGCTTCGTCAAGCTCAGCCGTAGCACGGTGCGCTACGCGGCCGATGACGTCGCGAAGTTCGTCAGCCAGCGGCTGCGGCGGAATACCGTAGCGTGAGCCACAGCCGGCGGCGCTGCCACTCGCCCTACCCGCATTTCATTCCTGCGGCCGGCAATCCTGCCGGTCGGAGGAACCGACCATGCACACACACGACCTGCCCAGCTTCGCGCAACTGCGCGAGCGGCTTGGGGACACGTCCCTAGACTCGACCACATGCACCACCGAGGCGGAGCGCGTCCTCGCCTATCTGTCCGACTTCGGCTTCGCGATCGAAAGCGCGGATGACGTGCTGGAGGCAGTAGAGCAACTGCACGCCGAAGAAGAGCTGTCAGCCCATCGCTGCGTGGAAGGGGCGGCAGTCGCGCACGCCAGCGATGGTTGGCTGCTCCTGTTCCCGCACACTGACTTCCCCGAACGGGGCGAGCCAAGCGGCCGCCAGTGCGAGGGCGAGAGCGGCTAGCGACGGTCGGCCTGCCGCCCGCCCCCAGCCAAGTGAAGAGCATCGATCGCCACGCGGCGATCGATGCTTCTCCTCGTCCGTCAGTCCTGCTTGGGGAGTGCCGCTAGGGCGTCGAGGCATGGCTGGACCACGTCGCGGAACGCCTGAGTGCTCTGGTCAATCTCCACCGTCTCGATCCCGCCGGCCATCACGAACCGCAGGGTCAGGCGTTGCGCCCTCGCCGCGTCATAGGCGGTGCGCCCCGTCAACCGCGCCTGATTGTTGTAGGGCGGGTTGAAGTGGAAGTGCTGATAGGCCTTCTCTTCATCGACACGCACCCACACCGGGAAATAGCGCGAACCCATGCCAAAGGTGAGCTGCATCGGCGCCGGCTCGCCCGACTTGTCTAGCGCGTTGAACACATACTGCAGCGCGCCCTTGTCCGCGCAGGTGACGGTGGTCTCGAAGTCGGTCGATGCGCCCGACAGAATGGTGGTCGCCTTGGTGAAGCCGAGGCTGGTCATTGCGTCCGTCTCTTTCGTGACGGTCCAGCTCGAGCCGGTCAGGCCAGAGCAGGCAGTCAGCAGCGCGGCCAGACACGAGGCAGCGAGAGCATTGAAGCGGATCATAGGGTTTCTTTCGATTGGGTTGGTGGAGGGCGCACAGCCGGTCTTGCGCGCGTCCGGGCGGGCAAGCCGCCGTCCGGCAAGCGCAGCCGTGCGGAAGGATTTTAAGTTGCTGAGCTGCCCGGCCTATTCGGCTGCCGGCTGCGCTTCACTCTCCACCTTCAGCACCCCGTCCTGATAGGTGCCGGTCGAACCGCCGGCCTCGAACGCGATCCGCTCGCCATCGCCCCGCATGGTCCCACGGTCGTCACAACCGGGGATCATTTGCCCCAGCTGGGCCTTGCCACCGCTTGCGCCCACCAGAACATGAGAGGCAGGACACGCGCTGCCACCCGAGATCAGCACCCACGCGACGCTTTCGTCCGCCAGCTCGAAGACGCCGACAATCGCTATGCTGGAGTCGGCGGTAATGGGCGCTGGGTGCCCCTGCTGGCCGTCGAGCAGATACTGCGCGGGCTTGCCATCCAGCGTCAGCGTGTCGATGCCGTCGACTTCCTGGATCGCGAAGGTCCCCGCGCGCGACGGATAGCTTCTCGCCGGGCTGGCGCCGCCGTCGAACATGCCGACCGTGGTAAGGACGCTCGGTCCGGGCGCCGGTGACGGAGTGGCCGGTGAGGGTGACTCCGCAACGGTCTGGTTCAGCGTGGCGGAGGCATTGGTAGGCTGGGCTTCGCCGCAGCCGGTCAGCAGTCCGGTGGCGCCGATCAACGCCGCGACTTGAATGCGCAGCCGCGCGCTCGAGTTCTGATTTGTGTTCAAGTGGCCATCTCCCCTTTATCCCAGGGGCGACGGCCGAAGCCGGATGTTCGTAACCCGTAAGAGATCAAACAGGCGCGGACACCTTTAGGCCGAAGCCCTGGACATACGCGCCCGCCACCCGGCCGCGAAAACGCAGCCAGCGGACCTCTTCAAGGGGTTACGACGCCCCGCCCTCGCTCTCACGAAGGCAGCTCCGGTTTCGCCCCGGAGACGGCAGATTGCAATATGCTTTGCCGCCGTGGCCCGCAGCAGCCTGACGCCTCAGCTCAACATCATCGCTCCGTCCACAACAGGCACGGAGTTGAGAAATGATAAGAATGGATACCCTGAGCGAGATGGAGCGGCTGTTGCCTGCTGAGGTCTGTCGCAGCACCCGCGAGGTACTCGAGGGCCTTGTCGACTATTTCGACGGGGCGGCGATCGACCAGGTCAGCCTTACCGAGCTGCTCGGTGGGCCAGCCTATCTGATAGAGCGGGTAGAGGATTTAGCGGCGGTTCAGTCATTCGATGAAGGGCCGAACGGGCGGGTGTCGTTGCTCGATGGCGCGTCGGGCGCATTCGACATCGCGGAATGGGTCGGGTCGGGTGCATTCGCTCGATTTGTGGCGATCGATTCGGCTCTCGGTGGTGCGCAGTACTTCGTTCCCAGGATCGTAGCGGATTGTATGCCGTCGGTTGCGGAGAGCATACGCGAGCGCGCTGTAGGCCTCGGTTGTTTCTGATCGAGGCCAGATCACCACCTATTGGTTTATATACGCACCTAAGCCCAGTAAGCTTACTTCGATATATGAGCCGAAGACAATCGAAGAGCATAAAGGCTAGGGTTGGACTGGTGCTCCGCGCCTGATAGTCTCCTCAAAAGGAGATGAGACATGGGAAGGTCACGGAGGGTTACGCTTAGAACGCGGTCGTTCGATAAGGTCGGAGACGCCAACGCATTCTTCTCGGCAATGCTCAATCGCTATAAGATTGGGGACCGCGTCAACGCGGAAGATGCTGCCGATCTGTCCGCACTGCTGGAGCGCCACGACCAGCGTGAAGAGAAGATCGGCAACGGTGTGGCTGGTTTTGAGGTCAACATTCCGCCGATTGACGTTCCTCAACACTCAAGGAGGTGTTTTTGGATTGTCGATAGCGAGGATAACAAAATCGATTTCTCGATAGGTCACTGCCTAAAGGCACGCCCCGACGACTGACGGACGACATCACTGATGTAGATGTATGATCCTGATCGAAAATCAGATAAAGTTCACCCTTGATATGTATCCGAATAAGATCTGTATTGAAATATTTGCATTACAAAGTGGCGATAATAATAGCTCTATTATAGTGTAATTCATTACGATAATACGCTATGATAATTCGCTGCTCCTAGTTGATACGATAAAATTCTTTGGAGCATGTATGCGCACGCTACGAAATATTGCTCTCGCCGTTGCTTTTTGCGTGTCCGCAATCGCGATCTTTGCCCTGTCTTTCCTGGGCTCGAATTTAATAACCTCCGTCCCAGACAATCTGAAGGGTGATGCAGGCTGGACGCAGGCCATCGGTTCGGTTCTAGCGATATTGGTCGGTTTTGCCGGCGTGCTCTACCAGACGGGCCGCTCAAAGGCTGATGCAAACGAGCAAAGAGCTGAGCGTGGTCGCGCCTCACATCTGCTGGCTTACGATGCCCTCGAAACCTTAACGGAACGCCTCGCCGCCATTCTCAAACCTAGGCCGTGAACTCATAAATGGCGGCATAGCTCACGATCCCCTATAGCCCATGT
>CAYMUJ010000059.1:9646-15221 GCA_964393565.1 uncultured Stakelama sp. | reverse complement strand
ATGCGGCGGTGGAACAGACCCGCGAATTCCTCAAGGTCATGATCGACCGGGTGGGTGCGGTGCACAAGGCCGGCGGCACGTTGAAGCAGGCGTTCGAGGCGACCCACGTAGCGCTCTCCCCCAAATTCGGTCACTGGCCAATCTTCGAGCACTGCCTGCCGTTCGACGTTCAGCGGCTGTGGGACGAATTCGAAGGCATCGACTGGCCGCGAATCTGGACCATGGAACGCGACCGCGAGGTCTGGGACCAGCTTCAGGACTGAGCGCAGCGCCATGACCGGTTTTCCAGACATTCCACGCTACAAGCCCAAGGTCGCCAGCACCGCGCCGGAAACGCGCGGCGAGCGACCGGGGCGCTACCCCTTCGTGGTGGTCGGCTCCGGCCCGGTCGGGCTGGTAACCGCGCTCGATCTTGCGCGCAAAGGACACCACGTTACCGTCCTGACCGCGTTCGACTTCATTGCGCTTGGCTCCAAGGCGATCTGCTTCTCCAAGCAGAGCCTTGATATCCTTGACCGGCTTGGAGTTGGCGACCGGGTGGTCGAACGCGGGGTGACCTGGAATGTCGGCAAGCTGTTCTGGCAAGACGATCCCGAGCCGGTTTACCAGTTCGACATGCTGCCGGTGCGCAACCAGAAGAACCCCGGCTTCGTCAACATCCAGCAATATTATCTGGAAGAGTATCTGGTCGATGCGCTGGAGGCGATGGACAATGTCGATATCCGCTGGGGCAACCGGGTTTCGGATATCGAGGTCCGCGCGGATTGTGCGCTGCTGACGGTCGAATCCGATGCCGGCGGTTACACGCTCGAAACCGGCTATGTGCTCGCTTGCGATGGCTCCAACTCGTTCATCCGCAACGCAATGGGGCTTAGCTTCGAAGGCCGCGTGTTCGAGGACAACTTCCTCATCGCGGATATCAAGTTCACCGGGGCTGACGCACTGGATCGACCCAGCGAACGCTGGTTCTGGTTCGACCCGCCGTTCTGCCCGGGCGGCACCGCCCTGATGCACAAACAGCCCGACGATGTCTGGCGGCTGGACTTCCAACTGGGCTGGAACATCGACCGGAAGGCCGCGATCCTGCCCGAGAATGTCGAACCGTTCGTACGCGGCATGCTGGGGCAGGATGTAGCATTCCGCCGGGAATGGTACTCGGTCTACACCTTCCAGTGTCGCCGGATGCAAAGTTTCGTGCATGGCCCGGTGATCTTCGTGGGCGACAGTGCGCACCTGGTTTCCCCGTTCGGCGCACGCGGGGCCAATGGCGGCTTTTCCGATGCGGAGAATATCGCGTGGAAGCTCGACCTCGTGCTGCGCGGCCAGGCGCCTGCTTCACTGCTCACGTCCTACGACTATGAACGGACGATGGGCGCGGACGAGAACATCCTCAACAGCACCCGATCAACGGATTTCATCACGCCCAAGAGCGCCCAGTCCAGGGCGCTGCGCGATGCCGTTCTCGAACTGGCGAGCGAACATGCCTTTGCCCGTCCCTTCATCAACTCGGGCCGCTTGTCGACGCCAACGCCCTATCACGACAGTCCCCTTTCGACCGCCGACAGCGAAGCGTGGGCCGGTGGTCCGCCGCCCGGCCATCCCTGCATCGATGCACCGTTCGGGCGCGACGACGGCGGCGGATGGCTGCTCGGCCAGTTGGGCGACCGCTTTACCCTGCTGCACTTTGGCCCCAACCCGCCGGCCAGCACCCTGCCGCTGGTGTGGATAGAAGACCCGTCCGCCCCGGACAATGCGCTGGCCGTCGAACGCTATGATGCCGCAAGCGGCGCAACCTACCTGATCCGTCCCGATCAGGTTGTCGCTGCAAGATGGAAACATACGGACAGTCAGGCCGTGCAGGCCGCGCTCGTCCGTGCAACCGGAGGTCAGGGATGAGCGGCCCAGGAATTCCCGTGCGCCTGACGCGCCATGACGACATCTACGAGCGCCTCGTCCAGATCCATGAGGGACTCTCGGAGGACGAGAGCCGCACACTCAACGCCAAATTGATCCTCGTCCTGGCCAACCAGGTCGGGGATGCCGCCACGGTGCTCGCGCTGATCGATAGAGTCGCCGGTCGCGACGGCAATGTAACTCAAGCGAAGCGAGGAACAACATGACCAGCCACATCCCGCCCCTGCGGGGCGTCCATCACGTCGCCTATCGCTGCAAGGATGCGCGCGAGACCACCGAATGGTACGCGCAGATGCTCGGCATGAAGTATCAGCTGGCTTTTGCCGAAAACGAGGTACCATCGACCGGGGAGCACGATCCCTACATGCACATCTTCCTCGATGCTGGCGGTGGCAATGTCCTCGCCTTTTTCGAGCTGCCGCAGCAACCGCCGATGGGCCGCGACACCAACACGCCCGAATGGGTGCAGCATATTGCATTGAAGGTCGATAGTCTGGAGGATCTGCTGGCGGCCAAGGCCCATCTCGAGACCAACGGTATCGACGTGCTGGGGCCGACCAACCACGGCATCTTCAAGTCAATCTACTTCTTCGATCCCAACGGGCACCGTCTGGAACTGGCGGTCGATACCGGGTCGCCGGAAGACTATGCCGAGCTGGAGCGCGTCGCCCCGGACATGCTGGCCGAATGGTCTGAGACAAAGAAGGCTCCGCAGCACGCAGCCTGGCTACACGAGCGCGCCCGCGAAGACTATTGATCGAAGGAATTCCGGGATGAAGTTCGCCACCCTACGAGACGGCACCCGCGACGGTCGGCTCCTGGTCGTCAGCCGTGACCTGTCGCGCTGCCTGCCCGCCACGGGCATTGCCGCCACCCTTCAGGCCGCGCTCGACGACTGGGCGAACCTTGCGCCGCGGCTTGCAGTGCTCGCCGCCGGGCTGGAAGCCGATCCCGCCAAGGGCCAGAAGTTCGATGAGAGCCTCTGTCACAGTCCCCTGCCCCGCGCCTATCAATGGGCGGATGGCAGCGCATACATCAACCATGTAGAACTGGTCCGCAAGGCGCGCGGTGCCGAGGTGCCTGCGAGCTTTTACCACGATCCGCTGATGTATCAGGGCGGCTCCGATGCCTTTCTCGATCCGCGCGGAGATATCCCGCTGGGCGATGTCGCGTGGGGCTGCGACATGGAGGGCGAGATCTGCGTGATCATCGACGATGTACCGATGGGCGCCAGTCCGCAGTCTGCTGCCGAGCACATCAAGCTGGTCCTGCTGGCCAATGACGTATCGCTGCGTGGCCTGATCCCGGCGGAGCTGGCCAAGGGTTTCGGGTTCTTCCAGTCGAAACCTCCAACGGCATTTTCACCGGTCTGCGTCACACCGGACGAACTGGGCGACGCCTGGCGCGACGGAGTAGTGCACCTGCCGCTGATCGTCGACTATAACGGCACACCGCTGGGTCGCCCCAATGCCGGGGTCGACGCCACCTTCAGCCTGGCCCAGCTTGTCGCCCATGCGGCGCAAACACGGCCCTTGAGGGCGGGAACGATCATCGGTTCAGGCACGGTCTCCAACCGGGACGTCGATGGCGGCCCCGGCCGGCCATGCAGTGAAGGTGGGGTCGGCTACAGCTGCATCGCCGAGATCCGCATGATCGAGACGATCCGGCACGGTGGCCCGCGCACCCCCTTCATGAAACATGGCGACCGCGTTCGCATCGAAATGCGCGATGCCGCCGGTCATTCAATCTTCGGTGCGATCGATCAGGAGGTTGTGCATGTCGTTTGAAGGCAAAGTTTGCTGGATCACTGGCGGATCATCGGGTCTTGGTGCGGCGATGGCCCGAGATCTGGCCGGCCGGGGGGCGCATATCGTCCTGTCCGGCCGCAATCGCGCACGCCTGGACCAGGTGGCTGCCGACTGTGGCGACGCTCTGGTCCTGCCCTTTGATGTCCGCGATGATGTCGCATTGACCGATGCCGTCGAACAGGCTTGGCGCTGGAAGGATGGCGTGGATCTGGCCATTGCCAACGCTGGCGTATCGCAACGGTGCCGTGCGCTCGATTCCGATATGTCGGTCTACCGCGATGTCATTGCCATAGACCTGATTGCTCAAATCGCCTTCGCGCAAGCGTTGATCCGCCCGATGGCTGAACGCAACCGCGGGGCGCTTGCGTTCATCGGTTCGTTGTCGAGTAAAGTCGGAGTGCCGCTACGCACGGCATATTGCGCGGCCAAGTTCGGTCTTGCCGGCTATGCCGACGCACTGCGATCCGAACTCTCGCAGACGGGCGTCAAGGTCCATGTCGCTTATCCGGGACCCATTAAAACAAACATCAGCCTCAACGCACTCTCCGGGGATGGGAGCCAGCGTGGGCGTAGTGACAGCGACATCGAAGGCGGGCTCGAACCGGATGACGCGGCACGCCAGATTATCGGGGCGATTGCCGATGGCCAACGCGAGATCATTATCGGGCAGGGCCCGCAATTCGCACTGTGCGAAGCGCGGCGAACGCCGGATGCGATCTTCGATCAGGTCGCCGCGCTTGTGGCCTCGGGCTATATGGAGCAGATGGAAGGTGCCTGAAGCGGGCGGGAAACACGATTCCGAACAGACACAGGACGCGCCTGGCGATACGGCGCACGTGACGACTGCGGCAGGTCCGGAACCGTTCCTCAAGGTCGAGCGCAGCGGTCCCCGCGTCCACATCAGGCTCAACCGCCCCGATAAGGCGAACCGCCTCGAGCTCAGCTTCTGGACTGAGCTGCCCGCCCTAATCCGCGCATATGCCCGTGACCCACAAGTGCGGGTCATGGTCATCTCCGGCGAAGGCAAGCACTTGTCCGCCGGGATGGACCTGGCCGCCTTCGCGTTCATCGCCCAGGCCGCCAAGGCGGAGCCAGGCCGCGCCGCCTATGGCATGCGGCAGGAGATCCTGCGCCTTCAGGACGCCTGCAATGCGATGGAAGAAGCGCGCTTCCCGATCATCGCCGTGGCGTCTGGCGCCTGCATCGGTGCCGCGGTCGATCTGCTTTGCGCCGCCGACCTCCGCATTGCCAGCGCCGATGCACGGTTTGCGATCGAGGAAGTGAAGGTTGGCATCGCCGCCGATCTCGGCACCCTGCAACGCCTGCCCAAGCTGATCGCGCCCGCGATCGCCAAGGAACTGGCTTTCACCGGCCGCCCGTTCAGCGCGCAAGAGGCGTTCGGATGGGGCTTTGTCAATTCGGTCCATGCCGACAAGGACGCCGCAATTGCCGCGGCCCTGGCCCTGGCCGATGAGATCGCAGCGAAAACACCTCTGGCCGTGGCCGGAATCAAACGAGCAATAGACTATGTCCGTGATCACCCGGTTGCCGAGGGACTGGATCAGATTGCGACATGGAACGCTGGCATGCTGAGCCATGACGATTTCGATAGGGCCATGCATGCCCGGATGACAGGGGCTCAGGCCCAGTTTATCGACATGCCACGAATGAATGAGAGCGGCTGGCCCGACTTGCCATCAAGTCCGGACAGGCAGGGCGGTTCCCTGAAGAATGACCAATAAGAACCGTTAAGGGTGCCGACTTGGCAGTCACAACATCCTTGCTGCACCCGACACCAAACTAACCAAGGTCACGAGCAAGTCCGACCGGTCCGCGAAGCATCCCGGCGCCGG
>CAYMUJ010000059.1:0-9546 GCA_964393565.1 uncultured Stakelama sp. | reverse complement strand
AACTAACCAAGGTCACGAGCAAGTCCGACCGGTCCGCGAAGCATCCCGGCGCCGGAGCCGTGCCGATCCAGCGACCAAACAAGCCCGCGTCCAGATCACTCACGCAGCCGGCTGACGATAACGGCGCAGGTGTGACCGGGCGATCGCACGCTCATGGACTTCATCGGGACCATCGGCCAGACGCAGTATCCGGAAATTGGCCCAGCTATGGGCCAGCGGGAAATCACCCGAGACCCCCGCCCCGCCATGCGCCTGAATCGCATCATCGACGATTTGCAAGGCCATACGGGGAGCCTGCACCTTGATCATCGCGATCTCGTCCTGCGCCGCTTTGTTGCCGGCCCGGTCCATCACGTCGGCAGCCTTCAAACAAAGAAGGCGGGTCATTTCGATATCGATCCGGGCACGGGCAATCCTGCTTTCCCAAACCGAATGCTCACCCACCAGCTTTCCGAACGCCTTGCGCGACATGAGTCTGAGAGACATCGCGTGCAGCGCCTCCTCGGCCAGGCCGATGGTCCGCATGCAATGGTGAATCCGGCCAGGCCCCAATCGGCCCTGAGCAATCTCGAAACCACGCCCTGGCCCAAGCAGGATCGAATCTGCAGGTACTCGCACGTCGGTCAGGCTGATTTCGGCGTGGCCGTGCGGGGCATGGTCATAGCCGAATACGGTTAGCATTCGCTCAATCTTGACGCCGGGTGTGTCGAGGTCGACCAGAACCATCGACTGTTGCGCATGTCGCGCAGCGGACGGGTCGGTCTTGCCCATGACGATGCCCAACTTGCAGCGGCTGTCTCCCGCCCCGGAAGACCACCATTTGCGCCCGTTTATCACATAGCTGTCGCCATCACGGACAATCGAGGTTTCGATATTGGTCGCATCCGAAGAGGCGACAGCAGGTTCGGTCATCAGGAAAGCCGAGCGGATCTCGCCCTCCATCAATGGTCGCAGCCACTTCTCCTTTTGGGCCAACGTCCCGTAACGATAGAGGACTTCCATGTTGCCGGTATCCGGCGCGCTGCAGTTGAATATCTCGGGGGCCCAATCGACCCGCCCCATCTCCTCAGCGCAAAGCGCATATTCAAGGTTGGTCAGGCGCTCCCCAGAAAACACAAAGCCGTCGTCCGCATGCGCGCCGGCTGGAGCCGGGGGCATGAACAGGTTCCACAGACCGGCGGCGCGCGCCTTTTCCTTCAATCCGTCGAAGATTGAAATGGGCGCCCAACGATCTCCGGATGCGATTTCCGCCTCGACCTCGTGAATCCGAGGGCGGATTTCCGCGTCGAAGAAGGCGCGCACACGATCGCGAAACTGCGACTGCCGCTTGCTCAGACTGAAGTCCATAACCTCCCCCACAGTACGGAGCTTCGCCCAGCGGGGCGATACTTCCATTTCGATTCGCGAGTCACCCTAACGGAATTTCGTGCAGTTCGTAACGATAAATCTAGGAATTATGCCGCATTCCATACCGCAGATGAAGAACCGTAGTTTCGAAAAATGATCGCAGCCGCCTTTCCCGAGACAGGCTTTCGGTCGACAGGACAGCAGGGTTGCGCGATGATGAAGACATGGAACAAGATCCCCAGCCGAAGTTCGACAGCCAGGTTGCAACAGACAACGCATCTCCACGTTTCCAGCGCCAGCGGGAGCGCATCCTCGACAGCGCGACGCTCTCGCTCAATCGCAACGGAGTCTGGGGGATGACCCTGCAAGGGGTGGCCGCCTCGCTGGGGATGCAGACCTCAAGCGTCACCTACTATTTCAAGAAGCGCGAGCACCTCACCGTAGCGGTTTTCGACGACACGCTGACTCGCTTGTCGGACATGGTGCATCAAGCAGCGACCGAAGCGGGGCCGCCCCGGCGCGTCGCGCGCTTCATCGACCTCTATCTTGCCCAGCATGCTTCTGCGCTGCGTGGCGAGGGCCGCCCACTCGCAGTGCTGGCCGAAATCCGGGCCATGGATGATGGCACGCGACCGGCGCTGGTCGCACGCTATCAGGAGATCTTCAGAGCGGTCCGAGGCTTCTTTGGCCCGATCGACAATGACCAGCGTCGCGATCTGCTGACAGCCCGCGCCCATATCCTGATCGAGGCGCTGTTCTGGGCCGACCTCTGGCTGCCGCATTTTCCGATCGAACAGTTTCCCTCCGTGGGTACGCGGATGCTGGATCTGTTCGATGGCGGTATCGCACGCGAACCCCAGCGATGGCGGGCAGCCCCCGTCGATCCCGGCGACGATCTGGGCGACTCTGCGCGCCGCGACTACATCCGGACGGCGACCCGGATGATCAATGAGCATGGGCACAAGGGAGCGTCGGTTCAGCGCATCACCCGCGAACTACACCGCGCAAAGACGCACCTGTATCGGTACAACGAGAACAAGGACGACCTGTTTGCAGCCTGTGTAAGAGCCAGCGCACACCGGCTCGCGACCATCGGACGTCAGGCGGTTGAACGCCACCCGCAATATGCCGAACAGATCGCCCACATCGTCAGTTCGGTTCTGACTCTGCAGTTTACGGGGGACTTTCCCCTGCTCCGCGCGTCCGCGCTTCAAGCCATGCCGCACGCACTGCGTCTTGGCGCGATCGAACGCTTCGAACGGCTGGCATTCGGCCTCATGGGCAGTCTGGTCGGGGCGATGCAGGAAGGATCCTTGCGCATATTGGATCCGTTCATCGCAGCCCAGGTCCTGCTCTCCGCCATGGACTCCTCATTCGATCTTCGGCGCTGGCGACGGGCAATGGCCCCGGATCGGGCTGTCTCAATCTACATGGACGTACTGGCCGGTGGCCTGTTCGATCCGGATGAACGCGCATTGACATGATTTGAACGCACGTTTAATATTTTGCGCATATCGGCTCCGTCGCCGGATCTGGTGCGACACGGCCACCCCGAACCCGGCCTCACGCAACGCGGAGATATGCCAATGAAAGCTCTTCTGTCGATCAATCCGGGCGGAGCAGAAACCCTTGAGCTGACTGATGTCCCATTGCCGGAGCCGGGCAGTGGCGAGGTTCGCGTTCGCTGTCTGGCCTGCTCCGTCAACTATCCTGACACGCTCACGATTGAGGATCGGTACCAGTTCAAGCCCGCGCGCCCTTTCGCGCCGGGTTGCGAACTCACAGGTGAGGTGGACGCCGTCGGCCCGGACGTATCCAACTGGAAACCCGGCGACAGGCTGATCGCCATTTCAACGCACGGGGGCATGGCCGAACAGGTGATTGTGCGGGCAGACCGGGCAATCCCGTTGCCGCCGGGATCTGATCCCGTTCAAGGTGCCGCGCTGGTTTTTGCCTATGCGACGACGCTCCACGCCCTGGTCGACCGCGGCCAGCTTGGTGCGGGGCAGACCCTGCTCGTGCTGGGTGCCGCAGGCGGGGTCGGGCTTGCCGCAGTCGAAATCGGTAAGGCGCTGGGCGCTCGGGTCGTTGCAGCGGTGTCTTCCGAAGAGAAGGCTGCGGCGGCGCGGGAGGCTGGAGCCGATGCCACCCTCATCTATCCGCAGGGCGGGCTCGATCGCGCGGGAAGCGAAGCATTGTCACGCGCGTTCAAAGAGGCTGTCGGGCGCGACGGTGCGGACGTTATCTATGATCCCGTCGGCGGGGACTATGCCGAACCTGCCCTGCGCTGCATTGCATGGGAAGGCCGTTACCTGGTGGTCGGATTTCCCGCAGGCATCCCGCGGCTGCCGCTCAACCTGACCTTGCTGAAATCCTGCGATGTTCGCGGCGTTTTCTGGGGTGGATTCATGGAACGCAACCCACAGCGCGTTGCCGATGAAGTGAAGCAGTTGTTTCAATGGTGGGGATCCGGCGCGATCAACCCGCGCATTGACCGCGTCTATCCCTTGGCAGAAGGGGCCGCAGCAATCAGCCGCCTTGCCAACCGCGAAGCCATTGGCAAGGTGATTGTGACTCCCTGACGACGCAAGCCATTTGAAATCCCCGCAGGCCCGTTTCAGCACGGCATCAGCCAGAATGCTGAGGCGCGCGTGCGATTGCGCGGGTTGGCTTCTGCTCGATGCGAGCGGCAGTTCCCGGATCATGTCCCGCCTGTCCCCCGTCATGCGGGCATAGGGCGGCGCCGGTCCGGCTCAGAAGAACATGCGTGAGAGCCATCTGGCCGACAGCGCGGGTCGATCGAGATGTTCGATTTCAATCACGAGATCATGGCTCAGCTGGAACTGGCCGCCCCCCTTGTCCTCAAAATCGGCCAATGTCGAACGTAGACGGATGCGACTGCCCGACCGCACCGGCGTGATCAGGCGCAATCGTTCACAGCCGTAATTGACCGACATGCGCGCAGGCGGAAGCGGTGGCTGCGGCGTCGTTTCGTGCAGAACTGTCAGCAACGACAAGGTCAGGAATCCATGCGCGACGGTACCACCAAACGGCGTGTCAGCCGCCCGGACCGGATCCACATGGATGAACTGGTGATCGAACGTCGCCTCGGCGAAGGCATCGATCATGGGCTGATCCACCGTCAACCAGTCGGAGAGACGCTCGACGCCCCGATCAGACATCAGGATATCTGCGACAATATTCATGCGAATGCCTCCAATGGCAGGTCGCGTACCAACCCGCTGTGCCTGCCGACCACACTCAGCCAGGTCGCTGCCTGCGGCAGCTCGGTTTCGAAGAAATAGCGACAAGCATAGCCCACGCTGTTGCGAAACGGTGTCGGTTCCAGCGTAGCTGCGGCCAGGACCTGATCCAGCCAGAGCCACGCAACGACGCCATGTCCGAAGGCGCGAAGGAAAAATGTGGCATCGTCGAGGGCCCCGCTGCCCTGATCGCGCAAACCGTCCACGATAATCGTGAGGCCGTCCCAGAACTCAACGAGACTTGCGGCCTCACCAGCGAAATCCGGACCCGAACGCCTTGCGGTATCGGCGATCGCATCACGCAGCAACCGAAGCGCCTTCCCGTCAGAGTTCAGCAGCTTTCGAGCGAGCAGGTCGATCGCCTGAATACCGGTCGTGCCCTCATGGATCGGATTAAGCCGATTGTCGCGCCACAACAGCTCGACATCGAAATCGCGGGTATAGCCATAACCACCGTGGATCTGGATCGCCAGATCGTTGGCGATAACGCAAAATTCCGAAGGCCAGCTCTTGGCAACCGGCGTCAGCAACGCAAGCAGCTCGCGCGCTTCCTCCGTATCGAGATCGAGCAGGTTTGCGCAGTAGAAGACGAGTGCGAATGCGCCTTCTGCATAGGTTTTCTGTTGCAACAGCATGCGACGTACATCGGGGTGCTCGATGATCGGCACAGCCCCTGTGCCCGACGACGCGACCGACCGCCCCTGTACCCGCTCCTGCGCATATCGGAACGCCTGGCGATAGCCGCGATATCCAAGCGCCGCCGCACCCATGCCGACGGATATCCGCGCTTCGTTCATCATCATGAACATCTGCTTCAGCCCATCGCCCTCCGCTCCGACCAGCCAGCCAATCGCACCCGCGTCTTCACCGAAATTCAGCAGGCAATTGGTCGCGGCGCGGTTGCCCAGTTTGTGGTTCAGCCCGGCGACCACCACATCGTTGCGCGAACCATCCGGCAGGATCTTGGGGACAATGAAAAGCGAGATGCCCGCTGATCCCCCAGGAAGCGTACCGTCAGCGCGGGCAACCTTGGCGAGGACGAGATGGACGATATTCTCGCTCGCATCCTGGTCGCCGCCGGTAATCCACATCTTGTTGCCGAAAAGACGGTAGCGCCGTCCAAGCGCGCCCTCACCGTCCGGTACAGCCCTTGTGCGGATGTCGCTCAGGCTGGATCCGGCCTGGGGTTCGGACAGGCACATGGTGCCGAACCAGCGGCCAGCGATCTGCGGCACCGCAAACTCGTTCACCTGCGCCGGCGTACCAAATTCCGCGACAAGGCGTGCGTTGGCGATGGTCAGAACGGTCAACCCGGTGATCGGGGAATTGGCGGCGCCGAAATGGGCCTGGACCGCAAGCGCCGACGCAAAGGGCATTCCAAGGCCGCCAAGCGCCTCGGGAAAGCTGACGCCGAACATGCCAAGGTTGGCATAGCGGGCAAGCGCATCCCGCGTCTCCGGGATCATGTGAGCGCCCTCCGCATCGAGCCACGGTTCATGCGTGTCCCCCTTGCGATAGACGGGCATGAAAGCGTCTGCCGCCAATCGCCGGGCCGTTTCGAAGATCGCGAGAAGAGTCTCCCGATCCTGATCCCGGTCTGATCTGAGCCAGTCGAACAGCTGGAAATCCAGCAAATCGGCCGATGGCAGCACGTCCGCGTCGCTACTCATGCCAGGCATCCCGGAATCCGGCGACCGGACAGGTTCCACGATACGCACCTTCGGCCAAACCGGTGTTCCATCATGTTCTCCGTGAAATGACAGTGATCGTGTGCAGGCACGCGTATCGTGGTCAGGGCCTATTGCCGAAGCATCCCGATAGTGTTCAGCGGAAGATTGTCCCCCGCGATGAGGGACACGATGGCATGCCCCGCAGCGCGGCTCCCGTGCAGCCGCTCAGGCCGTTCGCGCGCGCAGCTCCGCCTTGGCCGCATTGTACTCGGCCTCAAGGCGGGCAACGCGCTGCGCCACAGGTTCGATAGCCGAGACTGCCCCGATGCCCTGGCCCGAGCCCCAGATATCCTTCCACGCCTTTGCCTCGGTATTCCCTCCCGAGCCAAAATTCATCGCGCTCGGATCGCTTTCCGGGAGATTGTCGGGATCAAGTCCGGCCGCGACAATTGATGCGCGCAGATAGTTGCCATGGACCCCCGTGAAGAGGTTTGAATAGACGATATCATCGGCACGCCCCGACACGATTGCCTCTTTGTAGGCCGGAACTGCATTGGCCTCTTCGGTCGCAATCCAGGGGCTTCCAATATAGGCAAAATCAGCCCCCAGTGCTTGCGCACCCAGGATCGAGCGACCGCTGGCGATTGCGCCCGACAGCGCAACGGGCCCATCGAACCACGCCCGGATTTCCTGCATCAGCGCAAAGGGCGACAAACGGCCAGCGTGTCCCCCAGCACCGGCCGCAACCGGAATTAGGCCATCAGCCCCCTTCTCCACCGCCTTGCGTGCAAAGCGATCGTCGATCACATCGTGCATCACAAGACCGCCCCATTCATGAACACCCTTGTTGATGTCCTCGCGTGCACCGAGCGAGGTAATGACCAGCGGCACATTCCACTTGGCGCAAACGGCCATGTCCTCTTCAAGGCGCGTGTTCGACTTGTGGACGATCTGATTGACCGCAAAGGGTGCTGCCGGGCGTTCCGGGTTGTCACGATCATGCGCCGCAAGTTCTTCGGTGATGCGGTGCAGCCACTCGTCAAGAACCCCCGAGGGGCGCGCATTCAGTGCCGGGAAACTGCCTACAATCCCCGCCTTGCACTGAGCGATGACCAGATCCGGCCCCGAAATGATGAACAAGGGCGATCCGATGACCGGCAGACGGAGTCGATCAAAGGGGGAAGGCAATGGCATTGGAATTTCCTTTCCTGACAACGCGCTGACCTCAACCCGTCAAGCCGACGGCCAGCATCAGGGCAACCGATCCCACCTGCACCCTGACCAGCTCTGACTCAATTTTTTAAACGATCGGTCAAATGTGTCAAGGCGATTATACGATGGTTCAAATTCTGGAGGACATGCTATCAGGCGACGGCAGACCGGGGACCGCCCGGAGCGCCTTGGAGAAATCGCCGCAAGGTTCTAGCGGAAGGCCATGCAAACAAGCGGAAAGATCACGAACAGGATGAGCGACACACGCGCGCCGCGAAAGGCTACGGCAAAGCGAAAGAGCTGGGGCGATGACATCGACGGTTCGAAAACAATGCGCCCCGAGCGGGAGCGGGTGCTTTTCGAAACCGCCGCCCGCCTGTTCAACAGTCATGGCTTCCACGGCACGAGCATGAGCCAGCTGACCAGCGAGCTCGGGCTGACCAAGGGAGCGCTATATTACTATGTAACCGACAAGAGCGACCTGCTCTACAAGCTCCACCTCAAATCGATCGCAGCGACCAAGCAAGCCAATGATCGCGGAATCGCGGAAGGGCGGAATGGTTTCGAGCGGGTGAAGCTGATCATCCAATATTATGTCGAAGCGCTGACCCGGTCGCAGACGGAGACCTTCATCCTTTTGGAGAAAGGCGCGCTCAAACCGGAACAGGCGCGCGACATCATGAAGCGCCGCAAGGAGCTTGAAGCAGAGTTGCGGGAGCAGATCGCAGGCGGCATCGCGGATGGATCGATTATCGCTTGCGACCCAAAGCTCGCCGCCTTCACCTTGGTTGGCGCCATGGCCTGGGTATCGAAATGGTATGACGCCGACGGCGAATGGACGCCCGACCAGATCGCGCGATCGATGGCTGAGATGCTCACGCGCGCGCTCGCCGTACAACCTGTCGAGGCCCTGGCCACGCGCATTGCGAAGACCTGATCCGTATCGCGACTAGAGCTACGGTGCGGAAGCGCGCTTCATGGCAAGTGCCGATGTGGCCGTTGCAAGCAGCACCCCGGCCGCATTCGTCATTCGGGCCTCGGCATGCGCAATCCGAAATCCGGCGCTGACCAGCGACGCATCCACAGTCACGCTTGCGGCGATGACCGGCCTTAAGAAGCAGACATTCAGCCCGATCGATGCGGCACTCTCTCCCGTGCCGCACGTGGTCAAACCGGCAAATGCCAAGGCAAAGTCGAGCATTGTTGCCACGATGCCGCCAGCCAGCACGCCGTTGCCCTGCACGAACCGCTCCGACGGCTCAAAGTGCAAACGCACGCGTCCAGGCTCCGCCTCAGCAATCTGACAGGCCAGCGCCGCCAGCAGGGGCGAACTGACCATAGCCGCGGCTTCCGCGCTACCGCCCATGAACGCTGCAAGAGCCGCACGATCGGGGTTGTCGCTTTGGGTCATGCCCGAATCTCCAGATCTTCGTTTGAACGATGGCTCAAGAATCCCTTTGACATGTTTTAACGATCGTTTAAATCTTGCTTCGAAGCAAGGGGCCGAAACGTATGCCAGTACAAGTCGAGATCCGGGATAACGTCCACATCATCACGATGGACGACGGCAAGCTGAACTGCATGGCGACACCCATGCGGCGCGGCCTGCTTGAGGCGTTCGATGCGGTGGCTGCGGATCCGTCCTGCAAGGCCGTGGTCGTCATCGGCCGGGGCAAGGCGTTTTCGGCCGGGGCCGACCTGAATGAACTCACTACAGCGGCTCCAGTGGCGTCACCCGGCCTGCATGATGTTGTATTCCCGGCAATCGAAGCTCTCACGGTACCGGTTATCGCGGCAATGCACGGCTCGGCGATGGGAGGCGGGCTGGAACTGGCGCTGGCCTGTTCCTACCGCGTCGCCATGCCCGACGCCATGCTGGGCCTGCCTGAGGTCACTCTGGGCCTCATTCCAGGTGCGGGTGGAACGCAGCGCCTGCCGCGCGCCATCGGGGTCGAACCAGCTCTGAATCTCATTCTTTCCGGAAAGGTCTTCCCTGCTGCAAAGGCACCATTGGGCCTGATCGACCGCGTTATCGAGGGAGACCTTCTGCAAGG
>CAYMUJ010000058.1:6841-16075 GCA_964393565.1 uncultured Stakelama sp. | reverse complement strand
GTTGCGCTTCCCCGCAGCCATTTCCTTCCGGATCGCGGCGATCTCGCCATACAGCTTGGGATTGCCGGTCTTGAGCGCGCGGAACCCCGGCTCGGACGCTTCCAGCGCCTTCATCGGATCCTTGGGCACCGCCCAAATCGGCGGCGGCGCCGTGCCATCCTTCTCCCGCTCCGGCGCTGACATGACCGCGGCGACGATCACGATCGCCCAGAGCAGCATGTTCGCCAGCGCCGCGACGCCGCTGCCCCGCCCTTCGGGATCGCCCGCACGCAGCCCGCCCATCAGCACCAGCGACGTCCCCGCCGCCGCGCCCCATGCGATCAGCGGCGTGCCGGGCAGCAGGTCGCTGCGCACGATCGCCCCGACGATCAGCCCAGTCATGATGCCGAGCGCGATCAGCACCGGGCGCGGCGCGATCACCCGGGCAATCGCGTCCCGCACCGACAGGCCGACGATGCCGGCGGACAGGCCGAACAACACCGTCAGCGCCTGTTCCCCCACGCTCATCACGAAAAATGCCGGCCCGATGAACGCACCGGCGATGGCCAGCATCACCATCCGCTGCCAGCCTAGCCCCCCGATTTCCTCCGCACTGTCGAGCACGAAGATGGTGATCGCCAGGATCAGGAACGCCGCCCCCAATCCGCCAGCGATCAACGGCGTCGCGGGTGCACCGATTGCAGCGACGGTCAGGACCAGCCACAGGCCCAGCCGCCAACCCGCCCCGCGCGACCGCATCACGCCCCGCCGCGCCGCACGCCAGCGCATCGGCGTCACGAACCGCCAATGCGCGAGTGACAGCACAAGGCCGCCGACGCCTGCCCCGACCGCGCCCCACAACCGCACCGCAGGAGTCGCGCCCAGCACGCCGAACAGCGCCGCGACCACCCCGCCGAGCAGCAGCAACGCGACCTCGACCGATCCAAAACGCGGCGCGTCGAGATACGCGCGCCACCACTCGGCGGCCTTTGGGTGAAAGCTGTGCGCGATGCCCGGCACTTCATAATCTGCCAACGCGAACAGCTGACGCACCTGCCCCGCGACACCGGGGCGCAGCGCGCGCAGCCGCCGCAGCCAGCTCGGCGACTTGCCATCGATCAGCGCGCGCCAGCCGCGCTCCAGCGCATGGCCGCGCCCGAATGACGCGATCAGCCGCCATTCGTCCAGCCGTGCGCGCAATGCCCACACGGCGGGCGGGTGGTTGCCCTCCCCCTCCCAGCCGAACGCCGCCATCGCTTCGCGCAGGATCGCATCGCTGCGCGGGACCGTGTCGGCGATCAACGCGGCGATCCGGTATTCGGCATAGGCCCGCCGGTCGAGTTCGATCAGCGCGGGCGCGGCCATCACCGAATCGAATGCGGCGCGAACGCCATCGCGGTCCTTGAACCACGGCCCGCGCAGTCCCGATTCCAGCTCGGCAAAAAGCCGCTCGAACTCCGCCGCATCCGCCGCGCGCTCGACCTCCAGCGGGTCAGGCTCCGGGGGCGGCAGCGGCTCGGCCGCGTGCAGTGCGTCGCCGTCTGCGGCGAGCGGCTCGCCGACGGGCACCAGCGTCAACCCGGCGCGATCGCCTTCTGCCGCGTCCTCCTCTTCGTCGTCCCAATCGTCGAACTGCTGGTAATCGACCCAGCGCAGCGCCTCTTCATAGGCGGCGCGCAATTCCTTGAAGCCGGCGGCGTCATCCTCGGGATTGGTGACCTTGAGCTTGGCGGCATAGGCACGGCGGATGGTCGCGCGGTCGCTACCGCGCGGGACGCCCAGCACGCGCCACCATTGCCTCACAAAAAGGTCTCGCCCTCAAGCTGGTCGAGCACGGCGTGGAGTTCCTTGCGCGCGGTTTCGATCACGCGCGGGTCCTGCGTCTCCAGCGCGGCGATGAAGCGCGACAGCGCTTCGTCCACCCAGTAACGCTGCTCGCCCAGGAAATTCTCGAAACATTTCTCGCCGCGCGCGATCGCCGCCTTGTTCTCCGCCTCGTCGCGCGGATGGACCTTCAGCCCCGCCAGCGCCGCGCGTGCCTTTTCCAGCGCCGCCGGATCGGCGACATTGCCGTCATTGATCGTCAGGCTGACCCGCTGACCCGTCTCGGGCACCAGAATATCGACCTCCAGCAAACCCGACACGTCATAGGAAAAGCGCACATCGATCGCCTGCCCCGCCGGTGCGCGTGGCACCTGAACCTTGGTGTTGCCGATCTCGACATTGTCGCGCACCAGCCGCGCTTCACCCTGATAGATGCCGAATTCGACCACGGTCTGATTGTTGTGCATCGTGCTGAAACGATGCTCGCGGCTCGCCGGGATCACCGTGCCGCGTTCGATGATCGGGGCGAACAGCCCGTCCTCGATCCCGCCGCCGGGCAACCGCCGGGCAACGCCGACCCCCAGCGAATAGGGGCAGACATCGGTGACGACGACTTCCTTCAGCGCCGAATCGCGCGACTTCAGCCCGGCCTGCACCGCCGCGCCCAGCGCCACCGCCTCGTCCGGGTTGACCGTCGCATTGGGGAAGCGGCCGAACATCCGCGTCACCGCGCTGCGCACCAGCGGCATCCGAGTCGCGCCGCCGATCAGGATGATCTCGGACAGCTCCGCGCTCTTGATCCCCGAATCGCGCATCGACCGCAGCACGGGTTCGCGCAGCCGGTCGATCAGCGGCTTGGCCGCCTCTTCGAATGCAGCGGCGGTGACGGTGTGACGATATTCGGCATCGTTCCATACGATCCGCATCTCCGCCTCGCCCGCACTGCTCAGCGCCCGGCGCGCGCGCTCGGCGGCTTCGCGCAATTTCTGGTGCAGCGCATCATCGCCGCGCCCGGCATTGCCGAACGCGCCGGCATGCGCATCACGCATCAGCGCAACCAGCAGCTCGTTGAAATCCTCCCCGCCCAGATGATTGTCGCCGGTCGAGGCGCGGACTTCGATGATCCCCTCGAAAATCTCGACGATCGACACGTCGAACGTGCCCCCGCCCAGATCGAACACCAGAAAGCGTGATTCATCGGCGAGCTGGTGGATGCCATAGGCGAGCGCGGCGGCGGTCGGTTCATTGACCAGCCGCTCGACCTTGAGACCCGCCAGCTCGCCCGCGCGGTGCGTTGCCTTGCGCTGCTTGTCGTTGAAATAGGCCGGGACGGTGATCACCGCCTCGGTCACTTCCTGCCCCAGAAACGCCTCGGCATCGGCCTTCAGGCTGCGCAGCACCAGCGCGGACAATTCCTCCGGCGCAAAGCTGCGCTTGCCGAGCCGGGTCGTGCGCTGCGTGCCCATATAGCGTTTGAACGCCGTCACCGTCGCGTCGGGATGGCTCGCCATCCGCTCACGCGCGGCCAGGCCGGTGATGACGTCGCCATTGGTGTCGATGCTGACCGCCGAGGGAGTGAGGAAATGGCCCAGCCGATTGGGAATCAGCTCCGCCGCCCCGTCGCGAAAGACCGCCGCGGCACTGTTCGTGGTGCCGAGGTCGATACCGATAATCATGTTACGCAGTCCCCCGTCGAATCGCGGAGAGTCTTAGCGCCTGTTTCAGCAAGCTGAAACGGTTGCCGCACCGCCCTCCGCAGCCTGTCCGTCGATGCTTCGCATCGCCAGAGCCTTGGGCTGCTCCGCCCGCTCCCCCACCCGGCCACCCACTAAGTGTACCGTCTGGGTGGCCGGGTGGGGGAGCGGGCCGGTACCGCGATCCAGCGCAGCTGGATCCAACAACGCGCGCGCCTGTGAAGCAGACGGATTCTTATGGCGTTCAAGCGATTTGTCGTGTTGTTTCACCGGATCACGGGAGGGTGCGGATGCGGACGTTGGGTGCAATGATGGCAGGTGCGGCACTGCTGCTTCCGATGAGCGCACAGGCGATGAGCGTCGCCGAATTTCTGGCCAAGGCGAATGCGCTCAAGGCCAAGGGTTTTCTCGCGCTCGGCTCTTCGGACATCGCATTGCTGCGCACTGAGGTCGAGCGCGCGTCCGACGCCTATCGCAACGACCTTGCCACCGCGAGCGCCGCCGGGCGGACACCGCACAGCTGCCCCCCGCCCAAGGGCCAGACCAGGATCGGCAGCAACGAGTTGCTCGCCGAGTTCGAGAAAATCCCGGCCGCCCAGCGTGGCATGAGCGTCAAATCGGCCTTTTACGCGATGATGAAGCGACGCTTCCCCTGCAAAGGCTGAACCTCAGCCCAGCAGGCCCAGACCCAGCAGCAACAGGCTGAAGATCAGCACGACAAAGCTGATGAGGTGCAGCAGCACGAAGGTGCGCAGTCCGGCGCTCCACCAGCGCAGGCGATAGGCGCCCTTCATCTGGAAAAAAATGTGCACCGGCGGGACGAAAATCGCGACCAACGCGATCACATCGCCGCCGACCCCCAGCGCCGATGCGATCATCAGGCCGATGAACAGCAAGGACATGAAGGCGAGCGAATAGGTCACGAAGACCGCGTGGTCATACCCCTTATACTGCCGCTTCCACAGGAACAGCAGCCACACGAACGGGATCGACAGCGGGATCAGCGCCCAGCTGAACTTGTAGCTGTTGGTCTGCAGCTTGTAGAGCGCGAGGCCGGGGTTCTGCTCAGCCTTTGCAATCCCCTTGTCCAGGCGCGGCCAGCCGGTTTTGACGCGCTGTACGACAGTGCCGCCGCGCGGTACCGGCGCACGGCGCTGTTCCGCCAGATCCTGGGACAGGCTTGCGATCTCACGGTCCAGCACAACGGCCCTGGGCTCACCCGGCTTCAGCTGAGCGCGGGTGGCGCGCGCATTCTCCAGCGCCGATTCGGTCCAACCAGTCTCCAACCCGGAACGGAACTGCGCGCTGCCGCCGATTTCAGCCGGGGGCGACACGCCCATGATCTGCATCACCGCGAACATGGTGAAGACCGAAAACAGGAACATCGCCATCGGCGACACGAAATGCGCGCGCTCGCCAAAAATATATCGGCGGGTCAGCTCTCCGGGGCGAAAGGTCAGCAGCGGCAATGTGTTCCACAGCTTGCCCTCGAAATGCACGACGCCGTGCAGGATTTCGTGCCAGATCGCGCCGATCGTGCGGTGGACATGCCCGACCTGGCCGCAGCGATGGCAATGCGGACCGATCAGATCCGTCCCGCAGTTCAGACAGATACCGCCATGGCTCTCGCCGCCATGCGCGCCCGTCCGCTCGACCGCATGGCCAAGCAACGTCCCCGTGACCAGATCCCCGGCTGCGTCGAATTCCCCCATGAAGTTCATCTATCAGCTCGAAAAAGCGTACGCGATAGGGACTTTGCGCGCATGTCGTGATAGCCGGGCAGCATGGAAGACCATGCGCAAATTCTGATCGCCACCATGGGTGCCCGCGCCCGCACCGCTGCAACAACACTGGCCGGCCTGCCGACCGCCGCCAAGGCCGCCGGCCTGCGCGCCGCCGCCGCCGCATTGCGCGCCGATGCCGAGGCGATCCTTTCCGCCAATGCCCGCGATGTCGAAGCGGGTGCGGCAAACGGGCTGTCGAGCGCGCTGCTCGACCGGCTGCGGCTCGATCCGGCGCGACTGGAGGGCGCGGCTGCGGGGGTCGAGGCGGTGGCGGCGCTGACCGATCCGGTCGGCGCAGTGATCGACGCGAGCGAGCGTCCCAATGGCCTCAAGCTCAGCCGCGTGCGCGTACCGATCGGAGTGATCGGCATCATCTATGAAAGCCGCCCCAACGTCACCGCCGACGCCGCCGCCCTGTGCGTGATGAGCGGCAATGCCGCGATCCTGCGCGGCGGGTCCGAAGCGGCGCACAGCAATCGCGCGATTCACGCCGCCTTCGCGCGCGGTCTGGCCGAGGCAGGTCTCCCCGCCGACGCGGTTCAGCTGGTGCCGACCACCGATCGCGCCGCCGTGGGCGCGATGCTCAAGGCGGATGGCGCGATCGACCTGATCGTCCCGCGCGGCGGCAAGAGCCTGGTCGCGCGCGTGCAGGAAGAGGCGCGGGTGCCCGTGCTCGCGCATCTCGACGGCATCTGCCACACCTATATCGACCGTGCCGCCGACCCGGCCATGGCGATCCGGCTCGCGCTCAATGCCAAGCTCCGCCGCACCGGCATCTGCGGCGCGACCGAGACGCTGCTGATCGACCGCGGCTTTGCCGATCCGCTGCCCGTGCTGGAGGCGCTCGCCGATGCCGGGTGCGAACTGCGCGGCGATGCGACGATTCAGGCGATCGAGCCGCGCACGCTGCCCGCAACGGCTGAGGATTGGGACACCGAATATCTCGACGCGATCCTGTCGGTCGCGCTGGTCGACGGGGTCGACGGCGCAATGACGCATATCGCCCGCCATTCCAGCCGCCACACCGACGCGATCCTCACCGAAGACGCCGCCACCGCCGAACGCTTCCTCAATGGCGTCGACAGCGCGATCGTGATGTGGAACGCCTCCACCCAGTTCGCCGATGGCGGCGAGTTCGGGCTGGGCGCCGAAATCGGCATCGCCACCGGCCGCCTCCACGCCCGCGGCCCGGTCGCGCTGGAGGGGCTGACGACCTACAAATGGGTGGTGCGCGGGAGCGGTCAGGCGCGTCCTTGAAACGCATCGGACTCCTCGGCGGGTCGTTCAATCCCGCGCATCGCGGCCATCGTGCGATTTCGCTCCATGCCCTGCGCGCGCTGCAGCTGGACGAAGTGTGGTGGATGGTGTCGCCCGGCAATCCGCTGAAGGAAAAGGCGGGCATGGCCCCCTTTTCGGCCCGACTGGCATCGGCCCGCGCAATGGCACGCCACGCCCCGATCCGCCCTACGGCGGTCGAGAAACGGCTCAAAACCCGCTATACCGTCGACACGCTGACCAAGCTGCCCCGCCTCTATCCCCGCCACCAGTTCATCTGGCTGATGGGCAGCGACAATCTGGCGCAATTCGACCAGTGGCGCGGCTGGCGAAAAATCGCGCGACAGGTTCCGATTGCGGTGATCGCGCGTCCGGGCTATGATCGTACTGCTCATGCGAGCCCCGCAATGAGCTGGCTGCGGCGTTTCGTGCGGCCCGCACGCCAGGCGAAGACTTGGACGAAGTGGAGTTTGCCGGCCCTGGTGCTGTTGCGCTTCCGCCCCGACCCGACTTCGGCGACCCGCATCCGCGCCGCCGATCCCGGCTGGCACCGGACCCTTGTCACTGGCCGCACGCCGCCCGATCCCAATTCGCACTAACCCCGATACACCCGAACCCAGGAGTCCTCTTGCCCGCTTCCCCTAACCTCGATGCCACCCCGGCCGCCAGCGGCACCGTCGCCCCGGATGCCGAGGCGCTGCATCGACTGGTCCTCAGCTCGCTCGACGACGATCAGGCGGTCGAAACCGTCTCGATCCCGCTCGCGGGGAAGAGCAGCATCGCCGACTATATGGTCGTCGCCTCCGGCCGCTCGACCCGTCAGGTCGCGTCGATGGCCCAGAAGCTGGCCGAGAAGATCAAGGCCGAGCGCGGCCAGAACCCCCGTATCGAAGGGCTGCCGACCGCCGACTGGGTGCTGATCGACGCCGGTGACGTGATCGTCCACCTGTTCCGCCCGGAAGTCCGCACCTTCTACAATCTCGAACGCATGTGGGCATTTGGCGACAGCGCGCCCGCCGGCACCGCGTGATCTGACGTTCGCTGCGGTCCGCTTCCATGCTGCTCCACATCGTCGCCCGCGGACGCATTGGTCGCAGCCCGGAAGCGGAGCTGGTCGACCGCTATCTCAAGCGGGTGACGCTGCCGACCCGGGTCACCGAACTGCCCGACACGGGCGGCAAGATGCCCGTGGTCGAACCCGGCACGCGCATCGTGATGCTCGATGAAAAGGGCGAGAACCTCCCCTCGCGCGTCTTTGCCGAACGCATCCAGGCGTGGCGCGAGGACGGGGTGCGAGAGACACGCTTCCTGATCGGCGCCGCCGACGGCTTTGACGATGCCGCGCGCGCGCAGGCCGATCTGCTGATCTCCTATGGCCGCGCCACCTGGCCGCACATGATGGCGCGCGCGATGCTGGCGGAACAGCTCTGGCGCGCGACCAGCATCCTCGCCAACCACCCCTATCATCGCGAGGGATGATGCGCCGCATCGCCCTTGTCGCGGCAATCGTCGCAACTGCATCGGTGGGCATCGCCGCGCTCCCCGCGCAGACACCGTCGCTGATCGAACAGCGCGCGCAGCTCGACGCCGCGAGCAAGGCGGCCAGGGATGCCGAAGCCCGCGCACAACGCCTGCAGCGCGCCGCCGCCGCCGAACGCGACGAGGCCCGGCGCGCCCGCACCCGCGAAGCCGCGATCGCCGCGAGCATTCAGGCGGCGGAGGCGGAGATCGTCGCCGCGCGCGCACGCATCGCGGTGGTCGACCGGATGCTGGGACAGCAACGCACCCGGCTGGTCGAGCAACAGGGGCCGATCACGCGGCTGATGGCGGCGCTGCAATCGCTCGCGCGGCGCCCGGCGGTGCTCGGGCTGGTGCAGCCGGGATCGACCGCCGATATCGTGCATGTCCGCGCGGTGCTGGGGGCCGTGACCCCCGCGATGCGCGCCCGCACCGCCAATATCCGCGACGAGATCGCGCGCACCCGCCGCCTGCGCGACGGCGCACAGCTGGCGGCCAAAAGCCTCGCCGATGGCCGCGCGCGGCTCCAGTCCGACCGGCTCGCCTTGGTCCGCGCCGAGGGCGAACACCGCCTCAAATCGGTCGGCTACCGGCGAGAGGCGATGTTCGAATCCGATCGCGCGCTGGCGCTGGGCGAACAGGCGCGCGATCTGGTCGACCAGATGGACGTGATGGGCGAGGCCGCCGAGACCCAGGCCGCGCTCGCCGCCCTCCCCGGCCCGCTGCCCCGTCCGACCGAGGGCGAGGCGCCGGTCGCTCCGGCACGTTCCGGCCCGCCGCCCTATCGCCTGCCCGTCGCAGGAACCGTCGTTACGGGCCTTGGCGAGCTGTCCGACACCGGCGTGCGTGCACGCGGACTGACCCTTGCCACCGCGCCGGGCGCTGAGGTCGTCGCGCCGACCGCTGGCCGCGTCATCTATGCCGGGCGCTTCCGCCGTTACGGCAATATCGTGATCGTCGATCATGGTGGCGGCTGGACCTCGCTGATCGCCGGGCTCGACACGATGCTGGTCAAGGTCGGCGATCCGCTGAGCCAGGGCAGCACGGTCGGCCGCGCGCCCCGCCGCGACGCTCCGCGCGTCACCATCGAACTGCGCCGCCAGGGCCGCCCGGTCGATCTGGCGCAGTTGCTGGATTGAACATCATCCTCACCAAGAGGC
>CAYMUJ010000058.1:0-6741 GCA_964393565.1 uncultured Stakelama sp. | reverse complement strand
CGTGACCCGTCAGGCCGATATGCTGCGGCGACAGGCGCGGGCGAGCAGCGTGGCAAGCATCGTCGCCAGCAGCAGGTAGATCACAAATCCGGCGCCCGGCGACCAGTCCCAGAACTCGTTCGGGATGGTCCGCAGACTGAACGTGAGGAAGCCCGGCAGGATATGATCGGTCAGCGGTGCGGCAAACTGGGCCGGGGCCTGGATATCGACCGCGGCGATGATCAGGTTGAGCGCGACGCTGGCGGTCAAAAAGGCGAGGCCAAGGCCGCGCTCGACCCGGCTGGCGCTGCCCCAATAGGCGGCGAGGCCGATGGCGAGATAGGCGATCGCCGGGAGCGCGTGACGCGGACCGGTGGCGTTGCCGCCGTCCCAATAGACATAGGCCGAGTGGTAGAGGAAACAGGCGAGCGCGCCGCCCGCCGCCAGCACGCCGATGTCGCGCCGGGCGGGATCGCGCAACAGGCTCCAGATGCCGAACGGGGCGAGGACCAGGATCGGCGCGACCCAGATGATCCCGCGCCGTTTGCCGAACAGGAGTTCATAGAGGATATCCAGCTTGGGATAGGTCAGGCCGAACAGCCCCTGTTTCATGCCTTCAAAGCCGACCACGCCCGAATAGCCGGTGGTGAAGGGATGGCCGAAGGTGGCGAGGTTGTAGGCGAAGAGCGGGATGGCGGCGATGACTCCGCCAACGATGGCAAGCGCGATGGTCCGGAGTTGAACGGCGCGGTCCGCGTCGCGGATGCGCCATAATGCCCAGAGCGCGACCGGCGCGCCGAGCAGCACCGCGCCATGCTCCACCACCACCGCCCAGCCGAGCGCGAGGCCGGCGATCAGCGCATAGCGGGGCGCGAGGCCGCCGCGCGTTCCGCGCCACACGGCCCAGAGCGCAATGGCGATAAGCGAGGTCGCGGCGGCATGGCCGAACCAGGTCGTCGTCCAGCCCCAGACGGTGGTGCCGAGCGCGAAACCGATGCTCGCGAACAGCCCCGCCGCACGGCTGCCGCCGATGCCGGTCCCGAGGTCCAGCAGCGCGACTGCCGCGAGTGCGGTCAGCACCGCCCCGATCCCGGCGATGGCGACCCGCATCCTCAGGCGCAGAAATGCTTCAGCGTCAGGATCGAATAACTGGTGCGGCACATCGGCGCTGGTCTGCTGCGTCACCCAGTTGGTCGCCGCGACGAAGGGCAGCGCCATCAGGGTCATGCCCGGCGCCTTGTCCATATAGAGATGGCCGTCGAACTGCGCCTTGTCGATCGTCATCGCGCCATAGGGATCGATCCGCGCGCTGCCGGTTTCGACGATCGCGGTGGCGGCAAGGATGCGCGTGGCGCTGTTCGGATTGAACGCCCAGGAGCCGAACCAGATGCAGGACAGCCAGACCAGCGCGAACAGCAGCGCGGGGACGTGCCAGCGTTGCGGTGGCGCACCCAACAAGCGTTTGTGCTGAGCTTGTCGAAGCACGGTTACTGAACTCTCTGGAGTGTTGGAGTCGCCCTGCGATAATGATCAGGAGAAACGTCCCCCGGACGCTTCAGCCAAAGCCGGGGGCTTTGGCGACCCGATCATCAGGGCAAACGGGTGTCGCGTCGAGGCGTTAGCGTCAGTCCGGCAGGACCTTCTCCGCCTTTTTCCGCGCATCCGCCTCGGCCTTGCCGGCCTGAATCTCGCGCGTGCTGCAGCCGATTCCGCCGCCGGGGCCGACCGCGCTGCAGCTGCCGATGCCGGTGTCGCCCGCGGTCAGCGCCGAACGCTGGCGCACCGCCCAGCTTTCGCGCTGCGGCGAAACTTCGGTATCGCGCAGTTCGCTGGGGATGCGGAAGCGTTCATTGGCCGGGCGGCGGACGCAGATCACGATCTCCTCGCCATCGGCGTTGGTCGGGCATTTTTCTTCGGGACCATAGAGGATCAGCACGCCGTTCTGCGCCGTGGCCGGAAGTGCGGGCAGGGTCAGCGCCGATGCGGCGGTGGCGAGGGTCAGCAGGATCGTCTTCATGTCATCGACTCCTTGGCAGCTTACAGCCGCTTCGACACCGCAATCGCGGTCTTGCAGGCCAGACGGATCGCCCCCGCGAGCAATGGGTATGCCGGGGCCGTTTCCGCCCCCGCCGCCAGTGCGCTGTCCTTGTGTTCCAGTTCTTCGGCACGGAATTCGGCGACGGCGGCGGCGAGTTCGGGATCATCCTCACCCAGCGCCTCGAGCTGTTCCTGATAATGAAGGTCGATTTCGGTTTCGACCGCGACGGTGCAGGCCATCGCCGCCGCCGGGCCGATTGCTGCGGTCGCCGCGCCCATTGCGAAGCCCGCGACATTCCAGATCGGCTGCAGCGCGGTCGGGCGGACGCCGCGGCGCGCGATCAGCGCGTCGAAAAAGGCGCGGTGCCGTTCTTCCTGATTGGCCATGCCCGAAATCGCGCGCGCCATGTCGTGGCGATCGCCCATCACCGCAAGCTGCCCGGCATAGATGCGGGTCGCGCCATATTCACCGGCCTGGTCGACCCGGATCATCGAGTCGATGTCGCGGCGGGGGTCTCCGGGTTTCCACTTCACGTCTTACGGCCCTTCAGCAACAGAATCGCGATCACCAACGCACCACCGAGCGAAAAGATCGCATTCCATCCGGCAAGTGACACTCCGAAAAGATCCCAGGGTGCAACGTCGCAGCGCACTAGCGGCGCGTTCATGATCCGGTCGAGCGCGCTGCCCTCTCCGCCGAAATGGGTGGCGCATTGGGTCAGCCCCTCCCACCAGTCATATTCGACCCCGGCATGAAACGCACCGATCGCCCCGCTCACCGCGATGGCGAGCGTGGCCAGCCAGACCAAGGGCGTGCGCGCGGGCGCGACGAGGAAGGACAGCAGCGCCAGCCCGATCGCAGTGTAATGCGGCCAGCGCTGCCACATGCACATTTCGCACGGGAACAGGCCAAAGCCATATTGGCTGGTCAGAGCGCCGCCGATCAGCGCGAGCGGAATGAGCAGGGCGAGTGCCTGCGCGGTACGGTTCGGCGTCATTGCGGACCTCAGCGCTTGCCGGCCTTGGCGGCACCGCCTGCGGCGACGCGCACGGGTACAGCGGTGCGGGCGATGGTCTGCAGCGCGTAATGGAGCTGGAAGTCCTTGATCCCCTTCTTCTCCAGCTCGGCCGGGGTGGCGACAAAGCGCGGATCGGTCTTGGTATCTTCTTCCAGCACCGCGTTATCGACCTTGGTCTCGTTGATCAGGTGGCGGCGCAGATCCGCTTCGCGGAACACCGGGCGGGTCTTGTAATCGGGGTCGGAAATCTGCGGCACGGCCAGATCGGGTTCGATCCCGCCCTCCTGCACCGACCGGCCCGAAGGGGTGTAATAGCGCGCGGTGGTCAGGCGCAGTTCGGTGCGCGGGCCGAGCTTGAGCAGAGACTGGACCGATCCTTTGCCGAACGTCTTTTCGCCCAGAACCAGCGCACGATGGTGATCCTGAAGCGCACCGGCGACGATTTCCGACGCGGACGCGGTGCCGGCATCGACCAGCACGACCAGCGGCACGCCGCGGGCAAGATCGTCGGCCTTGGCATACCAGCGCTCTATATCGCTCTCTTCGCGTCCGCGCTGCGACACTATTTCGCCATGCGTCAGGAATGCGTCGCTGACCTCGATCGCCTGGTCAAGCCGGCCACCGCCATTGCCGCGCAGGTCGATGACATAGCCTTTGGGCTTGCCGCCAAGCTGTTGTTCGATCGCGGCAATGCCGGCGCGCATGTCCGCCGCAGTGGTCGCGCTGAAGGTGTTGATGTTGAGGATGCCGATGCCGTCCTGCACCTCCCACTTCACCGCCTTTTGCACGATGGTTTCGCGGGTCAGTTCGACGTCGAACGGCTTGTCGCGGCCCGGGCGCACGATCCGCAGCGTGATCCTGGTCCCCGGTTGCCCGCGCATCTGGACGATCGCCTCATCCAGCGTGCCGCCATAGATCAGCTTGCCGTCGAGATGGGTGATAAAGTCGCCGGCCTTGATTCCCGCTTTCCACGCCGGGGTATCCTCCGTGGGGGTAATCACCTTGACCGCCCCGTCCTCCATCGTGACCGACAGGCCCAGTCCGCCATAGCTTCCGCTCGTCTGGATCTGAAGATTGTCATAGTCGATCCCGTCGGCGTAGGAACTATGCGGGTCGAGACTGGCAAGCATGCCGTCAATCGCGCCCTTGATCAGCGTCTTGTCATCGACCTTGTCGACATAGGCCGCTTTGATCCGCGTGTAGACGTCCATGAACGTATCCAGCTCGCGATAGCTTGACGTATCGACACTCGCCATCGCGCCGGTGGTGACGGGGATCAGCGCAAGCGCGCCGACAGCGGCGGAAACCTGAAGGATGGGACGGATCATACGCATACGTGCCTCAACGGGATTTGGCCCAAGATAGACCGGAACCGCGTGGCCGCAAAGCGGCAAGGATAAGGCCATGTTCGCGATCCGGTTCGGGCGGACCACCGCGCATCCGCTTTGAAACCTGGCGCCAGCGCCTATTCAGGCTGTTTCCTGAGCTTCGCCAGCGCGGCAAAGGGCCCGGTTTCATCCTCGGCCAGCACCCCCGCGTCGCGCAGGGCGGCTTCCGCCCCCGCACTGCGCGGGAACGGGTCGAGCGCCAGCGCCAGCGTCTCTGCCGCCGCCTCGCCCAGGTCGATCGCCCCGCCGGTGTAGAAAACCGTGTCGCACTCCTCGTCCGACAGCTCGACCTCATCCCCCTCGACCGTGCCTTCAGGCAGGAAGCGGATGGTGAAGTCTTCCACGATCTGCGCCGGAACCGGGTCGCCAGTGACGCTGCACGCCTGCACCACCGCGCCATTAAGTGTTCCGCGCGCCACCACCCCCGTCGCGTCGCGATGCACCGTCATCGCCGCATTGAGCCGGTCGATCGCGATCAGGGCAAATCGCCGCGCCAGCGCCGCGCACTCGCCGGAATCGGCGGAAATCTCGACGCGATGCTCGCCCCTGCCGATCGCGTCCAGCCGCTGCGGCCGCGAAAATTCGGGCGCAATCACGCCAGCCGCCCCGTCAGCAGCGCATCATGCGGCACCCCCGCAAGCGCGCCATACAACACCCGCAGCCCCTCCGCCGAATGTGCCAGCGCCGCATCCCCCGGATGCTCGCCGCGATAAAGGTTGCGGAGCAGCGCGTCGGAAAAGGCTTGCCGTTCCGCCCCGTCGGCCAGCGCATCGCGATACGCCCCGATCCGCCCGCCAAGCAGCGCCATCATCTTGCCGATGCCCTTGCCGACCACGACGTCGCCGATCCCAATCTGGCGCAGCTGCCCGTCCATGTCGTCGACGAAGCACTCGGTCAGCCGCGCGGTCGTCTCGGCCGCCTCGGCATCATGCTCGATCCGCAGCATCACCATGGCGAGCACGCTGGCGATCATGTCGAACCGGCCATTGACCGTATCGGGCACCGCGCCAGCCTCATACCAATGCGGTTCGCGTCCGCGCGCCACCACCGCCTGATACAGCGCAGCCGCCGGGTTCTCCGGTTTGCGCCCGGTCAGCCTGTCCCACAATCGCATCGTCTCGCTCCAATTGTCTCTCGGCGCTTGTTTGCCGGAGCCGCCCCGCATATTGAGTGGATCGGCGCGCGATGCAATGCGCGGCCATGCCCGTTGGGGAGAGTGAGTTTGATGACGTCCGCCCGTATCCTGACCGTCGCTGTATGCGGCACGCTCCTGCTCGGCACCAGTGCCTGTGTGAAGCCGATACGGGGGTATCAGGGCTATGTGGTCGATGCCGATCTGATCAACTCGGTCCAGCCCGGCGTCGACAATCGCGAATCGGTGCTCGCCACGCTGGGCAAACCGACACTGACCAGTCAGTTCAACGAAGGCGAATGGTATTATGTCGGTCGTCAGACCCGCAATTTCGCCTTCAACAACCCCAGCGCAAAGGAACAGACGACATTGCTCATCCGCTTCGACGCGGCCGGCAATGTTACCGAAGTGACGCGCACCGGGGCGGAACAGATCGCCTCGATCAACCCGTCGGGTGAAAAGACCCCGACGCTGGGCCGCAAGCGCGGCTTCTTTGAGGATCTGTTCGGCAATATCGGCACCGTCGGCGCGCCCGGCACCGGTGGCGGCCCGGGCGAAGGGCCGTAATTTCCCTTTCATTCCGCTGAATTACACGTTCCCGCGCCGTTCAGTCCCCACGTCCTACTGTCTCTTCATGCCCCGTTACGGGGCCATGTCGAAGGAGGACGTAATGAGGAAATTCATCGCAACCGCGCTGATCGCCGCAGTCGCCATGCCGGTCATGATGCCGGCCGCCAGCGCCCAGTCGCAGCGCGACGTGCGCCGCGAGCGCCAGGATCTGCGTGAGGAACAGCGCGAGCTGCGCGAAGCGCGCCGCTATGGCGACCGCAGCGACATCCGCCGTGAAGAACGCGACGTGCGTGAGGAGCGCCGCGAATATCGCGAAGCCCTGCGTGACCGCGATCGCCGCTGGGGCAATGACGACTGGCGTGGCTGGCGTGAGCGTAATCGCGGTGTCTATGCCCGTGGCGGCTGGCGTGCGCCGTTCCGCTATCAGGGCTTCCGCACCGGCGTTCGCATCGCCCCGACCTATTATGGCAGCCGCTACTTCATCGCCGATCCGTGGCGCTACCGCCTGCCCCCGGCCGGCCGCTATCAGCGCTGGGTACGTCACTATGACGACGTGCTGCTGGTCGACACCCGTCGCGGCATCGTCGTCCGGGCGATCCGCAACTTCTTCTGGTAA
>CAYMUJ010000057.1:2085-16331 GCA_964393565.1 uncultured Stakelama sp. | reverse complement strand
GCGCGGGGCGGCCCGGGATCAGTGCGGTGGTGATGACGATGTCCTGCTTGGCGATATGCGACGAGACCAGCTCGGCCTGAGCGGCCTTGTATTCGTCGCTCATCTCGGTGGCATAGCCGCCCGAGCCTTCGCCCTCGATCCCCGCGACATTCTCCACGAAGATCGGTTTGGCGCCGAGCGACTGGATCTGCTCCTTGGTCGCGCTGCGCACGTCGGTCGCCGACACCTGCGCGCCGAGGCGGCGGGCGGTGGCGATCGCCTGAAGCCCGGCAACGCCGACGCCCATGACGAACACCTTGGCAGCGGACACGGTGCCCGCCGCGGTCATCATCATCGGGAAGACGCGGCCATATTCGGACGCGGCGTCGAGCACGGCCTTGTACCCCGCCAGGTTCGACTGGGACGACAGGATATCCATCGACTGCGCACGGGTGATGCGCGGCATGAACTCCATCGCCAGCGCCTCGATCCCCAGCGCGGCATAGGCATCGACGCGCGCGCGCTCACCGAACGGGTTCAGCCCCGCCGCCAGCCACGCACCCGGCTTGATCCCGGCCAGCGTCGCGGGGTCGGGACCCTGCACGCCCAGCACGATATCGGCATCGGCCAGAACATCGGCGCGCGAGCCGATCGTCGCGCCCGCCGCTTCAAAGGTTGCATCGCTCAGGAAACCGGTGTCACCTGCTCCGCTTTCGACGGCGACAGTGGCGCCGAGCGAAACGAATTTCTTGACGGTTTCCGGTGTGGCGGAGACGCGCCGCTCTCCGGCGGCGGATTCCTTGAGGACTGCGATCTTCACGTCAGGCAGCGATCAGCCAGATGACGAACGCAGCGACGATCACGCTCAGGATCGTCCCGACCTTCAACAGGCGCATGAACCCGCCATAGGTCGCTTCATGTGCCTTCATGTCGCCGCTCTGGGCCATGCGCATTCCCCTCGTAACGCTCTTCTGAACCCTGTCTTAGACAGCCGCTGCCCGCCCCTCAACCCCTGTGCGCTTTAGTGACGCTTAAGCCCGTCTTTACCCGTCTCGCTTATGCAAGTGATCGAAACAGGGACAGCCGGGACAGGTTGGGGGATTTTTGATGACGCGCAACGGGCAGCGCCAGCTGATGCTGATCGACGAGGAGCCGGCGCAGCGCCAGCTGATCGCTGCAATTGCGGCGCGGCGCGGATGGCGCACGATCTTTGCCAGCGATCATGACACGGCAGTCGCGACATTGGGTACACCGGACGGCATGGCGCTTGATGCGATCATCCTCGACAGCTGGGCCCCGGATACGGATTCGGCGTCGCTGATCGCCGAGCTGCGCGTCAATCGGCCGATGCTGCCGATCCTGTTGCTCACCGCCAATGGATCGGTCGCCGCTGCGGTCAGTGCAATGCGCGCAGGGGCGACCGATTTTCTGGTGAAGCCGCTGGCGGCCGAACGGCTGCTCGCCGCGCTGGACTGTGCAGTGGGGGCGAAGGTCGTGGGCGAATTGCGTCCGCTGACCGAGAAAATGTCGGCACATCTTGCCTTTGACGAGATTGTCGGGTCGGCGCCCCAGTTCCGGGCCGCGCTGGCGATTGCAGCGAAGGCGGCGCGCGCGCGCGTGCCGGTGCTGATCGAGGGTGAAAGCGGGGTCGGCAAGGAAGTGGTGGCCGAGGCGATCCACGCCGCCAGCCCGCGCCACACCAAGCCGATCGTCCGCGTCAATTGCGGCGCGATCCCCGCCAATCTGGTCGAATCCGAACTGTTCGGGCACGAAAAGGGCGCCTTTACCGGCGCGTTCGAACGCAAGATCGGGCGGTTTCAGGAGGCCGATGGCGGCACCATCTTCCTCGACGAAATCGGCGAAATGCCGCTGGAGGCGCAGGTCAAATTACTGCGCGTGGTCCAGTCGGGCGAGGTCCAGCCGATCGGTGCGCGCCATGCGAGTCAGGTCGATGTCCGCGTGATCGCGGCGACCAACAAGACATTGCTGACCGAAGTCGAGGCCGGTCGTTTCCGCGAGGATCTCTATTACCGCCTCAACGTCGTCCAGGTCACGATCCCGCCATTGCGCGACCGGGCCGGCGATATCGCCCCGCTCGCGCGCCATCTGCTCGCCCGGATCGCGGAGCAGCCCGGTCTGCGGCCATTGGGCATCACCGACGATGCGCTGGCATTGCTGGGTGGTTATGACTGGCCGGGCAATGTGCGCCAGCTGCAGAATGCACTGTTCCGCGCGGCGGTGCTGTGCGACGGCGACGCGCTGACCCGCGCCGATTTTCCGCAGATCGCCCAGCTTGCCGGAGGCCGCTCGTCAACTGGTGCCCCGGCGCATGGCGGTGCGGCACAGGGAGCGGGAGTGACGCTGTTCCGGCCCGACGGAAATCTGCGCGCGCTGGAAGAGATCGAGGCGGATGTGATCCGGCTTGCCATTGGCCATTATCGCGGACGCATGACCGAAGTGGCCCGCCGCCTGGGCATCGGGCGGTCGACGCTTTATCGCAAGCTCGGCGAGCTGGGGATCGATCAGAACGCCGCCTGAGGCGCATGACTCGCTGTTCTGCCCGAACCGCGACCGCAATGCTGCGATAAGCGCACCGCCGGCTTCGCGCGAAAGCGGGGAAGGGGCGGTTGCAACACTGGCGAAGCGGGCCGCGCATCCCATATAGTCGCGTGATGCTGCGTTTTCTGCTCATTGCCGTTGCACTTCTGGTCCTCGCCTTTGCCGGGGTGGTGCTGGTCGTGGTCGGCGGCGCGGCGATCGGTGCATGGTTCGGGATCCGGCTGCTGCGGTCGAAGCGCGATTCCTATCGCCTGCGCCGTGCGCGCGCCGCTGCACCAGCCGATCCGCTGGAAGCGGCGTGGACGCGCGCGGCGTCCGAGGCGGACTGGGCGGTGAGCCGGGTCGCGGCCGCACGTACCAGCTGCACCCGTCTGCTCGCCATTGCCGATGCTGATGCGCTGGCAACCGATGCGGTCGACTGGGCGAATGTGATTCGCCGCCGCGTCCCCGATCTGGTTGCCGCGTGCATGGACGAATGCGCCGATGCGACCCCGGCCGAACACCGCCGCAACCTCGACGATCTGGTCGAAAGCCTCGAAAAGATCGGGGCCGAAGCCGAACGCCGCCGCGACCGCTTTCGCGACGGCCGGGTCAGCGCGTTCAACGTCCAGCGCACCTATGTCGATCAGCGCACCCGACCCGGCCCGCTGAATTGAGGTCAGGCGGGCTGGCCGACCAGTCCGTGATCCTTCATGCCGCGCCACACCCGCACCGCCTGAACCGTCTCGGGCACATCATGGACGCGCAGCAGCTGACAGCCAGCCTCAGCGCCCTTGAGCGCCAGCGCCAGCGATCCGCCGAGCCGCCGTTCGACCGGCGCTTCGTGATCCAGTGCGCCGATCATGCGCTTGCGGCTCGCGCCCAGCATGACCGGCAGGCCCATGCCGTGGAACAGCGTCAGGCCGTTCATCAGCGCAAGATTGTCGGCGAGCGACTTGCCGAAGCCGATGCCGGGATCGATCACGATGTTGCTGCGCTGGACGCCGCCCGCGACCACCGCCGCGATCCGCGCTTCCAGCCAGTCGAACACTTCGATCAACGGATCACGATAGCCGGTGCCGCCATGGGGTGACTGTGCCGGATCGGGCGAGTGCATCAGGATCACCGGGCAGGCGGCGCGGGCCACGACCTCGATTGCGCGCGGATCATAGGCGAGCGCGGCGACATCGTTGACGAGATGCGCCCCTGCGGTCAGCGCCGCCTCCATCACCGCGGCCTTGCGCGTGTCGATCGATACGGGGACGCCGGCTTTGGCGAGCCGTTCGATCACGGGGACCACGCGCTTGATCTCATCGCCCTCCCACACCGGGTCGGCACCGGGGCGGGTCGATTCGCCGCCGATATCGACCAGCGACGCGCCGGCCAGCCCCATGTCGAACCCGGCCTGTGCAATCGCTTCGGGGTCGTCGCCATGCTTGCCGCCATCGGAGAAACTGTCCGGGGTGACGTTGAGGATGCCGGCGACCAACGGCTGGTCGAGCCGCAGCGTCCGCTCACCCGCGCGGATCACCGGGCGCGGCGCGGAGATGGCGGCGGCAAGGGTGCGAAGGCGAACGGCCTGCGCCTCGGGCAGCTGGGTGAGCAGGCCGGGCAGGCGCTCGACCGGAACCAGCTGCTGCGCGACGCGACGGCCGCCTTCGACCGCGATCAGCTCATAGGCCGCGAACCAGCTCAGTCCCCCGGCGAGGCGGGCGACCTGTCCGTCATAGCCGATCGGGCTGTCGACCGGCGCGACCGGGCGGAGATAGAGGCGGGCGGCGGGTGGGATGGTCATGCGCCCGCTCTAGCGCGGATCAGGGCTGTGTCGCGAGCAGATAGGTCTGGCGCAGGCTGTCGATCGGCTGGAGCCGCCCCTCGCCCTCATGGTGCCAGAAGGTCCAGCCATTGCAGGAGGGCGCACCCTGCAGCGTTGCGCCGACCTTGTGGATCGATCCGGCCACGCCGCAATCGGTGAGCAGCGAGCCATCGGCCTTCACCACCGCGCGCCAGCGGCGCTTGGCGTCGCTCAGCACCGTGCCGGGCTTGAGATAGCCGGTTTCGATCAGCGTGCCGAACGCGACGCGCGGTGCCTGGCGCGGGGCCATCATCGTTGTGACCGCACTCTCGTCGAGCGGCAGCGCGGCGGCGATGCGCTCCTGCGCCGCCTCGACATAATTGCCTTCGCGCTCGATCCCGATCCAGTGGCGGCGCAGCCGCTTGGCCACCGCGCCGGTGGTGCCGGTGCCGAAGAAGGGGTCGAGGATGATGTCGCCCGGCTTGGTGCAGGCGAGCATGACGCGATAGAGCAGCGCTTCGGGCTTCTGGGTCGGGTGGACCTTGGTGCCGTTCTTCTTCAGCCGCTCCTGCCCGCCGCAGATCGGGAATTCCCAGTCGCTGCGCATCTGAAGCTCGTCGTTGAGCGTCTTCATGCTGCGATAGTTGAAGGTGTATTTCGACTTTTCGCCCATCGACGCCCAGATCAGCGTTTCATGCGCGTTGGTGAAGCGCGTGCCCTTGAAATTGGGCATCGGGTTGGCCTTGCGCCAGATGATGTCGTTGAGGATCCAGAAGCCCAGATCCTGAATCGCCGATCCGACCTTGAAGATGTTGTGATAGCTGCCGATCACCCAGATCGTGCCGTTCGGCTTGAGCACGCGGCGTGCCTCGGCCAGCCAGGCGCGGGTGAAGGCGTCGTAAGCCGACAGCGAATCGAACTTGTCCCAATCGTCAGTGACCGCGTCGACATGGCTGCCGTCGGGCCGCGCCAGATCGCCCCCGAGCTGGAGATTATAGGGCGGGTCGGCGAAGATCATGTCGACCGACGCGGCGGGAAGCGCGCGCATCGCTTCGATACAATCCTGCTGGATGATCGAATCGAGCGGGAGCACGTCGACCCAGCTGCGGGTGCGAAGCTCGTTCGCTGTCCGCGTCGCTTCAGCGACCTTTTCGATGACCCCCATTAACCACTCCAAACCCCGTTGAACCGGTGAAACGCCACGAACGCCGGACTCCGTCAAGCAAACATTGGTTAACGAAAAGGCTTTGGATTCCGTTAACTTGCCGGAACATTTCGGGACTTATCCACATGTTGAGTCTGAAACTTATCCACAGGCACTAGGTTTGGGGTGTGGCGAAAAAGATTCGCTGATGACGATTCCGGCTGCGTTCGGAGTGTCACAAATTTACAAAACAACGAAGGTTGCCATGCGTCGACACGACTTTGCGACCGGTTCAGAGGGCGATTTGGGCCGAAATCAGCAGAAAAAGTGAATAGTCACACTCGCAATCCAAGCGAGGTGACGCAATGACCTATCACGACGAGATCGCCCGGGCCGCCAAGCCCATCGACGCACAACAGGGACGCTGGGACGGCATCGATGCCGAATCGGTGGCACGCATGCGGCTGCAGAACCGGTTCCGCACGGGCCTGGACATTGCGCGCTACACTGCCGGGATCATGCGGCGCGACATGGCGGCCTATGACGCCGATCCGGCGGCCTACACCCAGTCGCTCGGCTGCTGGCACGGCTTCATCGCGCAGCAGAAGATGATCGCGATCAAGAAGCATTTCGGCAGCACCAGGCGGCGCTACCTCTATCTCTCCGGCTGGATGGTCGCGGCGCTGCGCAGCGAGTTCGGCCCGCTGCCCGACCAGTCGATGCATGAAAAGACCAGCGTCCCGGCGCTGATCGAGGAACTCTACACCTTCCTCAAACAGGCCGATGCCCGCGAGCTGGGGATGATGTTCCGCGATCTCGATGCGGCGCGGGATGCCGGCAACGAAGTCGAGGCGGCGCGGATCCAGAATGCGATCGACAGTTACGAGACGCATGTCGTGCCGATCATCGCCGATATCGATGCGGGCTTCGGCAATGCCGAGGCGACGTACCTGCTCGCCAAGAAGATGATCGAGGCCGGGGCCTGTGCGCTCCAGATCGAGAATCAGGTGAGCGACGAGAAGCAGTGCGGGCATCAGGATGGCAAGGTCACGGTGCCGCATGAGGACTTCCTCGCGAAGGTCCGCGCCTGTCGCTACGCCTTCATGGAGCTGGGCGTCGATGACGGGATCATTGTCACGCGGACCGATTCGCTCGGCGCCGGGCTGACCAAGCAGATCGCCTACTCCAAGGAGCCGGGCGATCTGGGCGACCAGTATAATGCGTTCCTCGATTGCGAGGAGGTCACCGACCTGTCGGGCGTCAATGGCGATGTCGTCATCAATCGCGGCGGCAAGCTGATGAAGCCCAAGCGGCTGCCGTCGAACCTGTTCCAGTTCCGTGAGGGGACCGGGGCCGATCGCTGCGTGCTCGATTGCATCACCTCGCTCCAGCATGGTGCCGACCTGTTGTGGATCGAGACCGAGAAGCCGCATATCGAGCAGATCGCGTCGATGGTGGACCGGATCCGTGAAGTCGTTCCGAACGCCAAGCTGGTCTACAACAATTCGCCGAGCTTCAACTGGACGCTGAACTTCCGGCAGCAGGTGTTCGATGCCTGGGCGGCGGAGGGGATCGACGTGTCGCCCTATGACCGGGCCAGGCTGATGAGCGTCGACTATGACGGTACGCCGCTGGCGGACGAGGCGGACGAGAAGATCCGCACCTTCCAGAAGGACGCGGCGGCGCGGGCCGGCATCTTCCACCACCTCATCACCCTGCCGACCTATCACACCGCGGCTTTGTCGACCGACAATCTCGCCAAGGAATATTTCGGCGAGATGGGGATGCTCGGCTACGTCAAGGGCGTGCAGCGGCAGGAGATCCGGCAGGGCATTGCCTGTGTGAAGCACCAGAACATGTCGGGCAGCGACATTGGCGACGATCACAAGGAGTATTTCGCCGGTGAAGCCGCGCTGAAGGCGGGCGGGGTTCACAATACGATGAATCAGTTCGCGGCGTGACGCGGGCAGCCGTAGCGTAGCTACGGCCACCTCGCGGCACGCCCGGCCGGCGGCGCCGAAGGTGACCGGCCGACGACGCGGCTTTGCCGCGGCGGCTAGCCCGAGAGAGAGAGAGTTTCCTGGGGAGGAAAGGAGGCCCGTCGTTGCACTCAGGTGCGGCGGCGGGCCTTTTCCCTTATGTCAAAGAGCGTCGACCATCGGTCCGAAATTCAGTTCCGCCTGTGCCACCGGTGCAAAGCTGCGGCGGTGGTGGGGGGTGGGGCCTAGATTGCGCAGCGCTTCCCGATGGACGCGGGCGGCGTAGCCCTTGTTGCTGGCCCAGCCATAGCCGGGGTGGAGCGCATCCAGTTCGGCCATGATGCAGTCGCGGCGGTGCTTGGCGACGATCGAGGCGGCGGCGATCGACAGGCAGCGGGCGTCGCCGCCGATCACTGCCTCGCTGGCGTGCGGCCAGTCGGGGCAGCGGTTGCCGTCGACCAGCACATAGGCCGGCGGCAGGTCGAGCGCGGCGACCGCGCGGGTCATCGCGAGCATCGTCGCCCACAGGATGTTGAGCCGGTCGATCTCCTCGACGCTGGCGATGCCGATGCCGACGCGGGCACAGCCGAGGATTGCCTCGCACAGCGCCGCGCGCTTGGTGGCGGTCAGCGCCTTTGAATCGTCGATGCCCGGCGGGATGCAGTCGGGATCGAGGATCACGGCGGCGGCGACGACGGGTCCGGCGAGCGGGCCGCGGCCGGCCTCGTCCACGCCAGCGACCGGGCCGCGGACGGCATGGCGCAGTTCGTAGCTGAGGTCAGGCATCGCCACCGTCCTCATCGACCACGTCGAACGGCACCATGCCGAGCGCATGGCCGACCGGGCCATGGCCCTCGCCCAGTCCGGGGGCGTTGAGGATGGCGAGGCGGACGAAGCGCACCGCCTGAATGAACGCCTCCCCGATCGACAGGCCCGAGCCGAGGCCGGTGGCGAGCGCGGCGGCGAAGGTGCAGCCGGTGCCATGGGTGTCGGGGGTGTCGATCCGTTCCGCCTCGATCTCCATCACCAGCCGGTCCTTGGGCGCATAGAGCTGATCGAGGATCGTCGGCCCTTCCTTGTGCCCGCCCTTTTCGGCGAGGTGGCAGCCATAGCCGAGCACCGCCTGTCGCCCGCCGAGCACGGCGAGTTCGGGCACGTTCGGGGTCACGACCGACGCGATGGTCATCAGCCGTTCGAACGCGGCAATGGTTTCCGGGTCGGCGAGCACCGATCCGCTGGTGGCGATCATCACCGGATCGAACACGATCGGGCAGTCGAGCGCCTCCAGCCGGTCGGCGACGGCATGGGCGATCTCCGCCGATCCGATCATCCCGATCTTCACCGCATCACAGCCGATGTCGGAGGTCACGGCGTCGATCTGGGCCAGCACGATATCGACCGGCACCGGGTGGATGGCGGTGACGCCGAGCGTGTTCTGAGCGGTGATCGCGGTGATCGCGGTCGTCGCATGGCCGCCGAGCATGGTGACGGTGCGGATATCGGCCTGAATCCCCGCCCCGCCGCCGGAATCGGAGCCGGCGATGATGAGGATGCGGGGGATGCTCATGGCGCGAATGTCCGGACGATGCTGACGAAAAAGGGCGTGTGTCGGGGGGAGGCGACAGGGCGGGGCATGGCCTGCAATGGCACAGGCGGGGGGCTGTAGGAAAGGGCGGGGTGGAGGATCATTCCCCCCCCTGAGCTTGCTCAGGGGAGGGGGACCGCCGCCGAAGGCGGTGGTGGAGGGGCGGCCGCGCAGACGGCCGTGAACAGCTCGGCAAAATTCCGCCCTCTGCGCCCACGGCTTGCTTCGCAAGCCGGCTCCGCTGCTGCGATATGCCCCCGGCATATCGCTTATCGCAGCTACGCCCCCTCCGTCATTGCTTCGCAATGCCACCTCCCCTGCGGGGCAGGTGAGGAATTGCTCAGGGCCTCCTAGTAGGCGGGTCCACTCATCCGCAGCACCACATCGGCCATGCGGTTGAGCGGGGTGTCGATGCCATGTTGTGCGCCCAGTCGGGCGATCACGCCGTTGCGGGCGTCGGCTTCGGTCGGGCGGCCGGCGAGGCGGTCGGCGTGGATCGAGTTGATCGAATCCGCCGGGCCGTTGCGATAGCCGTTCACGATCTGGTCGGGCAGGTCGTCGGGGAGGGTCGCGCCCACGGCGCGGCCGACGGCGATGCATTCGCGGATCAGCGCGCGCATCAGCTCCGCCGCTTCGTCATCGCGGGCGATGCCGGCGGGCTGGAGGGTGAGCGCGTTGACCGCGCCGGCGCAATTGACCGCGAGCTTGCGCCACGCGGCGCTGAGCCAGTCACTGGTCAGGACCGTTTCGATCGGGCTGTGCGCGAACAGTGCGGCGAAGGCGCGACCGGTGGCGTCGTCGGGGACGGTGAGGCTGCCGTTGCGGCGCTGGACGACCTGGCCGGGGGCGCGGCGTTCGGCGGGGATGTCGACGATCACCGGCGCGATGCGCGCGGGGTCGAGGTTGGGGAAGCGGCTGTAATGTTCGACCCCGTTCTGCAGGATCGCGACATGGGTGTCGGGGCCGACCAGATGGTCGAGCCAGAGTTGCGCGCCGGGGGCGTCATAGGTCTTGGTCACCACCAGCACCCAATCGACCGGGCTGGCGCTGGCGGGATCGGTCAGCAGGCGCGGGGCGCTTTCGAGCACGCTTTCGGGCGTTTCCACCCGCAGCGTGGCGAATGGCGTGCGCGCGCACAGGGTGACGTCATGGCCCGGCGCGGCGATCAGCCACGCCGCGATGCTGGCGCCGACCGCGCCGGTGCCGATGATGGCGATACGGGTCAATTGTCGTTCCCGCTGAAGCGGCGCGCGGTGCTGGCCGGGTATTTCTTCAGTGCGTCGCCGACGCGGGCCGGGCGGTCGAGCAGTTCGCCGCCGCAATTGGGGCAGGCTTCGTCAAGGTCATCGGCACATTCGGCGCAGAAGGTGCATTCGAACGAGCAGATGAACGCTCCGCCCTGATCGGCGGGAAGTTCGCTGCCGCAGCGTTCGCAGTCGGGGCGCATTTCGAGCATGTGACGTCCTTGGGCTGGTTTTCGGCCTGGTTCTACCCCGTTTGTGTTGAGCTTGTCGAAGCACGAAGGCTGAATTCAGCGAGGGCGGGAGATCGCCCTTCGACAAGCTCAGGACAGGCCCTTCGAAAGCTCAGGGCAAACGGAGTGGGGGAGCTTGCAGAGTAAACCTAGCCCTCGAATATATAGACGTCGCGGCCGAAGGCCGGCGGCTGGTCGGTCGGGCTGGCATGATAGACCATGGCGATGGCGAGGCGCTCGCCGCCTTCGGGCAGCGGATCGACGCGATGCTCGACCGCGCCGGGGAAGCAGGTGAACAGGCCGGGGCGGGGCGTGAGGGTGGCGGTGCGGTCGTCGCCGTCGCGGAACGACAATGTGCCCGCGCCTTCGGGGATCGCGGCGTAGAAGACGCCGGTGACGATATTGGCGTCGCGATGCCAGTCATTGGTCGCACCGCCGCCGCGCAGGATGTTGAGCGTGGTCGCGGAGCTCAGCCGGTTGCTGGCGAATACCGGCTGACCAAGGCTGGTGCTGGCGAAATCGCGCAGAACGCCGTGATACAGCGCCCAGAACCACGGCAGCCGGGCGCGCAGCACATCACCCTCGACGATCGCGAAGTTCCAGCCGGGCGCGTCGATGATCGCGATCCGTTCGGGCGCATCGGCGAGCGCCGCGACCTGATCCGCCCAGCCATCGGGCAACAGGCCCGCAGCGGCGAGGTCGAGCGTGTGGAAGGGCTGCCAGTCCGGCTCCACCCCTAGGCCGCCGCCTTGCGCACCGCGTCGCAGATGCGATCGACCACCGCCTCGACCTGCGCCATGTCCTCGCCCTCTGCCATCACGCGGATCACCGGTTCGGTACCCGACGGGCGGATGACGAGGCGGCCGGTGCCGGCCAGTTCGGCCTCGGCGGCGGCGATCACGTCCTGTACCGCGCCATGTTCGAGCGGCTTGCCGCCGGAGAAGCGGACATTTTTGAGCAATTGCGGCAGCGGGTCGAAGCGGTGCAGCACTTCGCTGGCGGGGGCGCCCGCGCGGACGATTTCGGCAAGAATCTGCAGCGCGGCGATCAGGCCGTCGCCGGTGGTGGCATAATCGGACAGGATGATGTGGCCGGACTGTTCGCCGCCGACATTATAGCCCGAGGCGCGCATCTGTTCGAGGACATGGCGGTCGCCGACCTTGGTGCGGACGAGGCCCAGGCCCTGCGCCGCGAGATGGCGTTCGAGGCCGAGGTTCGACATCACCGTGGCGACAAGCCCGCCGCCCGCCAGCCGCCCCTGCCGCGCCCAGCCACCGGCGATTGCCGCCATCAGCTGATCGCCATCGACCACCTGGCCATGCTCGTCCGCGACGATCAGCCGGTCGGCATCGCCATCCAGCGCGATGCCGATATGCGCGCCCGATGCGACCACCGTCTCGCACAGGGTGAGCGGTGCGGTCGAGCCGACCTGGTCGTTGATATTCTTGCCATTGGGCGAAACGCCGATCGCGACGATTTCGGCGCCCAGTTCCCACAGCGCCGAGGGCGCGACCTGATAGGCAGCACCATTGGCACAATCGACCACGATCTTGAGCCCGTCGAGGCTGAGTTCGGCGGGGAAGGTTGCCTTGGCGAAGTGGATGTAGCGGCCCTTGACGTCGTCGACGCGGCGCGCGCGGCCGATGTCGGAGGAGGGGGCGAGCGGGATGTCGGCGTCGATCAGCGCCTCGATCGCGGCCTCATCCGCGTCCGACAGCTTGTAGCCATCGGGACCGAACAGCTTGATGCCATTGTCGCCATAGGGATTGTGGCTGGCGGAGATCATCACGCCAAGGTCGGCGCGCATCGAATGGGTCAGCATCGCGACCGCGGGGGTGGGCATCGGGCCGACCAGGGTCACGTCCATGCCGACGCTGGTGAAGCCCGCGACGAGTGCGCTTTCGAGCATATAGCCCGACAGGCGCGTATCCTTGCCGATCACCACGCGGTGGCGGTGATCGCCGCGCAGGAAGTGCTTGCCCGCGGCCATGCCGATCTTCATCGCCATTGCGGCGGTGATGTGCCCGGCATTGGTCTTGCCGCGGATTCCGTCGGTGCCGAAATATCTTCTTGCCATATCTGCCCGCTTTGCGACGTTGCGCCCCTTATGATGGCGCGGTCATAGCGCCGCTTTTTTCCAAGGGCGAGCATGTCGCAAGCAACCCGTATCTTCATTGCACTCATTCTGGCGCTGACCATCGGGGTTGGCGCCGCCGCAATCGCGCCGGAGCGGGCGCTGATCGTGGCCGACTGGGCGCAGCCGATCGGCACGATGTGGCTGCACGCGCTGCAGATGACGATCGTGCCGTTGGTCGTGTCGCTGCTGATCACCGGGATCGCCGCGACGGCGGAGGCGGCGCGGGCGAGCAGCCTGGCGGGGCGCGCGTTCGTCACCTTCATCATACTGTTGTGGATTTCGTCGGCGCTGGGCGGGGCGATTGCGCTGGGGCTGTTGTCGGCATTTCCGCTGGGCGCAGACCTTGCCGCCGCGCTGCGCGATGCGCTGGGCAGCGCGCCGCCGACGGGAGAGGTGCCGCCCTTCTCTGCCTTCCTCGTCGCTTTGGTGCCGTCCAACCCGATCGCGTCGGCGGTCAATGACGCATTCCTGCCGATGATCCTGTTCACCACCGTGTTCGCCTTTGCGATCACGCGGTTGCCGGTCGAGGAGCGCGCGCGGCTGACCGGGTTTTTCCAGGCGATCGGCAATGCGATGCTGGTCGTGATCAACTGGGTGTTGTGGCTGGGGCCGATCGGGGTCGGGGCGCTGGCCTATGTCGTCGGCGCGCGGGCGGGGACGTCGGCGTTCGGGGCGCTGCTCCATTATGTCGCGATCCTGTGCACGGTCGGCGTGGTGCTGTGGCTGCTCGCCGTGCCGTTCGCCTGGGGCGTGGCCAAGGTGGCGCCGGGGCGGTTCATCCGCGCGATCCTGCCGAGCCAGGTGGTGGCGGCATCGACGCAAAGCTCGCTCGCCAGCCTGCCCGCGATGCTGCGCTCGACCGAAGCGCTGGGCGTGCCGGTGGCGCGCGCGGGCGTGGTGCTGCCGCTCGCCGTCGCGCTGTTCCGCTGGACCGGGCCGGCGATGAACTTCGCCGTCGCGATCTATGTCGCGCACTGGTTCGGGATCGAGCTGACCGCGGGGCAGATCGCGGCGGGCTGGGCAGCGGCGGCGATCACGACGATGGGCGCGGTGGGGCTGCCCGGGACGATCAGCTTTGTCTCGTCGATCGCGCCGATCGCGATCGCGATGGGCGTGCCGATCGCGCCGCTTGGGCTGCTGGTGGCGGTTGAGACGATTCCCGACATCTTCCGGACATTGGGCAATGTCGCGATGGATGTCGGCGCGACGCGCGCGATTGCGGGTGAGGGGGAAGCGGACAGCGAGGCGGATGCGTTGTTGCGCGAGGGGGCTTGAGGATGTCGCGAGAGAAAGGTGAGCCGGTGCAATCTAACGCGGGCAAGCGCAGGCTTGCCGAAAATGCCGGGGCCATCGACGCATCGAACCGGTATGTTGAAGCGCACGGCTTACCATTAGCGCGTATTGTCAGTTGGAATGGCGCGGGCGCCTTACCGACGAACTGACGATAAGGCGGCGAACGAAGGCAGATTGCGCACAAAGACACGAAGAAGGTTACCCCCTCTTCGTGGCTTCGTGCGAGAAGATTTTACTTAAGCGCTGCGCGTCCGATCACTTCATCAGCACCAGCTCTTCCGCCATCGACGGATGCAGCGCGACCGTCTGGTCGAAATCGTCC
>CAYMUJ010000057.1:0-1985 GCA_964393565.1 uncultured Stakelama sp. | reverse complement strand
GCCGCCTGAAGGATTTCCGGCGCATCCGGGCCGATCATGTGGAGGCCCAATACCTTCCCCGAATTGGGCTCGCAGATCATCTTGTACAGCGCGCGTTCGTTGCGGTTGGCGAGGACGTTCTTCATCGCGCGGAAGTCCGAGGTATAGACCTTCACCGCGCCGAATTTCTGCTTGGCCTCGCTCTCGGTCATGCCGACGCCGGCGATGGGCGGGTGGCTGAACACGGCCGAGGGGATGCAGCCATAGTCGACGGTCGTCGGCTTGTTGCCGAACACGGTGTCGGCGAACGCCTGCCCCTCGCGGATCGCGACGGGGGTCAGCTGGACGCGGTTGGTGACGTCGCCGACGGCGTAGATCGACTCGACGCTCGACTTGTTGTCGGCGCCGACCACGACCGCGCCCTTGGCGTCCAGCTCGACCCCGACTTCGGCGAGGCCCAGGCCGTCGGTGTTGGGGACGCGGCCGGTGGCGAAGAGGACGCAGTCGACCTCCATATCGTCATGGTTGGTCATGCTGACCTTGAGGCTGCCGTCGGCCTGCTTCTCGATCCCGCGGAATTCGGCGTGGAAGCGGAAATCGATGCCCTTGGTCATCGAAATCTGCAGCAGCCGGTCGCGGATCTGCTCGTCATAGCCGCGCAGGATGACATCCGAGCGGTTGATCAGCGTCACCTTGCTGCCGAACTCGTTGAAGATCCCGGCGAATTCATTGGCGATATAGCCCGCGCCCGCGATCAGCACGCGCCCCGGCAGGGCGTCGAGGTGGAACACCTCGTTCGAGGTGATGCCATGTTCGTGGCCGGGGCAGGAGGGGACCAGCGGGCGCGCGCCGACCGCGATCAGGATCTTGCCGGCGGTGATTTTCCGGCCGCTGGCCAGCGTGACTTCGTTCGGGCCGGAGACGGTGGCGCGTTCGTGGACGATCTCGACCCCGTGGCTGTCGAGCGTGTTGGTGTAGGCACCGTTGAGCCGGTCGACCTCCGACAGGACATTGTCGCGCAGCACCGTCCAGTCGAAATCGCATTCGGGCACGTTCCAGCCAAAGCGGCGCGCGTCGTGCAGATCCTCGGCGAAATGCGCGCCATAGACGAGCAGCTTCTTGGGCACGCAGCCGCGGATGACGCAGGTGCCGCCGACGCGATATTCCTCGGCAATCGCGACCTTCGCGCCGTGGGCGGCGGCAACGCGGGAGGCGCGGACGCCGCCGGAGCCTGCACCGATGACGAAGAGGTCGTAGTCGTAATCGGGCATTGGGGGCTCCTGCTTGGGCGTCGGAGCGGGAGATAGGGGGCTGGGAGGGGATTGCCAACGGAGGGGGCAACAGCCCTACCCCCCGGGATGCCCTACTTTCCGCGACTAGGTTTTTGATAATTCCAACCGACTGGAAGAGATAACTGCCATCGCTCTCGTTGTTCCGTCCGGGTCGGAAAACTCCACTTCATAGTTTCCGCCGCCGTAATCTTCGATGATGTAGCCGATATCGCCGGGATTGACCTTTTCGATCAAACCCGCCGGCCCGACATAGATAACTTCGTCGTAGGTCGAGAAATTCACGATCGATTCCTTAGGCGGTAGCGATCCGACCCATACTATCCTCACAAATCTTGTTAGGCTATCTATTACCGCTTCCGCACAAACTCCGCCCTCAGCACCAGTCCTTTGATCCCGTCGAACTTGCAGTCGATCTCCTGCGGGTCGCCGGTGAGGCGGATCGATTTGATCAGGGTGCCGCGCTTGAGGGTCTGGCCGGCGCCTTTGACGGTCAGGTCCTTGATCAGCGTGACCTGATCGCCATCGGCCAGCAAATTGCCGACCGAGTCGCGGACTTCGACCACGTCCTCCGCCGGAGCTGCCGCGACCTGCGAGGCGGGGACCCATTCGCCGCTCGCCTCGTCATAGACATAGTCGTCGTCGCTCATGCGAACGCCCGGCGGATCAGGTCGTCGGTGGAGGGGTCGAAATCCTGTCCGCCGCGCTCGGCCGCCT
>CAYMUJ010000056.1:0-16534 GCA_964393565.1 uncultured Stakelama sp. | reverse complement strand
CGATGACCGCACTCGACCGGTACATGGCGCGCCTGATCGCGGTCCCGCTGATCTCAACGCTGCTGATCTCGGCAATGCTGCTGGTGCTCGACCGGATGCTGCGCCTGTTCGACTTCGTTGCGAGCGAGGGCGGGCCGGTCAGCGTGGTGTGGCAGATGCTGGCCAATCTGCTCCCCGAATATCTCGGCCTTGGCATTCCGATCGGGCTAATGCTCGGCATCCTGCTCGCCTTCCGCCGCCTTGCCACCTCGTCGGAGCTGGACGTGCTGCGCGCGGTGGGGATGAGCTATGGGCGGATGCTGCGCGTGCCGTTCATGTATGCCATTGCGCTGGCCGCGCTGAACCTCGCGATCGTCGGCTATATCCAGCCGCTCGCCCGCTACAATTACGAAGGACTGCGGTTCGAACTGCGCACCGGCGCGCTCGGCGCATCGATCAAGGTGGGCGAGTTCACCAAGCTCGGCGAGCGCATGACGCTGCGGATCGAGGAGAGCAAGAACGAGGGTCGCGACCTTTCCGGCATTTTTGTCAGCGCCCGCGCCCAGGGCGGCGATGTCGTGTCGGCGACGGCCGAAAAGGGGCAGTTCCTGCGGACCGACGACCCCGACGTCATCATCTTCCGCCTGACCAAGGGGACGCTGATCCACCAGTCGCCCAAATTCGACGTGCCGCGCGTGCTGACCTTTGACGCGCATGACCTGCCGATCGACCTGCCGAAGTTCGAACAGTTCCGTCAGCGCGGCGAGCGCAACCTCGAACTGACGCTGCCCGAACTGGCCAGGATCGGTGGCGACAGCAGCAAGTCGGAGGGGGAGCGCGACACCAGCCGCTCGGCCTTCCACTTCCGCGTGGTCGAGGTCGCGACGATGTTCCTGCTGCCGCTGCTGGCGCTCGCGCTTGGTGTCCCGCCCAAGCGGTCGACCTCCGCACTCGGCGTGTTCCTGTCGATCGTGATGATCGTCACCTATCACAAGGTCAACGAATATGCTCAGGGCGTGGGCGCCCGCGGCGTGATTGATCCGATTATCGCGCTATGGGGACCATTCCTGATCTTCGCGGGGCTGGTGTTCTGGATGTACTATACGATCGCCTATGTGCCCGGCGGCCAACCGATCGGCGCGCTTGAGAAATTCTTTGCCAAGGCGTGGAAGGGTATCGCGAGTTATCTGCCCGGGCGGCGCAAGCGGAAGGCAGTGGCATGATCCACGCGCTCACCGACTTTTTCCCGTCAAAGACCGTGTCGCTCTATATGGCGCGGTCGTTCCTCATCAACACCTTCGCCTTCCTGTTCGGGCTGGTGCTGATCCTCCAGACGCTCGACCTGCTCAGCGAATCCGGACGCATCCTCGCCTATCCGGGCAATGGCGATGCGCAGGTGTGGAAATATGTCAGCCTGCGCGTGCCCCAGATTGTCGCTACCTTCCTGCCCTTTTCGGTGCTGCTGGGAACGATCATCACCTTCACCACGATGAACCAGAATAGCGAGATCATCGCGCTCAAGGCATCGGGCCTGTCGGCGCACCAGGTGCTTGCGCCGCTGATGATCGCCGGGCTGGGCGTCGCGATCCTGTCCTTCACCTTCAACGACCGCATCGTCTCGCGCGCCAGCACCACGCTCGCCGCGTGGAAGAAGGTCGATTATGGCCCGCTCCCGATCGACCGCGGCGACCGGTCCAATGTCTGGGTGCGCGACGGCAGCCATCTGATCCACGCCCAGCAGATCAAGGGACGCGGCAATGCCGCGATCCTGGGTGGCATCACCATCTATGAACGCGACGGCGCCGCGCTGAAGTCGCTGGTGCGTGCGAAGACCGGGCGGCGCGAAGGCACTGGCTGGCGGGTCGAGGGTGCGGAGCGGTTCGACGTCACGACCGGCAAGCTCACCCCACTGGGCAGCGTGGTGGTCGCGCAGGGCGTCCGCCCCGATCAGTTCACCCTGTCCAGTGTCGACGCCGAAAGCATGCCGTTCGGCGCCCTGTCCGAAGCGATCGACGATCTGCGCGCCGCCGGCCGCCCGACCAAGGCGCTGGAAGGCGCGCTGTGGCACAAATTGTCCGGGCCGCTATCGGCGGTGCTGATGCCGCTGCTCGCCGCCGTCGCCGCGTTTGGCATCGCACGTTCGGGCAGGCTGTTCGTCCGCGCGGTGCTGGGAATGGGCCTCGGCTTCCTCTACTTCGTCGCCGACAATTTCGCGCTGGCGATGGGCAATCTCGGCGCCTACCCGCCCTTCCTCGCCGCCTGGGCGCCGTTCCTGCTGTTCGCGATGATCGGCGAAGCCGTGCTGCTCAAGAGCGAGGAATAGCGCGCCATCGTGCGAAGATGACGACGGCAAAGGCAAGCTCGATCAGCCCGACGCACAGCACCACGTTCAGCGGAAAAAACATGCGCTCGATCGCGAACAGCGCGCCCGTCGCGAACAATGCAGTGCCGAGCAGCCAGTAGACCCGGTCGCGATAAAGCGTGGCAAACGCGAAGTAGCGCGCACCGACAATGGTGGCGAACAGCGCAAATGCGAGTGCCGGGTCGCGCGGCAGCAGTGCAAAGGCAACGAAAATCCCGGCAAAAAGCGGTACCGTGACCTCGAACCCCAAGGCGTTGAGCGGATTATCCTTGCTCGGGGGCTGCGCGCGAAAGAGCAGGCGCGCGAGCAATGCGGAGACCGGGAAGATCAGCATTCCGCCCAGGAACAGGATTGCAAAGGCAATGGGATGCCCCGCCCGATCCAAGGCGATGCCACTGGCCGTCCACACCAGTCCGGAAACGAACACCCCGGATGCACCATTCAAATAGGCAGCGCGGATTTGATCCTGTGCATCGCGAAGTTCGATGGTCCCCTCCCCCAGTTAGCGCGTCAACCCGCCCGCACCTTCATCGTGCTCGCCGCCAGCCGCGCCATCAGGCCGCGCAGCGTCGGGTAGTTCGCCCCTTGATAGGTCGAGTCCGCCCCCAGCGCATCCGACAGTCGTCGATGCGCCTCACCCAGCGAATGATAAGGCAGGCTCGGCAGCAGATGGTGGAGCGCGTGGAAACGCAGGCCCACTGGCGCCCACAGATAGGGCAGGAACCCGCCCGGCACGTTGACGCTGTCGAGATATTGCGCGGTCACCGTCAGCGGCTCGCCCTCATTCTCCCACAGATGCGCAACCAGCGTCCGCACCTGATTGAGCACCGCCACGCCCGAGATCACGAGCATATAGGTGAGGAACGCCTTGAGCGGCAGCACCCCGGTCGCGACCGTGGCAATCAGCGCCAGCGCGACCACGCTTGCGCCGATCTCCTGCCAGCGCCACTGCTTCGCAAACTCGCCTTCAGGCGATTTGCGCTCGAACTTCGGGTTGATCTGCAGCCCCGAATAGCGGCCGACGACAATGCGGCGCAGCTTTTTCGACAACAGCGACAGCGGACCCAGCACACCGAAGCGCAGCAACAGCCCGACCGGCATCAATGTCGATACCAGCAGGAACACCGGCAGCGTCCACGGCTTCATCAGCGCCAGCGGCAGATATTCGGGATCCTCCACCGTGCCATAGCGCGTGCGCGTATGGTGGATGGTGTGAATGCCCTCATACATGAAGCTCGGCAGCATCATCGGGATACCGAGCAGCAGGTTCCAGCCGACGCGGAAACCGGGCAGCAGCGCATGCTTGAGATGCGTAATCTCATGAATGAACAGGCTGGCGCGATAGAGCGCGAGCACCGCGATCACGCCGCTCGCCAGCGCCCAGCCGAGCGACGGCGCCAGGATCGCGCCCGCCAGCGCGGCATAGCCAAGCGCCGCCGAACCGAGGAAATCGGTCCAGTAGATTCGCGCGCTGGGCATCTGCAGATCGCGGGTCAGTTCGGCTGCCGCCCGCAACATCGCCTTATCATCGGCGATGCCCGCCAGATGGGTCTTAGCGGGTGCGCCAGCGGCGCGATCCTGCGCGTCCGCTTCAAGGGCCAGGGTGTTCATGGAAAATGGCATTGCCAACAGATCATGGCCATTGCGTGGCATTTCAACAGTCTCACATTTACGGCCCAGCCGGGCTGGTTCGGTTCCGGCACCGGCGCCGTGCCGCCAACTCGATCGCATCCGGTTGACTTGTCGCCTGCTTGGCGTGACTGCTTTGATCGACGTCAACGATAAGGTGCCATTTCGTGGCCAATGCCCCCCTCGCCATCCGCCCGGTCACCAGCAAGGCGGACACGCGCGACTTCATCGAACTCGCCTATCGCCTCAATCGCGGTGACCCGAACTGGGTTCCACCGCTGCGCAGCGAGGTCGCGGGCGCGATCAACCCCAGGAAGAATGGCTGGTTCAGCCATGCCGAGGCGCAGTTGTTCCTCGCCGAACGCGACGGCCGCCCGGTCGGGCGGATCGCCGCGCATATCGACCGGCTGGCGCTGGAAATGCCCGCCGAGCAGGGCTTCGGCCCCGGCACCGGCTTTTTCGGCCTGTTCGAGGCAGAAGACGCGACGGTCGCCCGCGCGCTGATCAACACCGCCCAGGACTGGCTGCGGAACAAGGGCATGACCCGCGTGGTCGGCCCGGTATCGCTGTCGATCTGGGAAGAACCCGGCTTGCTGATCCAGGGCTATGATCACGCCCCAACCGTGATGATGGGCCATCACAAGCCGGCCTATCGCAACTATATCGAGGATGCGGGCTTCGTGCCGGTCAAGCAGCTCAAAACCTATGAGCTGGATATCACCAAGGAGTTCCCGCCGCTGGTGCAGCGCATCGTCGCAATGGGCGAAAAGAACGACCGCATCCGCATCCGCACCGTTGACAAGTCGCGCTTCGATGAAGAAGCCGCCATCATCCTGGGCATTCTCAACGACGCATGGTCGGATAACTGGGGCTTCGTCCCGCTGACTCAGCCCGAGATCGACGATGTCGGCAAAAAGCTGAAGCCGATCGTGTTCGAAAAGCTGATCCGCATCGCCGAACTCGACGGCGAGCCTGTCGCGTTCATGATCACCCTGCCCGACCTCAACGAAGCGATCGCGCCGCTTAACGGCAATCTGTTCCCGTTTGGTTGGGCAAAGCTGCTCTGGTGGCTGCATCGCGGCAACGCACAGACGATGCGGGTGCCGCTGATGGGCGTGCTCAAAAAGCTACAGGGATCGCGCATGGCGAGCCAGCTCGCCTTCATGATGATCGAATATATCCGCCGCGACGCGCTCATGGATTTCAGGGCGATACGGGGCGAGATCGGCTGGGTGCTCGACGATAATCAGGGAATGAATGCCATCGCCGAAACGATCGAGAGCCGCGTCAACCGTGTGTATCAGATCTACGCCAGGGATATTGGCTGAAGCGCGTTAGAGTTTGTTTCAGCAACGCTGAACCGGCTCTAGGAATGCGGCCCGCGGCGATAGGGGGCGCCGCGGGCCGCGCCCTCGTTACCGCTTCGGGGCGAGGGGATCGAAATTGTCGACCTCAATCCACTGATCGCGCGTCTTGCAGACCTTCTTGGGCAGGCGCGAGCCGCTGATCGTGTCGGAAATGCAGTAGCGCGTTTCTGCCTTCGGGGCGGGCGCTTCGATCGATTGGGCCGGGGGCGTCGGCGCGGTGTCACGGGCCATTGCGGGTGCTGCGGTGGCGATGATCAGGCTGGCTGCGGTGGCGGTGATGAACTTGCGCATAAGGGTTACTCCTTGGAAATCTGCTTGGGGCTGCGGGCCGGCTAACTGCTCTGCTCTACCCGTATCTGTGTTAGTGCATTAGTCATGCCAAACACTCAGAATAAGGAATAACAACGACTTAGATCGTCACAAAAGTGACGATCAGGAAATTATTCACCGCTAATCGGGAATTTACACCAACTTTCGGCGGCGCACTTAGCTGCGCAGGTTCGCCCAGGTCGGCGCATGATCGCTGGCCTTTTCGCGACCGCGATAGTCCTTGTCGACGCCCGCATCGACAAAGCGGTCGGCCGCGATCGGGCTGAGCAGCAGATGATCGATGCGGAACCCCGCATCGCGCTGCCATGCCCCGGCCTGATAGTCCCAGAAGGTCCACACGCGCCCCGCCGGGAAGCGAGTACGCAACGCATCCGTCCAGCCCTGTGCCAGCAGCGCGCGATAGCCCTGCCGCGATTCCGGCTGCATCAGCGCGTCGTCCGCCATCGCCTTGACCGAATAGACGTCGTCGTCATTCGGGATGACATTGTAATCGCCCGCCAGCACGACCGGCCGCTCTTCGGCGAGCATATCGCGCGCGTGCGCCGACAGCCGTTCGATCCAGCGCAGCTTGTAATCGAATTTCGGCCCCGGCACCGGATTGCCATTGGGCAGGTAGATCGACGCGATGACCACGCCGTTCACCTCGGCCTCGATATAGCGGCTATGCTCGTCCTCGGGCTCGCCCGCCAGCCCGCGCTTGCGCTCGACCGGATCGATGCCCTTGGCGAGGATGGCGACGCCGTTGAAGCCCTTTTGCCCGTGCCACACCGCACCATAGCCGGCGGCGCGAATATCGGCCTCGGGAAAGCCCTCGTCCGCCGACTTCAGCTCCTGCAGGCACACGACATCGGGCTGCTGCTCGGTGAGATATTCGATCAGGCGCGGCAGGCGCGCCTTGATCCCGTTCACATTGTAGCTGACGATCTTCAAGGCGCGGTCAGACGGCGAAGCTGGTGCCGCAGCCGCAGCCCGACGCGGCATTGGGATTGGTCACGCGAAACGCCGCACCGCCCAGCGATTCGACGAAATCGACGCTCGCGCCGCGCACCAGATCGAGGCTGATCGAATCGACCAGCAACGTGACGCCATCGGTCTGCGCGATCGCATCGTCATCGGCCGGCGCATCGGCGAGTTCGAACTTGTACTGAAAGCCCGAGCATCCCCCGCCCTCGACCGACAAACGCAGCGTGGCGGGCTTGCCCTGCTTCGCCGCAATCGCCGCAACGCGCGCGGCGGCAGCAGGGGTCAGGCTGATCTCTTCGGAAAGCACGGTGGCCATAGAGCGCAGATAGGCGCGCGCGGCGTTGGCCGCAACCCAAACGGAACCACCAAACGGAAAGGGCCGCCCGGTTCTCCCGGTGCGGCCCCCATCCCTCTCCTGTTATCTCGTTTGGATCAGTTGCCGCCGACGGCGGTCAGCTGCAGCCGTGCGGCGGTCTGTTCGACCTGCTCGATCACGCTGGCATTCTGCATGAACGGCATCGGGTTCACCGCCTTGCCGTCGATGCGCACTTCATAATGGAGGTGGCTGCCGGTCGAACGGCCGGTCGATCCCATCAGGCCGATCAGCTGGCCGCGGCGCACGCGGGTGTTCGGGGCGACCAGGATCTTGGACAGATGCCCGTAGCGGGTCTCGATGCCCTTGCCATGGTTGACGGTGATGAGGTTGCCATAGCCGCCGAAGCGCCCGGTGCGGCCGATCACGCCATCGGCGGTGGCATAGATCGGCGTGCCGATCGGGCCGGGGATGTCGATGCCGGCGTGCATCGCGGCGGCGCCGTGGAACGGGTCCGAACGCACGCCAAAGCTGCTGGTCAGGCGCATATTCTCGACCGGCTGGAGCGACGGGATCGCGATCACCGACTGTTCGAGCACGTCGAGCTTCTGCCAGGTCTGGAACAGCGAGCGGAACTGGGCATCGGCGCTGGTCTCACCGCCCGCAGCGGCTGCACCTTCCGGAGCTGCTTCGAACGGGCCACCCATGCCGCCGGCGACGAAGCGCTCGGGCTGGATACCCATCTTGCGCAGCTGCTGCTGGGTCAGGTGCAGGCGGATCTGCGCGGTGCGGTGCGCCTTGGCGGCGAGCTCGGTCTGGCGCGCTTCCACCGCGCGCAACGGGGCGAGCACGTCGCGCGCCATGTCGCTGTTCGCCTCGACCGACACAGCCTCGATCGGCAGGCCGACTTCGGCGGGCGAACCCTTGCCGCTCAGCACGCCGGCGATGATCTTCTGGCGCTGCTCGACGCGCGCGGCGTGAACCTTGGCGGCTTCCTTGATCGCGGCGACATCGGCTTCGAGCCGGGTCATTTCGGCGCGCATCTTTTCCATCCGCGCTTCCGGCGTCGCGGCGGTACCGGCAACGCCGGTCGCCATGATCGCGCCGAATGCGGCCTGCGACACGCCATAAGCGGAGAAGGTGACCGTGATCGCGGCGACACCGGCGAGGATCGCCTGCGTCCGGCCAGCGATGCTGAACCGCTTCAGGTCGCGGCCGTCATGAAAGATGAAGTCACGGGTCGTGAAAAGATCGCGGAACCGCGATACCAAATTCGCGTTGAGTGTAGTGCTGACCATGAGTCCCCGGCAACCACAGACACGCGCCAATGTACCGGCACACGCCCTTGTTTAACACAAGCGTCTGGAAGCAGCCCCTCCGCATCCGACCGATTGCGTTCAACCTGATGGTTCAGCGCGCGGCAAGGCTTTCGTAATAGTCGCGCGTTAAACCGGCTGACTCGCGCGCCGAGTCGTTGAACGGAGGCTTAACCGTTCCGCGAAAATAACGGTCGAGCAGCGCCCGCCATTCCGCCCGCGAATCGATTCGCCGCGCCGCGCACAGCGATTCGAACCAGCGCGTGCCGATACCGACATGCACGATTTCGTCGCGGAAAATGCGGCCCAGGATCGCGGCGGTGGCATGGTCGCCGACCGCTTCGAACCGCTCAATCGTGGTCGGCGTGACGTCCAGCCCGCGCGCTTCGAGCACCATCGGCACGACCGCCAGCCGCGCCGCCGCATCATCGGCCGTCGCGATCGCCGCTTCCCACAGCCCGGCATGGGCGGGTATCGCACCATAATGGCTGCCCAGTTGCTTCAGCCGCCGATCGAGCAATGCGAAGTGCATCGCTTCATCGGCACCGACCTTCATCCAGTCATCGGTAAAGGCGCGCGGAAACTGTCCGCCGAACCGGCCGATCAGGTCGAACGCCAGGTCGATCGCCACAAACTCGATATGCGCCAGCGCGTGGATCAGCGCGACGCGCCCGCGCTCAGACCCGCCCTTGCCGCGCTTGGGCATGCGGTTGGGCGGCAGCAGTTCGGGCGTCGCCGGACGCGCGGGTTCGTCCGGCATCGCCACATCGAAACTGAAGTCGAGCCGCCCGAGCCGCCAGTCGCGCGCGGCCTTGCGCGCGGCCGCCACCTTCGCCAGCGGATCGGCGGCCAGCAGAACCGACGCCGCCGCCCGCGCAACCGTATCCGTCACGCCGAACCCAGCTCCTTTGCGGCTTCCAGCACCTCGACCACATGGCCGGGCACGCGCACCTTGCGCCACGCGCGCACCAGCGCGCCATCGGCATCGAACAGGAAGGTCGAGCGGTCGATCCCCATATATTTCTTGCCGTACATCGACTTTTCGACCCACGAACCGAATGCCTCCAGCGCCTTGCCATCGGGGTCGGTCGCCAGCGGGACGGTCAGGTCGTACTTATTGGCGAATTTCTGGTGCTTGATCGTGCTGTCGCGCGAGACGCCGAGCAGGCGGACGCCGAGCAGATCGAACTGCGCCTTGAACGCGCTGAAATCCTGCGCTTCACGGGTGCAGCCGGCGGTATCGTCCTTGGGATAGAAATACAGCACCAGAGGCTCGCCCATCAGCGAATCCAGCCGAAAGCCCGCGCCGTCCATGTCGATCAGCTCGACCGCGGGGATCTTGTCGCCTTCCTCAATCCGCATCCTCAGCTCCCTTTCGTGCCGGCCACGCCGGCCCAGACCGCCGCGACCTCCTGCCGATGCCGGTCGAGCGACGCAACCACATCGTGCCACGCGGCCTCGCCCACGGCATGCGCCACCATTGCACAGGTCGCACCGCCCGGCGGCTGCGCGTCCGGCGCGACCAGCCGCATCGTCACCAGCAAGCGGGTCAGGAAATCATGCGCCGATCCGATCGTCGCCGGCATCAGCCCCTGCCCCGCCAGCGCTTCGATGGCATCGCGCAGGCCGGGAGCGAAACCTGTCCGGTGGATCAGTTGCAGCGTGTGGGCCGCGAACTCCAGATCGACCAGTCCCCCCGGCAACAGCTTGGCGTCGATCGGCCCGGCCGGCGGCTTGTGCGCGGCCATGTCGGCGCGCATCTTCGCCGCCTCCGCCGCGATATCCCGATCGGGGCGGGCGCCGGCGAGCACCGCGTCAATCTCGCGCGCCACCGCCGCCCGGCCGTCGTCCGATCCGAACACGGCGCGCGCACGGGTCAGCGCCATATGCTCCCAGGTCCATGCCTCTTCGCGCTGATAGCGGGCAAAGCCGTCGAGCGAGACGACCAGCGGCCCCTGTGCCCCCGAGGGACGCAGCCGCGTATCCACCTCATACAGCGCACCCGCCGCCGTCGCGACCGACAGCGCCGCGATCACGCGCTGCGCCAGCCGGTTGTAATAGGTCACCGCCCCCAGCGGCTTTTCGCCATCGGATTCGGCCAGATGGTCGCCGGTGAACAGGAAGATGAGGTCGAGGTCGCTGGCATGGGTCAGCGCGCCGCCGCCAAAGCGCCCGAGCGCCAGGATCACCAGCTCGCTGTCCGGCACGCGACCATGCCGCACGGCGAATTCCGCGACCGTCGCCTCCGTCAGCACCGCCAGCGCGGCCTCCGCCACCCGCGCATAACCGGCGGATACGTCGAGCGGATCGCTCGCCCCCGCGACGATCTGCGCGCCGAGCGCGAAGCGTTTTTCGCCGACGATCTGGCGCACGCGGTCGAGCAGCCGCTGATAATCGTCCCCCGCCTCGCCCCGCGCCATGTCGCGCGCCAGCTCCGCTACCGACCCGACCGGGGCGAGCGCGGTGGCGTCGATCAGCCCGTCGAGCAGCTCGACCCGCCGTGCCAGCGCATCGGCCAGCGTCGGCGCGTGGCTCAGGATCGTCGCCAGCAATTGCGCCAGCGTCGGTCGCGCTTCGAGCAAATGGAACAGGTTGAGCGCCGTCGGCAGCCGCGACAGGATCGTGTCGAGCCGCGCCAGCGCCGCGCCCGGATCGGGCGACTGGCCGATGGCGGCAATCAGCGGGGGCAATGCCGCCTCCATCGCCGCCTGGGCGGGCGGGCTGCGCAGCGCGGGATAGCGTCCGCTGCGCCACCCCTCGATCAGGCGCGTCGCGCTTGCCGGGTCGGGGAAGCCGGCTTCCGCCAGCCCGGCTTCGACCGCAGTCGCGCCGGTCGGTCCCTGCCGCCCATCCTCGCCATCGAGCGCGTCATAGATCTCGCCGACCGCCGCGACATGCGGGCGGAGCAGGTCGAGCAGGTCGCCGCCATGGTCCAGCCCATGCAGCTGCGCCACCGCGTCCAGCGCCTCGCCATGCGGCAGCGCATGGGTCTGGCGGTCGTCAATCATCTGCACGCGATGCTCGATCGTGCGGAACAGGATATAGGCATCGCGCAGCGTCGCCGCCGTCGCCGCGTCGATCCGCCCCGCCGCCGCAAGCGCCGCCAGCGCATCCAGCGTTGCGGGCGCGCGCAGGGCCGGATCGCGCCCGCCATGGATCAGCTGATGGATCTGCGCAAAAAACTCGACCTCGCGGATGCCGCCGCGCCCGCGCTTCAGATCGAAGCCCGGACCGAATGCCTGGCCCTGCGCATGATGGTCGCGGATGCGGCGCGAAATCCCGCGAATCTCGCGGATCGTCCCGAAATCGATCGCACGCCGCCACACGAACGGGCGGATCGTGTCGAGAAATTCCTGCCCCAGCGCGCAATCCCCCGCTGCGGCACGCGCGCGAATAAAGGCCGCGCGCTCCCATGGCAGCGCCTGCGATTCATAATAGCTGATCGCCGCCTCGGCCGGCAGCACGATCGGCGTCACCTCGGGCGATGGACGCAGGCGCAGGTCGATGCGCAGCACATAGCCTTCGGCATCGCGCGCCTGCAGCAGCTCGACCACCCGCCGCCCGACGCGCACCGCCGCCTCCTCCACCGCGTCGCGCTCGCGGTGCGGCAGCGTGGCGGGATCGAAGATCAGGATCGGGTCGATGTCGGATGAATAGTTGAGCTCGTGACTCCCCTGCTTGCCCAGCGCGATCGCCGCCAGCCCGCGCGGCTCCGCCCCCGGCACGCGCTCGACGATCGCGGCCTTGATCGCCGCGTCCAGCGCATAGTCAGCGAAGTCGGACAAGGTCCGCGTGACGGTGACGAAATCGAGCTGCCCCGCCAGGTCACCAATTGCGGCGACCAGCGCCAGTCGCCGCCGCTCGATCCGCAGCCGTCGGGCCAGCGGCATGTCGAGATCGGCAACCCGCGCCGCGCCCAGCGGATCCCGCACTGCCGACGCGATCGCATCGACTAAGGCCTGCTCACGCATGATCAGATTAGACAGGAACGGCGAGTAGCGTGCGGCGCGCTCGATCGCGCTGGAGATCGCGGCTTCGGAACCCGGCATGCGATTATCGTTTCGCTTCGCGGCCATAGCATTTCCGATCTGTCAAGAAACAAATTGCAGAATGCGACGTTCTATCTTGCATGGGTTCCAACGCACCTCGATCGCCCTCAGGGCAACGCGATAGCGGCTATTGGGTCGAAGCGCCACGCACGACCGACGCGATCGGCTTTGTGCTGCGCGACGCCTATGCCCGCGACCGCGAACTCCCTGATGAGATGGAGGAATTGCTGAACCAGCTGTCGCAGATTCCGGTCGGCAACGGCGGTCGCAACACCCACGGATAAACGACCCGATAATGTGTTGGCGGAGCCGGATCAGTCGCCGCTCAGTTCGTTCACTTCATCCATGATCGTGTCGAGGGCGCTGCGCCCGTCGCTCTGGCTCGACGCGCGTGACGGCAGGTCCCCACCGCTCATCAGCGCTTCCAGCGCGACCCGCCCACGTGCCACGCGGCTCTTGATCGTGCCGACTGCGACGCCACAGATTTCGGCAGCCTCCTCATAAGCGAACCCGCCTGCCCCGACCAGGATCAACGCCTCGCGCTGCGGCTGCGGCAGATGCAACAGGGCGCGCTGCATATCCGCCAGTTCGACATGACGATCCTGACTTGCCGGCGCCGCAAGAATCCGATCGGCGACCAGGTCGTCCCACTCGCCCGTAAAGCGCGCACGGCGCATCTGGCTCAGATACAGGTTGCGCAGGATGATGAAGGTCCAGGCCCGCATATTGGTCCCGGCCTGGAAGCGCTGGCGCGCTGCCCATGCCTTCAACAGCGTCTCCTGCACCAGGTCATCGGCAAGGTCGCGGCTACCCGACAGCGAACGTCCGAAGGCGCGAAGCTGCGGAATGACAAGTGCGAGCTCCTGTTTGAACTCCGGATCGGAGAGCGCAACATGCTCCACATGCGTATCTTGGTCCATGTCGCTCATTGCATTCCGTTCAACTGGGGCGGCGTTCTGCTGCCCATCCCACCATAAGCCTGCCGATCGCAGAATACAGCCATGCGATCACAGCCGCAGGAAGATCTCAAAGATGATCACGACCAGCGTCAACGAAGTAGCCAGGATAGAGCGGGTCATGTGCGGGGTGGCCCGGCACGGACCCGATCCGTCTCGACCGGTTGGGGGCAGATGAGTCAATCATGCCCCCTCAACCCGCCAAAACCGTTTTAGGTCCGTAAGGAACGGAAGATTTAGCTGGCGGGAACGGTCGCCTGATCAAAGAACAGGGCCTGGCTGATCGCCGCCTTTACGGTGGATCGCTGAAAAGGCTTGGTAATCAGGAAGGTCGGCTCAGGCCGCTCGCCGGTCAGCAGACGCTCGGGAAAGGCGGTGATGAAGATGACCGGTACACTGAACTGAGCCAGAATATCCTTGACCGCATCGATGCCCGAGCTGTCATCGGCCAGTTGAATGTCGGCAAGGACCAGCCCGGGCCGCTCCTCCATCGCCAGTATCACTGCCTCGTCGCGCGTGACCGCGACGCCGGTGACATCATGCCCCTGGTCGCGGACGATGGTTTCCAGGTCCATCGCGATCAACGGCTCGTCTTCGATGATCAGCACGCGGGCGCGCGTCTGGCGCTCGATTTCGGACAGCGCCTGCGACACCAGATCCTCGACCGACTCCGCCGATTCGTCGAGCAGATAGGCCGCATCCTCAATCGTGAACCCTTCCATCGCGGTCAGCAGCAGCGCCTGACGCGAACGCGGCGCGAGCCGGGCCAGCCGCGCCCGGGCAATGGCTTCATTCTCGTGCGGCACACCGACATCGCCGGGATCCCGATCATCGTCGGCATGGGTCGAACTCCAGATCGCCTGGAAAGTGCGATACATGCCAAGCCGCGGGTCGACCGAACGCGGAAACTCTTCAGGAGCAGCAACGATCGCTTCCAGCGTGGCGCGCACATAACGATCGCCTTCGGCCTGGCTGCCGGTGAGCGCACGACCATAACGACGAAGAAAGGGAAGATGGGGCGCAAGCTGCTGGCCAAGCGACATGGGAACATATTCTCCTTCGACGACACCGCTTTTGTGGTCACGGCATCGGTGCATTACAAGGCGCATGTGGACCCGAAGACAATCCCTCCCCGGATTTCACATCACCTGCGGAACAAATGAATGAGGAATTGGTTTCATCCCCGCTGTACAATCCCGATGCGATACGCGCGGCGACTTGCAGCCGGTTCAGTTTTTGTGCATCGGCCCAGTGCCGGGCTATCAGGGGGACGAGGTGTTTTCGGCCGACAACAACAGCAAGACACCGCCGCGGACCAGCGGGAATGGGCCGTCACGCACCAGCCGGGCGTCGCGTCAAGCTGACCGCAATATCGGCGACGCACTGCGTCGCGTCTATCAGGATGCCGCAAGCGAGGATGTGCCAGACGACCTGCTCGACCTGCTTCGCAAGCTCGACTGACCGCCCCGCCAGTGGACGGGGATGAGCTTGATCGCCGCGGCGGCGCGGGGCCGCTGGCCACCCTGGCGCGCCTGCCAACGGGGGCTAAGGTATTTCTGATCCTCAGCGCCGCATTGCTGCCGCTGGCACTGATTGCGTTTCTGGCGTCGCTCCAGAGCACGCGCATCGCCGATCAGGAGGTGCGCGCACGGCTGCGCGTGGCGGTCGAGGAAGCCGCCCGATCGCTGCGCGGGGAACTGGCCTGGGAATTGCGCGAAGTCCGGGGCGCTCTGCCCGCGGACCCGGGAGAAGCACCCAATTGCGGACGGCTTGCCGGCCTGTTCGAACCCCAGGCGGCGGAAGGCATTCGCTATGTCGTGCTCGATCCGTCACGACGGCTCCTGTGCGGCCAGCCGCTGCCCTCAGCCGCCCCACAGGGCGATCCCGACGACAAGACGCCGATCCGCCTGATTCCCGACAGCGGTGCCCAGATCGAGGTTTCCGGACCGGCCGGGCACTCCGCACGCGCATTTTTTCCCACGCAGTTCCTGGCGCAATCTGCTGCGCCGACCGGAATCGCCGGCGACTTTGGTCTGGCACTGATGGCAGACGAGCGCACGCTCATATTGCGCGCACTGGAAACTGGCGGCCCGTTCACACGCACCGAATCCCAGATCGTTGATCTCAACATCGAAGGGTTACGGCTGCAGATGACCGTACCCAGCGCGCCGGTAACGTCCTCAGCGATCATCGCCGCATTATCACCGTTCCTGATGTGGTTCATCGCCGCCGCCATTGCCTGGTTCGTGGTCGATCGCCTGCTGATCCGCCCATTGCGCCGGCTGCGCACGACCGTCGGCGCCTACCAGCCGGGCGAGCTGATCGACCCGATCAGCGGCAGTGAAATTCCGGCACAGGAAATCCGCGCGCTGGGCGACACGTTCCGCGAACTGAGCAGGACGGTACAGCTGCACGAATCCGACCTTGCTCAAGGGCTTGCGCGACAGACCCAGCTGACCCGCGAAGTCCATCACCGTGTTAAAAACAACCTTCAGGTCATCGCCAGCCTGATCAACTTTCACGCCCGCGTCGCTACGGAACCGGGCGCGCTGGAGGCCTATTCGACGATCCAGCGCCGCGTCGATGCACTCGCCGTGGTCCACCGACACCATTTTGCCGGGTTCGAAGATACGCGGGGGATCGAAATCCGTTCTGTCATCGGCGAACTGGCATCGAATATCCGCGCGACTGCGCCGGATGGATATTCGATCAGCATACTGCTCGATATCGAACCACTGCTGGCGTCACAGGATGCCGCCATCGCAATCGCGTTTCTGATCACCGAAATCGTTGAACTCGCAATGCATGTCGCACCCGCCTCCCACATCGACATATCGACGCGAAGCGACCCGGAAAAACCGGATAGCGCGACGCTGCGCCTCAGCTCTCCCGCGCTGGTCGATTCATCGGAATTCTCCCAACTCTACGCGCATCGCTATGGTCGCGTGATCGGCGGACTGGTCCGGCAGTTGCGGTCGCAACTTCACCATGATCCGCTGATCGGCGCGTTCGAGCTGTCGGTCGCGATTACCGGCCGCACCTGACGAAAAAAAATTTACGATGGCTGGAACCCGGGATCGGGTGGCGTGTTTTTTACTTCGGATAGTGACCTTTTGCCCCCCCGCTCTCGCTATCCACGACACAGGCCCGGAAGCGTCAACCCCCTCCCCCCCCCCCGGTGACGCTTCCGGGCCTTATTCGTCTCGGCGACCTCCCCCATCGGTTGAAACCACAGGCGGAACGAAGTCGCGCGCCGGGCATTTCTCCCCC
>CAYMUJ010000055.1:0-16762 GCA_964393565.1 uncultured Stakelama sp. | reverse complement strand
GCCCCTCCACCACCGCCTTCGGCGGCGGTCCCCCTCCCCTGAGCAAGCTCAGGGGAGGAATGATTTGGGGGACTGACAAACCCGCCTTGCGCGTTAAGTGAGTCCCCAAAGGGAGACGGTGATGGCGGGACGCTATTTCGATCAGTGGCAGGTGGGCGATCGGATCGTGCATGCGCTGCGCCGCACGGTGACCGAGACGGATAATCTGCTGATCTCCACCCTCACCCATAATCCGCAACCGCTGCACCTCGACGCCGAAGCCGCCGGGGCGAGCGAGTTTGGGCGGATCCTGGTCAATGGCACCTTCACCTTTGCGCTGATGGTCGGGATTTCGGTCGGGGATACGACGCTGGGCACGCTGGTCGCCAATCTGGGCTATGACGAGGTGCGGATGCCGAGCCCGGTGTTCATCGGCGACACGCTGCGCGCCGAGACCGAGGTGGTGGCGCTGCGCCCGTCCAAGTCGCGACCGGGACAGGGCGTCGTCACCTTTCGCCATGTGATGCTCAATCAGCGCGACGAGACGGTGTGCACCTGCCTGCGCAGCGCGCTGCTTCATGCTAAAGCGAGCGCATGACCCGCTTTACCGTCAACAACCAGCCGGTTTCCTACAAGCTCGATCCGGCCACGCCGTTGCTGTGGGCGCTGCGCGATGCGTCGAACCTGACCGGCACCAAATATGGGTGCGGCACCGGCGCGTGCGGGGCGTGCGTGGTCGATATCGACGGGAACGCGGTGCGGTCGTGCCAGGTGACGATCGGCGGGGTCGAGGGGACGTTCGTCACCACGATCGAGGGGCTGACGGCAGAGGGCAATCACCCGGTGCAACAGGCGCTGATCGCCGAAAATGTCGTCCAGTGCGGTTACTGTATCCCCGGCATCGTGATGAATGCCGCAGCGCTACTGCGCAAGAACCGCAACCCGTCGGACGAAGAGATCATGGGGGCGATTACGAACCTGTGCCGCTGCGGCATCTATCCGCGCCTGATCGAGGCGATCGGCAGGGCGGCGCGCGTGGCGCGGGGCGAGGAAGAAATCACGATCGATCGCGGCATTCCGGTCGAGACGGGGGAAGAATAAGAGCGCGCGAAAACTTTCATTATGCTGACAGGCCAATTCAGAAGTGTGTCAGCCGACTCGTTCTACACCGGCGATAGTCTGAACGCCGGCGCTTTGTCGGGGAGCGGAGGAACATATGAACAAGATGATCCTGGCAGCGCTGATCGGCGCGACCATTTTGACCCCCGCGGCGGCAAGCGCCCAGGACCGCGGCGGACGTGAAAGCCGCGGCGAGCAGTTCCGCGAACAGCGCCAGCAATGGATGCAACGCCGCCAGGAACAGCGCGAGCAGCCGCAGGAGCGCCCTCAGTTCGAGCGTCCGGATCGCCCCGAACGCCCCGAGCGCCCCGAGCGCCCGCGGTTCCAGCCACGCCCGGATCCAGTGCCGGTCCCTGCCCCGCAGGTCAGTCCGGAACGCCGCGACTTCCGTGAGGACCGGCGTGACGATCGCCGCGACTTCCGCGACGAGCGGCGTGACGATCGCGGCGGGTTCCGCGACGAGCGGCGCGATGACCGCCGCGATTTCCGCCGGGATGGAACCAGCCCGCGCGAGTGGCGCGAGGATCGCCGTGATGACCGGCGCGATTATCGCGACGATCGTCGGGACGACCGCCGCGACTGGCGGGACGAGCGGCGGGACGACCGGCGCGACTGGCGTCAGGACCAGCGCCGCTATGGCGACTGGCGCGACCGCCAGGAATATCGCCGCGGCTGGGACGACAACCGCAACTGGAACCGCAGCTGGCGCGGCGACCGTCGCTACAATTGGGGCGACTATCGCGCGCACAACCGGCACGTCTATCGCCTGCCCCGCTATTACGCGCCGCGTGGCTATAACTATGGCTATCGCCGGTTCTCGATCGGCATCACCATCGGGTCGATGCTGTTCGCGCCGGATTACTGGATCAACGATCCGTTCTACTACCGCCTGCCGCCGGCCTATGGCCCGTATCGCTGGGTGCGCTATTATAATGACGCGCTGCTCGTCGATGTCCGGTCCGGCTATGTCGTCGACGTGATCTACGACATCTTCTGGTAAGCGGACGCAGGTCACGCAGGGAGGCCCGGTCGGCAACGGCCGGGCCTCTTGCGTTTCGCGGCTTCAGCGGCAAATTGGCGGCCATGAGCATCTTTTCGCGTTCCAAGTCCCCGGCCGGATCGATCAGCCGCGCCCGCGCCGGACAGGCAGTGACGGCCCGGGTCGAGGCGAATCCGGCGATCCGGCGTGCCAAGGTGGAGGCGGCGCAAATCTATTATCATCCCGGCTTTCTGAACGATGCCGAGTGCGACACGCTGATCCGCCTGATCGACGCCAATCGGCGGCCATCGACATTGCTGTCGCAGTCGGACGACCCGAATTTCCGCACCAGCGAGAGCTGTGACCTCGACCGCTGGTCGCCCGATGTGCGCCCGATCGACGAGCGGATGGCCGCGCTGCTGGGAATCGCGCCCGAAAATGGCGAGACGATGCAGGGCCAGCGCTATGCCCCCGGCCAGCAGTTTCGCGCGCATTATGACTGGTTCAACGAGCAGCAGGATTATTGGCCGGCGATGAAGGCGTCGGGCGGCCAGCGCACCTGGACCGCGATGATCTACCTCAACGATGTCGAGGAGGGCGGCGCGACCTGGTTCCCGCAAGCGGGCGTGCGGGTGGCGCCGAAGCGCGGGCTGTTGCTGGCGTGGAACAATATGAAACCCGATGGCTCGCCCAATACCGGCACGCTGCACGAAGGGACGCCGGTGGTGAAGGGCGTCAAATATGTGATCACCAAATGGTTTCGCGAGCACGCCTGGATCAACATGCCGGTGCGGACCTATTGAGTGTCGATCAATCCTTCCCCAGCCAGGGGGAGGTGGCAGCGCGATGCGCTGACGGAGGGGGCGGAAGCACCGCAGCAAGAGAGCCGAGGACATAGCCGTCCTCCCCCTGCGTCGCCTTTGGCGACACAGTGTCGGGTCGCCCGTGCCCCCGGCACGGGCTTGGATTGCCGGGGGCAATCCAACCCGACACTCCCTTGCGGAGGAGGATCAGATTTACAGGATCATGTCGTCGCCGCCGCGCAACGCCAGCACGCGGCCGATCGTGTCGAACAGCGCGTCCATCGCGACTGGCTTGAACAGCACCTCATCCGCCCCTGCGGCGAGGCAGCGTTCGCGCAGATCGACAGCGGTATCGGCAGTGACAACGATGACAGGGAGCGACGCTTTTGCGTCATCCCGCGCGCGAATCCGTGCGATCGCCTCAATCCCGTCCATGCCCGGCATGCGCAGATCAACCAGAACCACGTCATAATCGCCGGCGCCGATCATGGCGAGGCCCTCTTCGGCATGCGCAGCTTCCGCCATCGTGGCACCGGCGACATTGAGCATGTCGCGCACCACGCGGCGATTCATCGGATCGTCCTCGATGAAGAGGATGTTCATTGCATAACCATCCCGAAGGCAAGGGCGGTCTGGACCGGGGAACTCATAGGCGTGCTATCACCCTAAGCCGCTTGCGATACAAGCGTCGTGCGACGGGATGCCGCACAAATATCGCTTCGTTCAGCGGTCAACGCCGCAACCAGCGCAGGCCCTTTGACGGGCTTGCGGATGACCAGGTCGACACCGGCATCGCGCAGCCGCTGTTCCGCCTCCGGTCCAGCGGACCCCGACAGCACGGCAAGGCGGGATCCGGCAGTGAAGGCCGACACAAGTTCTGCTACCTTATCAATAACATCACATCCATCCGCTGTCAGCGTTGCCTCGTCCGCGAGGATACGGATCGGCCCCGCGTCGCTGGCAAATGCCACCGCCTCATCGACCGATGCCGCAAAATGGACCGTGTCGAAATGCGGCGTGAGCAGCGTGCGCAGCATGCCGCGCACGATCGGATTGCGATCGAGTACGACAAGGCGTTCGCCCTCCCCCGCAATCTCGACCGCCATATCCGGCACATCGGCAGGATGCAGCGGCAGATCAACCGTGAAGCAAGAGCCCCGCCCAACCTCGCTCTCCAGCGACACATGGCCGCCAAGCGCGTGGGTCAGATTGCGCACGATGGCGAGACCAAGGCCGGTCCCCCCGAAGCGGCGCGTGGTGCCGGCGTCGACCTGCCTGAACGATTCGAACACATCGTCGAACTTGTCGGCAGGAATGCCGATCCCGGTATCCCTCACCGCCAGCCGCAGCCGATCCGCGCTTGCGATGACATCGACCGACAGCGCCCCCGTTTCAGTGAACTTCATCGCGTTCGACAACAGATTGAACAGGATCTGACGCAGGCGGCCCGAATCGGTGCTGATCCATTGTGGCGTTCCGTCATGGCGCACAGTGAATGCAAGCCCCTTGGCCCGTGCCTGTTCCTCCCAGATCCGTGTCACGTCACGCAATGTGGCGTGGAGATCGGTAGCGGCCAGTTCGACCGTCAGATTGCCCGTTTCCATCTTTGCGACGTCAAGGATATCGTCGACCAGCGCGCGCATCGTCATGCCGGCGCCATGCACGATATTGATCCGGTCGCGGGTTTCATCCGGCACGCTGGCATCGCGCAGCATGATCTGGGTCATGCCGAGAATTCCGTTGAGCGGCGTGCGGATTTCGTGGCTGGTCGTCGCAAGGAATTCGGTCTTGGCCTTGAGCGCCTTCTCCAGCGCACAGTTGGTCTCCTCGAGAACGGCATTGGCCTGGCGCACCTCGTTGCGGCTGCGGCGGATGGTGAACAGGCCGATGCTGAGCAAGGTGACGATCAGCAGCGACGCACCGCCAAGGCCGATGAACAGGGTACGCTGAAACTCCGCCTCACGCCGCAATTCCTGCGCCTGAAGATTGGCGATGCGCAGTTCCTGGTTCGCATAATCGAACCGCGCGGCCATCAGCGCGGTGCTGGCCGAGATGGCGAGTTCCGAGGCTTCGTCGCTGAGTGCGCGGAGTCGTTCAAGGTGGGCCAAAGCTAACTGGGTCTGATTCAGCGTACGATAAATTGAATAGGCGGTGAAATGGGCATCGCGCATTGCGAAGGACGTCTCAGACAGATCAACTCCATCGAACGCCCGCTCAATCAACCCCCGCGCACGATCAAGACGCCCTTGAAGCCGAGCCGATTCAGCCGAGACCGCAAGCAGTCGCCCCTCACCCTGGTGGCTTGGGTCCGCCCGGATGATCCGTGCCGCATCCACCAGTGCCACATCGGCATCAGTATAGCGCTTCTGATCCAAGAGAGCTCGCGCGATATTGATCTGGATATTGGGAATGAGGGTAGTAGACCCCTCAGCTTGAGCAATCGACAACGCCTTGCGATATTCCGCTTCCGCTTGGCGTGGCTCCTCAAGATGTAAGAGAATATTACCCCGATTATTGAGAAGAAACATCAAAAGGCGCGGATCACCCGTGTATACTTCCGACGCTTGCTTGAAATATTTTTCAGCGCTACGCCGGTCCTGTGCCTTATCATAAAGCGCGGCGATAAGCTGAAGGGCGATCGACTGGCTACGCTTCTCGCCCAGTGCGGCAAATATGTTATGCGCTTCCTGCAGCGAAGAGAGAGACTCAGCGAACCGCATCTGCTCCTCCTGCACTCCTGCACGAGCCACCAGCAAATCACCGCGCAGCTTGCTCGGCGACTGGTCGGCACTGATAAGACGCAGCGCGCTTGAAATGCGAGGCCCAGCTTCAACAGGTTTGCCAAGGCGCACCAGCGCTTCGCTCTGAAGCCACAAAGCCGTCGCCTCTGCCGTGGCGCGGGCACGCTCGTCAGCAATGCTGGCCGCTCGTATTTGCGCTTGCTCCGCGTGCCGCAACGTCGCCTGCGGACTGGTAACCATCGCCTTCTTGGCGTTCTCGATCAGCGTGTCTGCGTCATGCTGCTGCGCCGTCGCTGGCAAAGCGAAGCCGAGCAGCATCCAGCAAAGAAGGAGGGAAAGGCCCCTCAGCATCAGCCGCTCTTGCGCCAGAAATTTTCGGCCCGACCAAAGCTGGGCCGAAGTGCAGCGACCGATTTATAGCCCTCTTCGTCAAGATAGCGGACAAAGGCATCGAGCGCGATCGGGCGGCTGATCAGATAGCCCTGAACCATGTCGCAGCCCATCACGCTGAGCAGCGCGAGGGCAGCCGGCGTTTCGACCCCTTCGGCGGTCACTTCCATTTCCAGCGCATGGGCAAGGTCGATGGTCGAGCGCACGATCAGCGGATCACGATTGCTGCTGGTCAGCTGCATCACGAACATCTTGTCGATCTTGAGCTCAGTCGCCGGCAGCTGTTTGAGATAGGCCAGCGAGGACAGACCCGCACCATAATCATCGATCGCCAGCGGAATGCCGATCGCGGCAAAGCGCTGCAAATGACGGATCGCGCTGTCGGGATCGCGGATCACAGCCGTTTCGGTGATTTCGAAACCCACCTTGGCGCCGCCCTCACCGACGATGCGGCAGGCCTCGTCGACAAATGCCTCATCCGCCAGCAGCACGCCCGAGATGTTGATGAAGACCGGCATGTCGTGGCCATGAGCGACCATCACCTGCTGGTCGGCGATCACCTGACGCAGCGTCCAGAGCGTCAGGCCGACAATCTCGCCGCCGTCCTCTGCTGCATTGATGAACTCGCCCGGCAGGATCAGACCACGGACCGGATGGTGCCACCGCACCAGTGCTTCAGCACCGGTGACAGCTTCACGCCGGACATTCACCTTTGGCTGATATTGAAGAAACAGCTGACCGGCGGCAATTGCACGCGGCAGTTCGCGCACCAGCGCGGCACTGTCGAACGCGACATGGGCTTGCGACAGGTCAAGCGTGGCGATTCCGGCATCGGTGCGCGCCTGTTCGAGTGCGGCTTCCGCGCCTTCGGTCAAGCGCACCTCATCATCGTCACCAAAGGGGGCGACCGCGATCCCCCAGACCAGCTGGATCAGGTGACGCTCCCCATCCAGATCGACGGATCGGGAAAAAGCCTGAGCGAGGCGATCGACCAGCGCGCGGGCATGAACCGGACTCTCGGCTTCAAATTCCAGTTCGACTGTCGATCGCCCGGCCGTCACACTGCGTATGGCCGGTTCCAGATCACTCATGCGATCTGCCAGATCATGCACCAGCGTGTCCGAGCGTGGACGTCCGAGATGCCGGCGCAACGACTGGAAATTGGCGATTTCGCACAGCACCAGCGTGCGCCAGCGCGTATAGGCCGCGCCGCCCGCACCGCGGCTATGGCGGATATCGTCCTGCGCGCGCGGCGCGCCGTCCTCCGCCCCGACATCATCATCCATGGTGGATCGATCCGCACCGAAGGGCGATCCGCAAATACCGGCGGGGTCGAAACGCTCTGACATATCAGCGGGCGTAACAGCCAGTGCTGAAGGAAGGTTTAAGGAACTGGAGCAGCTGGCGCCATCGTCCCGGCAACCGCCGGGCGGAACCTTAACAATTGATTCATGGTGAATAGTAAGATAACCAAAATGGGTGCGTCATGCGCGCACAATGGGAGAAATAACATGTTTGCACTCTTGTTCCGGGACACCGGCGGCGAGCATCTGCGCCCCTGGTAACCCTTTTACGGCCCGGGTCGGCTGCGTGATGGATGGTCCTTCACCCTAGACCTGCCCGGGCTGAATTTCGTAGATTTGGCCGCCATCCCATTGGGATTGCGGCCTTTATTTTTTCTGATCCGATCCGGACACAAAACCTGCCGGCAGCATCGCGGCGGCGACCCGCCAATGTCCCGCTTTGAAACAGATGCGCCCCATCCGATCCGCCACCTCCGCCGTCCCCCCACAACCGCGCCCCGATTCGAATCGACGCGACTCGCGGAGTCACCACGAGTCGCGCTTTGACGTGCGGGTTGGAACACGGTAAATGGTCGTTCAGGCAAGGGGGGTTCATGGCGGGCGGTGTCTGGTTCTTGATCGCAATGGCCTGCAGCTTCGCCGCCTATGGCGTCTATCTGCTGGGCCTGCGCCGCGCGACCGTGCGCCCCAACCGTGCCTCATGGCTGATCTGGAGCGCGTCCGCCGCCGCCGAAGCGCTGACCTATGCCGCAGTGAACCCGGGATCGCCGCAGGGCTGGGTGTTCATCCTGTCGGCCGCCTGCTGCCTGATCGTCACCGCTGCCTTGTGGCGCGGGTCCAACTGGGCGCCGCCGACGACGATTGAAGCCTTTTGCATGGCCGCGTGCCTGATCGCGCTGCTGATCTGGGTCGCGTTCCGTGAGGCCTATTGGGCGCATATGCTGGTCGTCGCCGCCGTTCCGGTCAGCTTCTGGCCGACCTGGGTCAGCGTGTGGAAGGACCGCAGCGCCGAACGCTCACCCGCCTGGGGGCTGTGGACCATCGGCGACCTCGCCACGCTGCTCGTCGCGGTGCGCGCGGGCGGATCGGGGCCGGACGAATTTGCCTATATCTTCGTCGAGCTCGCCTGCCATGCCAGCATCTGGTTCATGATCGGGCTGACCACGATCAATCCGCTGCGCTCGCTCGGCTGGGCGCGTGGCGGGCTGGTGGTGCTCGACCGCTATCGCCACACCCGCAACCTGTTCACCGTGGGCGAAAATCATCTGGGCAAGGCGGTCTATGCAGCGTGCCGCTTTGCCGAGGGAGCGGTGCTGATGCGCTTCACCGGCCGCCGCTTTCATGTCGACGACATCCCCAGCCTGATGCGCGGCAGCGACGACCGTTTCGTGCAGGTCACGCCGGATCATTATATGGGCCCGTCGGGGCAGCTCGACGATCTGGTCAACCATAGCTGTGACCCCAATGCCGGGCTGCGCTTTACCGATGAGGGCGTGATCCTGGTCGCATTGCGCGACATTGCTTCGGGTGACGAGATCACCTGGGACTATTCGACCACGCTGGCGCAGTCGAACTGGCACATGATCTGTCAGTGCCGCGCGCCGAATTGCCGCCGCGTGATCGGCAATTTCGAAACGCTGAGCCCCGAGCGGCAGGAGTTTTTCCGCGCCCGCAACCTGGTTGCGCCGTATCTGCGGCGGCGTGATCCGGTGCCGCCGGCGCGGCGGACTGGTTAGACGGAACAGGAGAGGCATCCATGAACGGCACCGCTGGCACCATTCTCAAGCTCTCGGCATCGCTAGCGATCCTGCTGCTCGTCGTCGTCGGCGGCGGGCTTGGTTCATGCGCGGCGTATAATTCGGTGCGCGTGTGGAACGCCGAGACTGCGGGCGAGGCCGAGCTCGCCCAAGCAACGCAGAATCGCAAGATCAAGGTGCTGGAGGCACAGGCCAAGATGGACTCCGCCGCGCTGGAGGCCAATGCGGAGATTGCACGGGCCAAGGGCCTGGCCGAAGCCAACCGCATCGTCGCCAACAGCCTGGGCGGGCCGGAGGGCTATCTGCGCTACCTCTATATCCAGAATCTGGAGCAGTCGCAGGGTCAGATCATCTATGTTCCGACCGAAGGTGGGCTGCCGATCCTGGAAGCCGGGCGGCTGCGGACGGAACCCGCACCAGCGGCGGACTGACCACGCATCCTGACCGGGTCGTGCGCGGCCCGGTCGGCGATGCTCAGGCAGCGATATCCTGAACCAGGTCTGACGCGGCGAGTTCGAGCACTGCGCTGGCGCCCATCCCCTGCCCTTCGCTCAGCAGCGTCAGGCTGCCGCCCATCGCGACCATCGTGTTGGCGCACCAGTGCAGGCCGAGCCCGCCGGACTTGTTGACCCGGGTCGAATAGCCACGCTGGAACAGCTGCGGCGCATTGGCCGGGTCGAAGCCCTCGCCATCGTCGGTGATGCGGATTTCCATGCGCTCGCCGAGCGCGTGGATCGACACGGCGATGCTGCCCCCTTCCCGCCCGGTCGCGGCAATCGCCTCGGCCGCGTTGGAGAAGAGGTTGCCGATCACCTGGCTGAGCAGCACGCGATTGGCCATCACCCAGTGCGGCGCCGACGGAAAGTGGAAGGCGATCGAGCTGGCGCCCGAATAGCGCGCGATCGTGGCGTTGCGCGCGACGATGTCGGTGACGTCGCAGGTTTCGAGCGGCGGGCGTTCATGCGCCTGCTCCTGCTGCCGCCCGATGATTTCGAGGACATTGTGGAGCGCGTCGCGGCCGATACCGAGCTGTTCCTTGCGCGCCTCCCGCGCCTGCATCTCGCTCGACAGCGCGGCGGCGACGAAGGCAACGAGCTTTTGCCGGCGCGCGGACGGGATCGCGTCGTCGGCGAGTTCGCTGAGCGCGCGTTCCAGCAACGCACGGTCGGTGGCCGGGACTTCGCCCAGCCCCTGGCTCAGCACGGTGCTGATCGGGTTCAGCGCGTTGCGGACATTGTGCATGACCGCGACCGCGCTTTCGGACTGGCCGAGCTTGAACGACTGCGCCTCGACCTGTTCGCGCAGATCCTTGAGCTGGACCAGCATTGCGTTGAAGCTGTCGACCAGGCTGCCGATTTCGTCGCGACGTGGCGCTTCGGTGAGGGGGACGAGGTTCCCCGATCCGCGCACCACGCCCATATGCTGTTCGACCCGGTTGAGCGGGCGCAGCACCAGCCGCCCGATCATCACACTGAGCACCGCCATTACCAGCAGCATCAGCGCGGTCGTGCCGATCACCGCGAGCTTGAGCGTGTTGCGGCCCAGCGCCGACAGGTCGCGCGGCACGTTGAAGGTTGCGCTCGCCACTGACGCGCCACCCTCACCGGGTACCGGGACCGCCACCGAGATCTCCCGGCCGCTGGTGTCGATGCGCGGTTCGGCGACCGGCGACTGCAGCGCGATCCCCGCGCGGAGCTGGAGCAGGTTGCCGAGCCGTTCCGAGGTAATCATGCGCGCCATCACGACATGGCCGCGCGGTTCGCCGCTGCCATCGGTGCGGCGCACCTGCGCGATGCCGATCGCGGCGATCCGGTCGCCAAGGCGGGCATAGAAGCTGGCGCTGTTATCCTTCGCCAGCGCGCGGCGGAAATCGATGCGGCGGATTTCGGCGAGCAGCTGCGCGCGCATCTGCGGCGAATCCTGCCCCGTCTCCAAATCCAGCCAGCGCGCGATGACGATGCCGCCGTCGGGACGGACATAGGCCATGCCGTTGACGCCGAGATTGACCATGGCGGAGGTGGCGAAACTGTCCTCTTCGAACGCGCGGTTGGGCGCGCCCATATAGTCGTAGCTCTCGTTCCAGTCGCCATAGTCGCGCACCGATGCCTCGACCTTCGAGGCATATTCGGTCAGCGCGGCGCGGGTGCGTTCGACATGGCCGTCGATCGCCTGCGCCTCCAGCCGGTCGAAGCTGGGGGTGATGACGAGTGCGAGCAGCAGCGTGATGCTGGCGGCGCCAAGCAGCGCGACCCCGGTCAGGATCGCGACGAGCTTGGCCCCCAGCGAATTTGGAATGCGGGAGCGGATGCTGTCGAGCATGGATCGCGAAGCCGTCACCCGTGAGTGCCGGTACCCGGCAAGGCAGACGGCGCTGCGGGCACATTATCGCCCATGAAGCGTTCATGGGCAGCGCGGAGCGCGACATCGGCCTCCATCGGGCGCGCGAGATAATAGCCCTGGACATGGCTGCATCCGGCAACACGCAGCGCGGCGAGGTGGGCTTCGGTTTCCACGCCTTCTGCAACGACCTGAAGCCCCAGCGCGCGACCGAGATGGATGATCGAGTGGACGATTGCCGAGCTCTCGCGCTCGCGGCCCATGCCGTCGATGAAGCTGCGGTCGATCTTCAGGCAATCGAGCGCGAATTTGCGGATATTGTAGAGCGAGGAATAGCCGGTGCCGAAATCGTCCAGTGCGATGCGGAACCCCATCTGGCGCAGCCGGTACAGCGTATCGGCAGCGCGCTCCGCATTGTCGAAGATCGCGGTTTCGGTGATTTCGATCTGCACGCGGTTCGGCTCGATTCCGGCGCGCTGCACCCGCTCGACGATATGGCCGACAAAATTCTGGCGACGGAACTGACGCGGCGAGAAATTGACCGAGACATATTGCCCCGGCCATTGCTGCAGCATCTTGAGCGCTTCGTCGAGCACCCAGTCGCCCAGTTCATGGATCAGGTTCGATTCCTCGGCGATCGGGATGAACATGCCGGGCGAGATCGGGCCATATTCGGGGCTGTGCCAGCGGAGTAACGCTTCAAACGCCACAATCTCAAGCTGGTCACGCGCGACGATCGGCTGATAGACGAGGCGCAGTTCGCCATTGGCGATCGCCCGGCTGAGCCCGCATTCGATGCGGCGACGGAAACGGATCGATTCGTCCATGCTTTCGTCGAATACGCGCACCACGCCACGACCGGCGCGCTTGCTTTCATTAAGCGACAGGTCGGCGCGACGCATCACATCGATCGGATCATGCTTCATGCCCGGTTCGACGATGACCAGGCCGGCCGAAGCCGATCCCTGTACCGAATGGCCAAAAACGGTGAATGTCCTGGAGCAGGCCAGCAACACCCGCTCGATCACGGCAATCGCCTCACCTTCGCCCGCCACCTTGACCAGCACCGCAAACTCGTCGCCGCCAAGTCGCGCGACAAAGCCGCCCGGCGGCACCGCGCCCTCAATCGTCGCGCAGACCATGCGGATCAGTTCGTCACCGGCAAGATGACCGAACGTATCGTTGACCAGTTTGAACCGGTCCAGATCCATCATCGCCATCGCGAAGGTGTCGGGACCGCGCACATGATCGGTCAGCGCACGCATGAAGGCGAGCCGGTTGGGCGCGTCGGTCAGGCTGTCGTGATTGGCGAGATGGCTGGCCTTGCTTTCGTTCGCGGCAAGCTCCGCCTTCTGCTCTTCAAGCAGCTCCATGGCGCGGGCGAGCTGCTGATCGACTTCCCAGCGCTTGCCCAGCGCGGTCGCGGTCTGGACGACCTCTTCGACCTGGAACGGCTTGGCGATGTAGAAGATCTTGTCGGCGGGACCCGCGGCGCGGCTGATTTCGAGCGGGGAGAAATCGGAATAGCCGGTGACGATGACGATGTTGATGTCGGGATCGATCGCGCGGATGCGCTTCGCGGTTTCCTTGCCGTCGATGCCGGGCGGCATGCGGATGTCGATGAAGGCGACCGGGAACGGGTTCCCGCCAGCCTTTGCCTGAGCCACCGCCTCGACACCGTCCAGCCCCTGCATGCAATGGACCGTTTCGAATTCGGGGAGATCGGCGGCCGGCGCGCTGTCGACCTGATCGTCGCCGAACAGTTCGGCGGCAAGTGCATCGAGCACGGCGCCCTGTGCGGCTCCTGCGCCGCTGCCCTTGAAGCACTGGCGGTAGGATTCGTGCATCCCCGCTTCGTCGTCCACGATCAGAATGCGCAAGGCAAAGTCCCCTCTTTCACGTAGCACCCGCCTACGCCGTCAGAGTTAAGGCGAGGTAAAAGGGTTAACGCGACGTTGGGCCTGATCTCCGCACATGCCCTGACACATGCGGCGCGCAGCGTTCCCGGATGAACCGAATCGAGCCCGTGCAGGCCCCGCCCTTGCTGTTCCATCCAGTCGCCCGCCCCGGCCGCAACCATCGCGATACGCGGCACAAGCGACACGACATTTCCGCCGGATTTTTTCTATACAGCCGTAATGAAACCGGTTACAGCGCACGCAACAAGAACATAAAAACGGGCCGTCGAGTCGCAAAATGGGTTACTCGGCGGTTCAGGGTAAACGCTGTCAACTCTCCAGGGGGGATGCTGTGAAGTCTTCACATTCCACAACGAACGGACTCATTCGCGGTTCGCGCCTGCGCGCTGTCGCCACTGCACTCGCATGGTCGAGCGCCGCCGGCGCGCTGGCACTCGGCGTCGCGGTTCCGGCACAGGCTCAGGTCTCCTCGTCGCTGCGCGGCAAGGTTACGGCCGAGGGCGGTGTCAGCCAGGTGACGATCGTCAATGTCGATACCGGCTTCACCCGCACCAGCACGCCGACCGCCGATGGCGGTTATCAGTTCGCGTCGCTTCCGCCCGGCAACTACCGACTCGAGGTAACGACGCCGAAGGGCGTGCGCCGCACCGACGAATTCAACCTTGCGGTCGCGCAGAATGCAGAGTTCGACTTTGACCTGTCGACCCCGAGCGTCGCCAGCGCGGGTGGCGGCGAAGAGGTGATCATCACCGGCGGCCGCATCCGTTCGATGCAGGGCGGCGAAGTCGGGACGGTTGTCTCGCAGCGACTGATCCAAGAGTTGCCGCAGCTCAATCGCAACTTCCTCGCCTTTGCCGATCTGGCACCGGGCGTTCAGTTCATCACCAGTGGCAATAACGAGTCACGCCTGCAGGGCGGTGCGCAAACTTCGAACACGGTCAACATCTTCATCGATGGCGTGGGTCAGAAGGACTATGTCCTCAAGAACGGCATCACCGGTCAGGACTCGACGCCGGGTAATCCTTTCCCCCAGTCCGCAGTCGGTGAGTATCGGGTTATCAGCTCGAACTACAAGGCAGAGTTCGACCAGGTCAGCTCGGTCGCAATCACTGCGGTGACCAAGTCCGGCACCAACAAGTTCGAGGGGTCGGGTTTCGTCGACTTCTCCAACGAGGACATGCGTGACGCGCTTCCGAATGAAATCCTGCGCCCAGGGGCGGCCGGAAAGGTCAAGAGCAAGGAGCTGCACTTTGGCGCGACCCTCGGTGGTCCCATCATCAAGGACAAGCTACACTTCTTTGCCGCGTACGAAGGTAAGCGAATTTTCTACCCGCGTGATGTGACGATCCCTGCTACGTTAAGCTCCGCTTTGCCGTTGATTCCGGCGAGCCTTGCCGCGAACTACGGTACTCAGAACGCGGAATTCAACGAAAACCTTTATTTCGCGAAGATCAACTTCTCGCCGACCGATAACGACCTGTTCGAGTTCTCGGGTAAGTATCGCGACGAGACGGGCATCTCCTTTAACGGTGGTATCGCCGCATACGAGACCCGGACGCTTCCGCGTGTCGAGGAAATCCGCGGTCTGGCTCGGTGGGAACACACCGCCGACACCTGGATCAACGACTTCAAGGTAGCCTATGAGGACGTGACGTGGAATCCTAGCCCGGCGACTCAGGCAAACCGGAATGTGTATCGCGTGCGCATTCCGAACCCGGCCAACCCGGCACAGTTCCTTGACGGCAACGTCCTCGAAACCGGCGGCGGCACCAACTTCCAGGACAAGGGGCAGAAGGGTTGGCAGATCTCCAACGACTTCACCTATACCGGTCTTGAGGGACACACGTTCAAGGCAGGCGTGAAGACGAAGTGGGTGACGCTGAACTCGCTCCAGCTCAACGGCTTCAACCCCGTGTTCCGCTATTTCACCCCGCTGGGGGCGACCACGCTGAACACGACCACCCCGTACCAGATGAGCTTCCAGGCGCTGTCGAGCGGCTTCACTACTGCGGAACTGAAGTCGAAGAACTTCCAGCTTGGCCTGTATATCCAGGACGACTGGGACGTCACCGATCGGTTGACAGTCAATCTGGGTCTGCGCTGGGATTATGAAGAGACCCCGGCGTTCCTGAACTATGTCCACTCGGCGGCACAGGTCGCGGCGGTCCAGCCGGCCAACTATCCGAATCTGGTCGGCGCGAACTACAACATCAACGATTACATCTCGACCGGCAAGGAGCGTAAGGCGTTCACTGGCGCATTCCAGCCGCGTATAGGCTTCAACTACAAGATCGACGAAGCGGGTCGTTTCGCGATCTTCGGCGGTTTCGGCCGGTCCTATGACCGCACCCAGTTCGACTTCATCCAGCAGGAACTGGCACAGGGTCAGGCGGCGAGCCGTACGTTCAACTTCATCGTCCCGGGCGATACGGTCAACGTCTGCACGCCGAGCGCAACGTGCATCCCCTACAACCCCGTCTACCAGACCGCTGCCGGGCGCGAAACGCTGATCGCCGGGCTCCCGGCAGGTGCGGGGCGCGAACTGCGCTTCATCAAGAACGACATTAAGATGCCGTATTCGGACCAGTACAGCCTGGGCCTGCGTGGCGACTTCGGGTTGCTCAATGCCGAAATCGGCTATTCGCACGTCGAGAGCCGCGACGGGTTCGTCTATCTGCTCGGCAACCGTCGTCCGGGTGGCCTGTTCTTCCCGGCGACCGGCGCTCCGGACGCGCCGTTCGGCTTCCCGCCGTCGCCGTTCGGGTCGATCATCATCGGCGACAACGGGCTTGCTACCAACGCCGACACCGGCTTCATCAAGCTGATCAAGCGTTACACCAAGACGTCGCCGTGGAGCATCGACGCGACCTACACTTACACCAAGGCGAACGAAAATCGTCAGTTCGGTGAAGTGTTCTCGCTCGATTACTCCAGCATCGAAGAATATCCGTTCCGCCCGTCGGCAGGCGTGCGCAGCCATCGCTTCGTGATGGCGGGCACGGTCGACATTCCGTACGGCATCACGCTGGCGACCAAGTTCCAGATCGCGTCGCCGGTCTGGCTCAAGCGCTTCGTGACGGTTGCCGGTGTCGGTGTCCCTGGCACCAAGGACATTCAAGCGATCGAAGCGGACGGCAATGGCGACAAGTGGGGCTATCGTCAGCTCGACCTGTCGGCGACGAAGGAGTTCAAGCTGGGCTTCATCAATGACAACACCCGCGTCTGGTTCCGCATCGACATCATCAACCTGATGAACGATCGCAACTATAACGGGTTTAACTCGACCACGGGTCTGCGCGATCCGAACAACTACAATATCGACGGCCCGCCGCGCACGGTAAAGGTCTCGACCGGCTTCAACTTCTAATCGGTCATTTGTTTACGGCGCGCGGACGGTTTTTCCCGTCCGCGCGCCTTTTTTGTGTGTAATGGAG
>CAYMUJ010000054.1:0-17394 GCA_964393565.1 uncultured Stakelama sp. | reverse complement strand
ACCCTAGCTCGCGTAGCGGGTCATGCCGTCGTTTAGCAGCTTGACCACGGCGTCCCGCATTGCGTCGTGCACGCCGCGTACCCAGGCGGCCGCAAGCGGGAGTTGCTGAACCGCAGTGCCGTCGGCCCCGTGCAACGGGCGATAGGTGACGCCGCCGACGCTGACTCGGCTGGTCCAGTACGGGACCAGTGCCGCGCCGATCCCTGCTGCGACCAGGTTCACGATCGTCTGCTTTTCCTCGGCCTGCTGCACAATGTTCGGTGCAAGACCGGCTTCAACGAACAGCCGCATCGTGAGGTTGTAGCTGTGCGGGCGGCTGCGCGGTGACGGCACGATTAAGGGAACGTCGGCGAGGTCAGCGACAGACAATGTGGTTGCGCTGCCCAGCGGATGGCCTGGAGGCAGCGCGACGATCGTGGGCTCGTCGAGTAGGTGATGGAATTCGATCGCCGGCTTCACCGTCAGGGGCGGACGAACAAACGCAATGTCGAGCGATCCCGAAAGCAATTTTGGCAGCAGCTTTGCTGTCTTGTCCTCAACCAGCGCGATTTCCAGTTCGGGTCTGAGTTCGCGCAGATCATGCATCAGTGCCGGGATCAGGCCGATCGCGGCACTGTCGATCGCGCCGATACGGAACACGCGCTCAGCCCCCGATGCTGCCGCGCGAACGCGGCCGAATGCCGCGGCAGTCTGCGCGATGAGATTGCGTGCCTCTGGAAGCAGGATGTGCCCGCTACGGGTCAGCGCTACACTCCGCGTGGAGCGGGTGAAGAGGCGGGTGCCTAGTTCTTCTTCGAGCAGGCGGATGTTCCGGCCGAGGGCGGAGGGGAGCATGTCGAGGCTTTGCGCTGCGCGGCCGAAATGCAGCTCGTCCGCAACTGCGATGAAACAGGTGAGCAAGTGTAAATCCATGACGCGGCCCATCCTCTCCGGCCATCTCTCTTGCCCCGGCCGGACGCCGCGCGCCAGAGTCTGATTATGCCAGAATTTTGTATATTTCGACGGCACGTTGTTTGCTGCCACCGGGGGGACGAATAAGGACGCAGACCGCAACAGCGGCAAGGGGAGCGGAATGCCGATGGATGCCGGGTTCGAGCGGAGGGTGATCCGCAAGCTGACGAAGCGGATCGTGCCCCTGATCATGCTGCTCTACTTCGTCGCCTATCTCGACCGGGTGAACATCGGCTTCGCGGCGCTGGAGATGAATGCGGACCTGGGCCTCTCACCGACCATATTCGGGTTCGGCGCCGGCCTGTTCTTCATCGGCTATTTCCTGTTCGAAGTGCCGTCCAACCTGATCCTGCATCGCGTCGGCGCGCGACGCTGGATCGCGCGGATCATGGTGACATGGGGCATCATATCGGGGGCGATGGCGTTCGTGCAGGGACCGATCTCGCTCTATGTCCTGCGGTTTCTGCTCGGCGCGGCGGAGGCCGGGTTCTTCCCGGGCATCATCCTGTATCTGAGCTACTGGTTCCCCCAGCGTCACCGCGCCACGATCACCGCGATGTTCATGGCGGCGGTGCCGATGTCGGCCGCGCTGGGTTCGCCGCTGTCGGGAGCGCTGATGGAGATGGACGGGCTGGGGGGGCTGCATGGCTGGCAGTGGCTGTTCCTGATCGAGGCGTCGCCGGCACTGCTGCTGAGCGTGGTCGTCCTCAAATACATGACCGAAAATCCCGCAGAAGCGCGCTGGCTCAGTGACGAGGAGCGTGCCTGGCTGCTCAGCGAACTGGAAGCCGAGCGCGCGAAGACACCGCAGTCGCACTCGATCGCCGCCGGTCTTCGCGCCTTGCTCGATCCGCGTATCCTGGCGCTGGGCCTGGTCTATTTCGGCACGTCCGCCGGTCTCTATGCACTGGGCATCTGGGCGCCGCAGGTCATCGCCGAATTCGGATCGACGCCGTTGCAGACCGGCTTTCTCAACGCCATTCCGCCGGTTCTTGCGCTGGGCGCGATGATCTGGTGGGCGCGCAGGTCCGACCGGACGGGCGAGCGTTATGCCCATGTCGCCATCGCCTGTCTGGTCGCGGCGTTCGGGCTGTTCCTGGCCACGCGGGCGACAAGCCTTGGCTTCGTCGTGCTGGCGCTGGCGCTGGTCAATATCGGCATCGCGGCAGCCAAGCCCCCGCTCTGGGCGCTGCCCAGCCAGTTCCTCGGCGGAACCGCTGCGGCTGCGGGCATCGCGGCGATCAACTCGATCGGCAATCTTGGCGGGTTTGCCGGCCCGACCCTGATCGGCGTGATCAAGGATCGCACCGACGGGTTTGAGGGCGGGCTGCTGGCGGTTGCCGGCATGCTGGGCTTTTCCGCCATCCTTGTCCTGTTTCTGTCGCGCCGGCCGTTCGACGCCGGCGCGACCTCACGCCAAACTGAAAGCACGACCGAACATGCGTGAATATACCATCGCAGCCATCCCGGCGGACGGCATTGGCCCCGAGGTGATCGACGCCTCGCTAGAGGTGCTTGAGGCACTGCAGCGGCGGACCCCCGATGTGCGCTTCGCCGTCACCAGCTTTGACTGGGGTTCCGACCATTACAAGGCCAAGGGCGAGATGATGCCGCGCGACGGCCTCGATCAGCTCAAGCCGTTCGATGCGATCCTGTTCGGTGCGGTCGGGGCTCCGGATGTGCCCGACCATATCACCTTGTGGGGATTGCGCCTGCCGATCTGTCAGGGATTCGATCAATATGCGAATGTCCGGCCGACGCGCATCCTTCCCGGCATCCAGTCGCCGTTGCGCGACTGTCGCCCCGGTGACCTCGATTGGGTGATCATCCGCGAGAATAGCGAGGGCGAATATTCGGGCCATGGCGGCCGGGCGCATCGCGGCCACCCGGAAGAAGTGGGCACCGAGGTCGCGATCTTTACCCGGGTCGGCATTGAACGCATCATGCGTTATGCGTTCGACATCGCGCGCAAACGGCCGCGCAAATTGTTGACGGTCGTCACCAAATCCAACGCGCAGCGGCACGGCATGGTGATGTGGGACGAGATCGCGGCGGAAGTCGCCGCCGATTATCCCGACGTCACCTGGGACAAGATGCTGGTGGATGCGATGACGGTGCGCATGACGCTGCACCCGGCAAGTCTCGACACGATCGTCGCGACCAACCTTCATGCCGACATCCTGTCGGATCTGGCCGGCGCGCTGGCCGGAAGCCTGGGTGTCGCACCAACCGCCAATATCGATCCGCAGCGCCGTTTCCCGTCGATGTTCGAACCCATTCACGGGTCCGCCTTTGACATTACGGGCAAGGGGATCGCCAATCCGGTCGCCAGCTTCTGGACGACGGCGGCGATGCTCGATCACCTGGGCGAAGCTGAGGCCTCGGCGCGTCTGATGCGCGCTGTGGAACGGACCACGGGCAGCGGTGTGCTGACGCCCGATGTCGGCGGCACGGCGACGACCAAAGAGGTGACACGCGCGGTGGTCGATGCGATCGCCGGGGACAATAGCTGACCCCGCGATGGATGACGGGGCAGCGCGCGCATTGCTGCAACAGGCGTTTGCGGCGGCGGTAGCACGGGTCAGCGGTGGCGCTGCGGTGTTGCGGCACCTGCCCGATCCGCCGGCCGGGCGATGCGTCGTGGTGGGGGTCGGGAAGTCCGCTGCGGCGATGGCGGCGGCAGTCGATGCGGCATGGCCCGATGTCGATATATCGGGCGTAGTCGTGACCGCCCATGGCCATGGCGTGCCCGCCGGGCGGATCGCCGTGGTCGAAGCCGGGCATCCGGTTCCCGACGATGCCAGCCACGCCGCCGGGCAGTTGCTGAGTGCGGCGGTCGCCGGGCTGGGCGCGGACGATCTGGTCCTGGCGCTGATTTCCGGCGGGGGGTCCGCCAATGCGGTCGCGCCGATCGCCGGGCTGACGCTGGACGACAAGCAGGCGATCAATCGCGCGCTGTTGGCCAGCGGCGCGCGGATTGAGGACATGAACATGGTGCGCCGCCATCTGTCGCGGCTGAAGGGAGGGCGGCTCGCACTGGCGGCAGCACCCGCGCGGATCGTGTCGCTGGTGATCAGCGATATTCCGGGCGATTGCCTGTCCGCTGTCGCTTCGGGGCCGACGCTGGCCGACCTGACCACGCCCCGCGATGCACTGGCCATCATCGACGCACAGGGCATTGCCATCCCCGATCCGGTCCGTGCGACGCTGGCGGCCGGAACGGCGCCGGTTCCCATGGCACAGCGGCATGAAGCCATATTGATCGCCTCACCCCGGCAGGCATTGGAAGCCGCCGCGCAGGTGGCCCGGGATCATGGCGTTACGCCGATGATCCTGGGCGATGCGATCGAGGGCGAAAGCCGCGAGGTCGCGCGCGTCCATGCCGGCATCGCACGTTCGGTCGCCCAGACCGGAACGCCGCTGAGGCCCCCCGCAATGCTGATTTCGGGCGGCGAGACGACCGTGACGCTGGGCGGGGTGACGCCTGGGCGGGGCGGGCGCAACACCGAATTTGCATTGTCGCTGGCGGTAGCGCTTGATGGTGTGCAGGGCATCTGGGCGCTTGCCGCCGATAGCGACGGAATCGACGGGACCGAACGGGCCGCCGGTGCGTGCGTCGCGCCGGATACGCTGCAGCGGATTGCGGCGGGCGGAATGAATGCCGCAGCCGCGCTTCGCGGTCACGACAGCTACAGCATCTTTGCGGCACTTGACGACCTGATCGTCACGGGGCCGACATTGACCAATGTGAACGACATCAGGCTGATCCTGATTGCCTGACCCGGTTCCCCTGGGTGGACGCACCGGATCGTGCGTCCCCGGACATGCCCTTGGTGACGACGGATGCAACCGATGTGCAGATTAACCGGTATTTTTGTATAATTTCACGGATATTCATTTCGCGCCCGCCGTCCCGCTAAGTTCGCGGCAAGGATGATAATTCCGGCGGCCGCAATGCGGACGGACGAACAGGAGAGGGAATGGGCGACATGCGCGCGCGGACAGCCAGGCTGCTGGTCTTGCCACTCTTGGCCGGGTTGATCGGCGCAAGCGGTCAGCAACCCGAATGGGAGCGGCATCGCGCGGCTGGCGTGGCCGCCGGACGGGCCGATTTCCCCGGCATCGCGGCGCTGTGCACGTCACCACCGCCACCGCGCGTGACCCGTGAGCTGGTGCTGTCGCGCCCCTGGTCGATGCCCCCGGCCTATGCGCCGGCGAAGGTCTTTGATGACCTGTTCTTTGTCGGCAGTCGCGGGGTCGCGGCCTGGGTCATCCGTACTCCTGCCGGGCTGGTCCTGATCGACACGCTGAACAATGCACAGGAGGCGCAGGCCTTTATCGAGCCGGGGTTGCGCCAGCTTGGGCTGGATCCGGCACAGATCAAGCTGGTCATCATCACGCACGGGCATGGCGATCATACCGGCGGGCTTGGCTATCTGGTCGAAAAATACCGCCCGCACGTGGTGATGAGCCGGGTCGATTGGGACATGACCCGGGACCCGGCGACACGCATCGATGCGCCGGGGTGGAGCGATTTCCCGCGGCCGGACCGGCTGGTTGCCGGGCGTGAAACGATCCGCTTTGGCGGGGTCCGGTTCGATCTGCGGGTCACGCCGGGGCATACGCCTGGCACCCTTTCGCTCATCTTTCCGGTGACCCAGGGCGGCAAGCCGCACCATGTCGTGCTGTGGGGCGGGACCGGGTTCAATTTTGGCGACGAGATTGCGCGCTACCAGATCTATGCGCGTTCGGCAGAGGCGATGCGGCGCAAGGTCGTGCGGCGCAAGATCGACGTCTTCATTTCGAACCATCCGCCGCGTGACGGCGCCGACGCGAAAATCGCCGCATTGCGCGCCGGGCCGCCGGGCGCCCCCAACCCGTTCGTGCTGACGCCGGCGCGGGTCGCCAACGGATTTGTCACACTGCGCGAATGCGCGCTGGCGCAAGCAGGACAGCTGGCGGCGCGGACAGCGAAATAGACCGGATAAAACACAATATTGGGGAGAGAGTGATGATGAAGGCCCGTATTATCAGGATCGGCACGACGCTGGCCGCCGCGAGCACCCTGGCCCTGTCGACGGCCGCTTATGCCCAGGCGAAAAATCCCGACGCCGGGTCGGGGCAGGACGGCGCAAGCGATGCGGCACCGGAAATCGTGGTCACCGGTTCGCGCATCCAGCGGCAGGATTTCGTCGCAGCCAGCCCGATCGTGACCGTCGGCAGCGAGTCGATCCAGTCATCGGGCCGCTCGACCGTCGATGACTATCTGCGCGATCTGCCGCAATTCACCGCCGGTACCGGCCAGTTCAGCAACGACAGCAATGGCGGCACGGCCGGGCGCGCGACGCTGAACCTGCGCGGACTGGGTGCGCAGCGCAACCTGGTCCTGCTCGACAGCCGGCGGCTGATGTCGTCGGGTACCGATGGCGCGATCGATATCAACACCGTCCCCTCGCTCGCGATCGGGGGGATCGAGGTGATCAGCGGTGGCGCGTCCGCGACCTATGGGTCGGATGCGCTGTCCGGCGTCATCAACTTCAAGATCCGCACCGATCTCGACGGGTTCGAGGTGCGGACCCAATATGGGTTGCCGGACCGGTCGGGGCAGGGGACGTGGCAGGCCGGCGCGGCGTTCGGCACCGCATTCGCCGACGGCCGCGGCAAGCTGTTGCTGTCCGGCGAATATGTCGATCGCGGCGCGATTGCACTGAACCAGCGCAGTTTCTTCCTTACTGCCAATCCCAGCAGCTTCATTCCGCAGGGGCGTTCGCGCATCGGGTCGAATTTTCTGAGCGTGAACGACGACGGCACGATCTTCAACCAGTCGACCGGGGTCGGGTATAACGGTCCCAGCACGCTGCCCTTCCTGCGCGGCAATGCCGCGACGCAGACCGGCGCGGTCGGGTTCCACCCGTCCTATGACAATCTGTTGCAGGTCCCGCTTGAGCGCGTTTCGCTGTTCGGCAAGACAAGTTTCGATGTGGGCGCGGCGGAGCTGTACCTTCAGGCGATCTATACCAACAGCACCGCGACCAATGTCGGCAGCGCGCCGAACATCGCCGGGGCGCCGTGGGTGCTGACGATCCCGGCGACCAACCCCTATCTGGTTGCCGTGCGCGCCGCCAATCCGGGCCAGTTCGGCAGCGGGGCGATCACGGTGTTCCAGACCCGTATCCAGCAGGCTGGCCCGCGTATCTATGAAACCACCAATGACACGCTGCAGATCCTGGCCGGCGCGAAGGGCAAAATCGGGTCCAGCGCGCTCAACTGGGACATCCATGCCTCCTATGGATCGGCGACGAATGAGGACAAGACCGTTTCGGGCGCGGTGAGCGTGAGCGCGCTCCAGCGGCTGTTGAACGCGAGCGACGGCGGCAATGCGTTGTGCGCCGGCGGCTATAATCCGTTCGGTGGGCTGGATCCGCTGTCGTCCGCCTGCCTTGCCTATATCGCGCGCACGCCGCTCAACCGTACCGAGCTGCGCCAGGCCGTTGTCGAGGGCAATCTGGAGGGGCCGCTGTTCGCGATGCCCGCCGGTGACGCACGCTTTGCACTGACCGCGCAATATCGCGAGAATGACTATGACTTCGTGCCGGATCCGAACCTGGCGACGGGGGATCTGGCCAATTTGTCGGCGAGCCTGCCGACCAGCGGCAAGATCACGGCGTTCGAGGCGGGCGCCGAACTGTTCCTGCCGCTGATCCGCAACGCCCCCTTTGCGCAAGAGGTGAACCTGACGGGCGGCTATCGCTTCTCGCGCTACAACCTGGCCGGGTCCGCCAGCACCTACAAGGCCGAGATCGACGCGCGGATCAACGACGCGATCCTGCTGCGCGGCGGCTATCAACATGCCCTGCGGGCACCGAATGTCGGCGAATATTTCCTGGCGGGTGAGACGCGGGTCGTCGCGATCGGTGTCGCCCCGTCCGGAGGCGATCCATGCGATCAGCGGGCCGCGCCGACCGGCGATCGGCTGTTGCTGTGCCAGGCACAGGGTGTGCCGGCAAATTATCGCGCGGCGACCGGATCCACCCCGGCGGTGACGCGGGGTAACCGCAACCTGACGCCTGAGACTGCCGACACCTTTACCGCCGGTGCGGTGATCGATGTGCCGCTGGGTGGCGCGCGGCTGCGCCTGTCGACGGATTTTTACACGATCCGGATCAAGGACGCGATTTCGGCGATTTCGGCGGCCGATACGTTGCAGCAATGCTATAATGTCAGCGGCAGCACGCCGGGCTTCAACGCGGCAAACTATCTGGCGAACAACTTTTATTGCGGGCTGTTCTCGCGCATTTCGAGCGGTGATCTGACGATCATCGAGCAGCCGATCCGCAACCTTGGCAGCCTCAAGACATCGGGGATCGACGTCGCGATGGATCTGCGCGTGCCGGTCGGCTTTCTTGCGCGCGGCGGTGGCGAGGGTTCGATCGGGGTGACGTCGAACGTCAACTATCTGATCGACTACAAGGTGCGCAGCTTCGCCACGTCAGCCGAGCTCGATTACACCGGGACACTGAGCGGCGCGATCCAGGAGAGCTTTCCCGAATGGCGTGCGCTCACCTCACTCAACCTTCGCAGTGGCGGGGTGAGTGTCACGGGCACCTGGCGCTATACTGCGGCGATGCGCGACCGGTCATCGGTGGTGAATCCGGCGACGACCGTCGCCGGTACCCCCGCCTATAGCTATTTCGATGTCAGCATGAATGCCAAGGTCGGCGACCGGTTCGAACTGTTCGGCGGCGTGACCAATATCGGCGACAAGGATCCGCCGATCGTTGGCGGCACTCCGGGGGCGACGAACTATGGCACCTATGACGTGATCGGCCGGACGTTCTTCGTCGGCGCGAAGGTCCGTTTCTGAGCGTGGGTCGCGCAGCGCGAGCACGATGCATCGCATGGGGTGCGGCGGTCCTTGTGATCGCCGCACCATTGTCTGCACAGGACGCGCCGCCGCGACCGGATGCGCTGGCCGCGCAACTGCCCGAGCGCGCGCCGACGACCACGCTGGTCCTGTCGATTGTCGCGCAGACCGGCGAGGCGGTCGAAGCGGGCGATGGCCCGGACGGGCCGCGCCGTATCGTGCCGATCATCGGCGGGACATTCAGCGGCCCCGGTCTCAGCGGCGTGGTGCTGCCCGGTGGCGCCGATCGCCAGCGGCGGCGCGCGGACGGTGTGCGCGAACTGGACGCCGTGTACGAATTGCGGGCAGATGACGGCACGGTGTTGATGGTCCACAACCGGGTGCTTGTTGACGATCAGGTCCAGCCGCAACGCTATGCCCGTTCGGTCGTCACCGTCGCGGCACCGGCGGGCAGGCACGCCTGGCTCAATCGCAAGCTGCTGGTCGGCACGCTCACCAGCCTGCGTCCGCACCGCCCCTATGTACTGATCCGCATCTATCAGGTCGATTGAGCGGACGGCGAGGGGGTGACGGCGCGAGCCCGCGCCCGATCGCGCGACATCACGGCGCCGCACGTGTCGCCCCGGCGTCGGAACCGGTTTCGGTCAGGCGCCGCCGCGCGGGAAGTGCAGCGTCGCGATTGCCCCGCCACCCGGGCGCGCGGACAGGTCGAAGCTGCCGCCGAGCTGGGTAGCCAGCGTGCGCGAAATTCTGAGCCCCAGGCTGGTGGATGTGGCTGCCGTGAAGCCATCGGGCGGTCCTGCACCGTCATCTTCCACCGTGATCCTGGCCGTGTCGCCATGCGCCGTCACGCGCACGTCGATGCGACCGTGATCGCGTCCCGCAAAGCCATGCTCGATGGCATTGGCAATGCACTCCGTCACCACCAGCGCGATCGGGATCAGTGCGTCCGGGGGCAGGTACAGGGTGGCATCGACATCAACCGATGCGGCCACGCCCGATTTGCCCGATGTTGCGATAACGTCCTGAACCAGTTCGGGAAGCATCTGCTGCAACGATTGCGGATCGCCGCTGGGATCGTAGAGCTGACGCTGGATCCGGCCGATCGTCTGCAGCTTTATGCCGGCGTCGCCGAGCGCCTGTCGCGCGGCCGGTTCGGCCACGCTGCGCTGTTGCAGCGCGAGGACCGCACCGACCATTTGCAGATTGTTCGACACGCGATGCTGCAACTCGCTGAACAGCAACTGGCTGCGCTGTGCCAGCATTTCGCTGCGTTCGCGTTCCTGTCGCAGCTGCGCGGTGCCGCGCTGCATCCAGTCGATCAGCAGCAGATCGACCGTCACGACCCCGATATAGAATCCCATTGCCAGCATCGTGCCGGGCGCGAACAGCAAGTCCCCGCCGGGCGGGATGAAGAGATACCATGCAAGCAGGCCGCAGAGCAGGGCGGAGAGGATGCCGGGACCGCGACCGAACAGAAAGCCGGACAGGACCACAGCGGGAAAAAAGGTGAGGAACGGAAAACCTGGCGGGAACGCATCGGTCAGTTCCCAGCGCACCGTCAGACCGATCAGCGAAAGCAGCAGCGCCGCAGCATAGCCTTGCCAAGGCCGCGTCCGGGCAAGTGGTAGTCGCTCAAGCAAACGGCCTGTACGCCCGTTCATGGCCATCCCCTTTCCAGCGCAACACCTGTCGGTGCGGGCATGCCATCATGGATGGAAAAAGCCTCCGGAACCAGAGGTACCGGAGGCTTCCGCTGTCCGATCCGGAGAATTCCGGAACGTGAACTTACTTGACGTGCTTGGCGATGTGCTTGTTCATCTCGAACATCGTCACCTTGTCCGCGCCGAAGATGGGCTTGAGCTTGGCGTCCGCCAGGATCTCACGCTTGTTCGCGGGATTCTGAAGATTGTTCTTCTTGATGTATTCCCACATCTTGCTGACGATCTCGCTGCGCGGCAGCTCGGCGGTGCCGACGATCGCGGCGAGCTCGGGCGAGGGGGTGACGGGCTTTGCGATGCCGCCACGGGCGCCGCCGGATGCCTTCTTTTCGGCCATTCTATTCTTCTCCTTTGCGAGCCGGCAACCCGATGCCGGCTCAAATCTTGGTCAGCGCCGACGGCTTGTGCGATGCATCGCCACCATTGTCGCTGGGCACGATGTACTGCGGTTCTGCGCGCGATGCACGTATTTGATGCCCCCTGATGGTGGTATCTGACACTTGTTTGTGGAGAACTTTGCCCGTTGTGGCCCCTTCCGGGGGGGGCGGTACACGCAATCCCGCATTTTCGACGTCCCGGCGATGCCCGGGTAGCCTGAGTCTGCCGGCCTGCCATGTCCTGTGCGGGAGGGGCGCTTCCGCTTTGCTGGAAGCGCCCCCGTTCCCCGGTGCGGGACCCCATCGGGATCCGTTCCGATCAGAAGCCGAGCTTCGCCTTCACGCCGAAGAAGCGTGGCAGACCCGGATAGGCGGCATAATTGCCGTTCTGTTCGGGCACGGCAAAGCCGGTGATGTGGTAATATTGGTTGGTCAGATTTTCGACGAAGAACTCAAGGCTCTTTTTCCCGTCATCGGTCTGCAGACCGAAGCGGGCACCCAGCAGGGCATAGCCCGGATTATACAGCGCAGTCCGGCCAGTCACCGCATTCGGGGTGTTCGACGGGATGTTGACCTCACTGTTGTAGCGCATGTCGATATGGACAAGACCACGGATGCCCGAGGTGATCTGTGGCGTCCAGGTCGTCGCGATCGTCACCGTATGCTTGGGCTGGTTGTTGATCTGACGCCCTTCCTGGCCCTGTAACGGCGTGCCGGTGAAGTTATTGTCCGCGTCATATTTGGCGTCGATGAAGCTGTAGCCCAGCCGGACGGTGAAATCGCGCACAGGCTGGACAATCGATTCGATCTCGATGCCCTTGCTGGTCGTGCTGTCGACATTCTGCACGACGAAATTGTTGCCGCTGAATACCAGCGACTGGAGATCGCTGACCGTCTGGTAGAAGCCGGCGATGTTGAGCGTGAAGGCGCGGCCCCACTGGGTCTTTACGCCAAGTTCGAAGGCGTCGACCGTTTCCGAACCGAAGGCAAGGTCGCTGGCCTGCGGGCCGTTGCCGCCGAGCAGGACGCTGTCGAACGTCGCCTGGTCCATATTGTAACCGCCCGATTTGTAACCGCGGTCATAGCCACCATAGATGAGAAAGTCCGAATTCAGCTTATAGGCCAGCTTGGCCGTGCCGGTAATCGTGCTTTCGTCCTTGTCATGGGTGTAGCTGCCGTTGAATTCGGTGTTGATCGCCGGGTTGCAGCTTAACAGGTAGAGGTTGTTGAACAGGCCGAGCTGACGGAGCAGATTGGCATATTGCACCGCCGCCGTATTGCCCGCGCGCACCTGGTTGAAGAAGGTGCAGCTGCCGGTGTTGTTGCTGATCGTCGCGTTCAGGTCCTTCTTCTCATAGTTCCAGCGCGCGCCGAGCGTCAGGGTCAGCTTGTCGCTGAGATTGACGATGTTGTGGGTGAACAGCGCAAAGGCATTGGTCTTGACGCGATAGTCGTTGGTGTTGCCCTGACCCGCAGTTGCCCCGGGCAGCGGGTTGGCGGCGAGTGCGGCGAGACCAGGAACCGGCGTTGCCGAATAGCCGAGCGCATTGCAGGTCGAGACCGGCACGGTGCCCGACGGCGCCGTGCCGACTGCCGTGCGGAAGCAGCCGACCACCGGAGCAAGTGATGCGCCATAAACGGACTGATAGGCGAGGAGCGAGTTCGGAACCGCGGGGTTCAGAAGCACCGCACCCGGCGTCGGGGCCGAGCCCAGCGAGCCGTAGAATTGCACCGATCCGCCAAAGGACGGGCCAGCAAGCGCGTTGAAGATCGAGTCGACATAGCGGTTGCCGTCGGTGCCGATCCGGACGGTGTCATGCACATTGTTCGTTTCGTTGAGATAGAAACCGCCAATGAGCCAGTCGAGCACGCCGCCGAATGCCGAACCCTGGAACCGGAGTTCCTGAGTGAAATCGCTCAGTTCGTTGCGATACCCGTCGCGATAGGCGCGATCGATTCCGGAGAAATCGATGTCCTGGTTCCGCCGCACGCGCCAGTCGCGATAGGCGGTGATCGATGTGAGCTTGATGTCGCCCAAGTCTGTGTTGACTTCGGCCGACAGACCCCAGTCGCGCACCCGTTCGCCCAGGTCGCGGTTGGGCGACACGGCCATGCGGCGCTGTTCAGGATCGATGGTGGTGGCCACACCGTTCACGGTGCGGCTGGTGCCGACATAGAGGCCGGTCAGATTCTGTGCGGCGGCAATGCCCTGAATCAGCGGGGCCAGCGACCCGCGCACGGCGGAGATTGCGCCACAGCATTGTTCGTCGGTCTGATAGTAATCGGCGATCAGGCGCAAGGAAAAGTCGGCGGTGTCGTACAGCGCCTGGCCGCGGGCATACCAGCGATCGACATTGTTGAAGGCGCGATCGGAATTCACATCTTCGATATAGCCGTCGCGCTTGCGATAGCCGCCATCGACGCGCAGCGCGAGCTGGTCGGTCACCGGCCCGGTGACGGCGCCCTTCAGTTCGATCGCGTTGTAATTGCCATAGCTGCCTTCGACATAGCCGCCGAGTTCGAATTGCGGCTGGGCCGTGAAGATCGACAGCGCACCGGCCGATGTGTTGCGGCCGAACAATGTGCCCTGAGGGCCGCGCAGCACTTCGACGCGATCAAGCTGAGGTATGTCCGAAATCGCGACGCCCGCGCGGGCGCGGAACACGCCGTCAATGAACACGCCGACTGCAGGCTCGAACCCGGGATTGTCGCCACCGGTGGAGATGCCGCGAATGTACAGCGTGGTGCCGGTCGCCGAAGATTGACCCGTCGAGGTTTGCAGCGACGGAGCAAGTTGTTCCAGCCCGCGAATATCCTCGATGCCGGCATTTTCGATCAGCGTCGCGGGAACCGCGGTGACCGCGATCGGAACTTCCTGAACGGTTTCGTTACGGCGGGTCGCGGTGATGACGACTTCGTTGCCGTAGCTTTCTTCTTCCTGGGCGGCGGGAGCGGGGCTTGTCTGGGCGATTGCGGGGGTGGCCGCGGCCAGTGCCAGGGCGGATGCGGAAATCAGCTGGAGTGTTCGCATGGGTCTCTCCTCTCTGGGTACGCCGGGGTTTTCCCTCCGGGTCCGTTCTTCTTGTTGTTAGGGCGTACGCTACCGCTGCTCGAATCCTTACGTCAACGTCAAATCGCGACGCCAATTCGGCGGAAATGCTTGCTATTTCCCGTTCCGATACCATCTGTGCCCGCTTGGCAACACGGCCGTGTCCGCATGCCGTAGCGTAACAGGAAGTTTCTGGAGGACGGGGCCGGATGAGCAGCCATGATCATGACGACGCGATGGATGGCAGCATGCTGGCACCGCCGGCCAAGATTCCGGTGCCCGATGACGTCGCCGACGCGATCCGTACCTTGTTGCGCTGGACTGGCGACGACCCGAGTCGCGAAGGGTTGATCGACACGCCCGCGCGCGTCGCCAGGGCGTGGAGGGAATATTGCCAGGGCTATGGCGAGGACCCCGCCCATCATCTGAGCCGTGTGTTCGAGGAAGTCGGCGGCTATGACGAGATCGTCCTGCTCAAGGACATTCCGTTCCAGTCGCATTGCGAACATCACATGGCACCGATCATCGGCAAGGCATCGATCGCCTATCTGCCGCAGGATCATGTCGTCGGCATTTCGAAGCTGGCCCGCGTGTTGCACGGTTTTGCCCGCCGCCTGCAGGTGCAGGAGCGGCTGACCGCACAGGTCGCCGATTGCATCTGGGATCATCTCAAGCCGCGCGGCGTAGCGGTGGTGATCGAGGCGAGCCATGCCTGCATGACCGCGCGCGGCGTGCGTACGCCCGGGGTCGGCATGGTCACCAGCCGCATGATGGGCATTTTCCGCGACGACGAGCGCAGCCGCAAGGAAGTGCTCGCGCTGATGGGCTATTGATCGCATGCGTGTTCTGGTCACTGGCGGCGCGCGGCGGATCGGCGCGGCGATCGTGCGGCATCTGGCCGCGCATGGCCATGCCGTGGCGGTGCATCACCATGACTCGCATGAAGAGGCGGAGGCACTGCGCGCGGAGCTTGGCGTGGCGCTGGTCACCGCCGATCTGGGCGATGCCGCCGAAACGCGCGGCCTGATCGCGGCGGCGGCGCAGGCGCTGGGCGGGCCGGTCGAGGGGCTGGTCAACAATGCCTCGCGCTTTGCCTGGGATGCGGTGCCGCTGGCCGACTATTCCGGGCTCGACCGGCATATGCATATCAATCTGGGGGCGCCGCTGCTGCTCGCCTCGGCGCTGGCGGCGCAGGTCGGGCTGGGGGAGGGGGCGGTGGTCAACCTGCTCGACCAGAAGCTGGCCAACCCCAATCCCGATTTCCTGACCTATACGCTGAGCAAGGCGGGACTTGCCGAGGCGACGACGCTGCTGGCGATGCGGCTGGCACCGCGCGTCCGCGTCAACGCGGTGTCGCCGGGCCTGAGCCTGCCGAGCCTCGACCAGACGCCGGAGGAATTTGTCGGCGTGGCATCGGCCAATCTGCTCGAACGCCCGGTCGACCTGTCGGACCTCGCCGCGACGGTCGCGTATCTGCTGACCACGCGCAGCATCACCGGGCAGAATATCTTCGTCGATTGCGGCCAGCGTTTCGTGAAGCGCGAAGGCGATGTGATGTTCACCGGGCGCGATCGGCCGGCGGAGGGGGCGCATGGCTGAATATACCATCCATCTCGACGGGCTGGTGGTCGACATCGGCCTGGGCATCCACGATTTCGAGCGTGCCGCGCCGCAGCGGGTGGAGCTGAATGTCGCGATGCGCTGCGTCTATCCTGAGGCGCCGCAGGACCGGATCGATGCGGTGGTCGACTATGACTATCTGCGCAACGGCATCCATGCGCTCGCCGCCAGGGGGCATATCGAGCTGCAGGAGACGCTGTGCGACGCGGTCGCCGCGCTTGCCCTGTCGGCGGACCCGCGTATCGCCGAAGTCCGGGTGCGGTCGATGAAGCTGGATGTCTATCCCGACGCGCGGGTGGGGTGCGAGGTGGTGCGGAGCCGGGCCGCTGCAACGCTTTAGCACTTGGACGAAGCGCGGCTTGCCCCTATGTCGATCTGGTTCGTCGTTCAGCGGCGGGCAACAAGGGGCCGTTTAACGGGTTTTCGCGTGCAATTGCTGCTGTTCCTCTCTGCGCTTCTTGCGAGCCTGACCGGTGTCATTGCCGGTGAGCGCGACCTGCGCGGATTCCAGCAGCGCAGCGATACCGCCATTTCCCGCACCGCCGAAACCGCTGTCGAAGCGGTGTCGAGCGTGGCGGCGGCGGTCGCGAGCCGTCCCCTTGCCACCCGTGAAGCGCCCGTCGCGGCGGGCTTTGCGATCCATGACGCTCCGGCCGGCACGCCTGCCCGCCTGACCAGCGAACGCCGGCTCGAATAGCCGCGCGCGCCGTCGCCGCGCCATTGGAAAGGCGGGCGGCAGGCATCCATTTCGCATTCGAATCGTTGGCGCTCGCAATTCGGGCGCAACCCCTGCAATTTCACACGACTGGAAATCATCATGTTCGGCGGCTTGGCCAAGTCCCTGTTCGGTTCGTCCAACGACCGGTATGTTCGCTCGCTCAACCCCATTCTCGCCAAGATTGCGGGCTTCGAGCCCGCGCTCAAGGCGATGTCCGACGACGAACTGGCGGCGCAGACCGTCAAGTTTCGCGAGCGGCTGGAGAATGGCGAGAAGCTCGACGCGATCCTGCCCGAAGCCTTTGCGACGGTGCGTGAAGCCGGTGTCCGCGTGCTCGGCATGCGCCATTTCGATGTGCAGATGATCGGCGGCATCGTCCTGCACCGCGGCGAGATCGCCGAAATGCGCACGGGCGAAGGCAAGACGCTGGTGGCGACGCTCGCCACCTATCTCAACGCGCTGCCCGGCAAGGGCGTGCACGTCATCACCGTCAACGACTATCTTGCCCGCCGCGACGCGGAGTGGATGGGGCAGATCTACCGCTTCCTTGGCCTGACGGTCGGTGTGATCGTCCCCAATCTGGCCGATCATCAGCGCCGCGAAGCCTATGCCGCCGACATCACCTACGGCACGAACAACGAGTTCGGTTTCGACTATCTGCGCGACAACATGAAGTATGACCGCGCGTCGATGGTGCAGCGCCCGTTCGCGATGGCGATCGTGGACGAGGTGGACTCGGTGCTGATCGACGAAGCGCGGACCCCGCTGATCATCTCCGGCCCGACCGACGACAAGAGCGAGCTCTATATGGGCGTCGACGCGGTGGTGAAGCAGCTCTCGCCCGAACTGTACGAAAAGGACGAGAAGCAGAAGAGCATTGTCCTGACCGAAGACGGGATGGAAACCGTCGAGCGGATGCTGGAGGCGGCGGGACTGCTCAAGGGCGGCAACCTGTATGATTTCGAGAACACCCAGGTGGTCCACCACCTCAATCAGTCGCTGCGCGCGAACGTCATGTACAAGCGCGACATCGATTACATCGTCAAGGACGGCAAGGTCGTCATCATCGACGAATTCACCGGCCGCATGATGGA
>CAYMUJ010000053.1:0-18241 GCA_964393565.1 uncultured Stakelama sp. | reverse complement strand
CCACCCGGCCACCCACTTCAGGGTATCTTTGATGGGTGGCCGGGTGGGGGAGCGGCCCGGTGCCGTCTAACTGAAAACGACGGCGCGATCAGCCGCACTGCGCGCGGTGGAGCAGTTTCTGGTCGGCCAGCACCAATGCCATCATCGCTTCGACCACCGGCACGCCGCGAATGCCGACACACGGGTCGTGGCGGCCCTTGGTGCGGATCTCGGAAGCCGCGCCGTCGCGGGTGATGGTTTCCACGGGCGTGAGAATCGAACTGGTCGGTTTGAACGCGACGCGCACACGCACCGGCTGACCGGTCGAGATGCCGCCCGCGATACCGCCGGCATGGTTGGCGAGGAACTCCGGGCCGTCCGCACCGGGGCGCATCGGATCGGCATTCGCCTCCCCCGACAGTGCAGCCGCCGCAAAGCCGTCGCCGATCTCGACGCCCTTGACCGCATTGATGCTCATCATCGCGGCGGCCAGTTCGCTGTCGAGCTTGGCATAGAGCGGTGCGCCCCAGCCGGCCGGAACGCCGGTCGCTTCGCATGCGACAACAGCGCCGAGTGATGATCCCGCCTTGCGCGCAGCGTCCACCAGCGCTTCCCAACGCGCCGCCGCATCGGGATCGGGGCAGAAGAAGGGGTTGTTGCCGATCTCTGCAGCATCGAACTTCGCATAGTCGATCGCATCGCCGCCGATCGCCTCGACCCAGGCGGTGATCGTCACTTCCGGGATCACCTTGCGCGCGACTGCCCCCGCCGCGACGCGCATCGCCGTTTCACGTGCCGAAGAACGCCCGCCGCCGCGATAGTCGCGAAAGCCGTATTTGGCGTCATAGGCATAGTCGGCATGGCCGGGGCGATAGGCGGCCGCGACCTCCGAATAATCCTTTGAGCGCTGGTCGACATTGTCGATCAACAGGCCGATCGGCGTGCCGGTGGTGCGCCCTTCGAACACGCCGGAGAGGATGCGGACCTGATCGGGCTCCTGCCGCTGGGTGGTGAAGCGCGAGGTGCCGGGGCGGCGCTTGTCGAGAAAGGGCTGGATATCGGCTTCGCTGAGGTCGAGGCGCGGCGGGCAGCCATCGACCACGGCACCGATTGCGGGGCCATGGCTCTCGCCAAAGGTGGTGAAGCGCAGCACGCGGCCGAAGGTGTTGAAGCTCATGACGCCACCTCCTTGCCGATTGCACCGCGATTTGGAAGCAAGAAGGATCGCAGGTCGGACAAAGTCCGACCTACGCCTCCTGCGCGAGCGCCGCGAACGCGCCGGCATGCGCCGCGATCCCGCGCACGCCGCACGGCAGCTTCCCGTCCTGCAGCGCCAGCGCCATCAGATAATCCCCGGCATAGGGCGAGTCGAACCCGCGCGCGAGGTCGGTGGCATAGCCGAAGCGGCCATAATAAGACGGATCGCCGAGCACGAAGCTGAGCAGATAGCCGGCATCGCCAAGGTGCCGGTGGCCGGCGGCGATCAGCGCCTCGGCCACGCCCTGCTGGCGATACGCCGCCGCGACCGCGACCGGCGCGAGCGCGACGGCGGCGAGGGCGACGTCGTTGACGCGCACGTCCATCCGGCTGAACGCGACCATGCCCGCGAGCGCGCCGGTCTCTTCGTCATCCGCGACCAAAGTCAGTACCATGTCGCCATCGATGCACAGCCGCTGGACCAGCAATGCCTCATCCGCTGCCGGAAAGCTCCGTCGAAGCAGCGCGTCGATCGCGGCGACATCGCCACCGGTGGCGGGGCGGATGGCGATGGTCATCGGCGGTTTATCAAGCAGCGCGAGCGGGGGGCGGAACTTCCATGCGGTCGGCCAGCAAACCGGCAATCGCGATGTCCTCGTCCAATGTGTCCCAATGAATTCCGCTCGGCGAAAGGAAAAAGTCTTGCCGCGCTTCCGCGCTGCCTTTCAACAAGCGCGGAAACCATGCCAACGGCACACCGATCGTGCGCCCGTCTTCCAGCGTCACCCACATCGAATCTTCATCAAATTCAACGTGCGTAGGTTCAGGCGAAAAAGGCGTTCCATGCATCTTCTATTTCCTGACACCGCCGTTCGACGATTTCCTCAATATCCCGCAACTCGCGCGGGTTCATCTTGCGATTATAGGCGACTCTGACCTCGGGATATAGCCATAGCTTTGCATCGGCTCCCGCACGCGCGACATGGACATGGACCGGCTCGCGCGGATTACCCTCATGCGCGTAGAAGAAAAAGCGATAGCCCCCTTCACGAAATATAACCGGCATGTGCGCTATCTCGATCCAATCGGCGCCCTCGTTCAAACCAGCGCGATATCCGGGGCGTCTTCGGCCTTCATGCCGATGACGTGGTAGCCGGCATCGACATGGTGGGTTTCGCCGGTGGTGCCGCTCGACAGGTCGGACAGGAAATAGAGGCCGGCGCCGCCGACATCCTCGATCGTCACGTTGCGCTTGAGCGGGCTGTTCAGCTCGTTCCATTTGAGGATCAGGCGGAAGTCGCCGATGCCGCTGGCCGCGAGCGTCTTGATCGGGCCGGCGCTGATCGCGTTGACGCGGATATTCTGCTTGCCGAGATCGACCGCGAGATATTGCACGCTGGTTTCCAGCGCCGCCTTGGCCACGCCCATGACGTTATAGTGCGGGATCACCTTTTCCGCGCCATAATAGCTGAGCGTCAGCAGCGATCCGCCGTTCGGCATCATCGCCTGTGCGCGCTTGGCCACCGCGACGAACGAATAGACGCTGATGTTCATCGTCATCAGGAAATTGTCGAGGCTGGTGTCGACATAACCGCCGCGCAGCTCATTCTTGTCCGAAAAGCCGATGGCGTGGACCACGAAATCGATCGTCGGCCAGCGCGCGGCCAGCGTGTCGAACGCAGTGTCGAGCGCGTCCATGTTGCTGACGTCGCAGTCGATCAGGAAATCGCTGCCCAGTTCCTCCGCCAGCGGACGCACGCGCTTCTCCAGCGCCTCACCCTGGTAACTGAACGCCAGTTCGGCGCCATGTTCGCGGAGCTTCTTGGCGATGCCCCATGCCAGCGAACGATCATTGGCGAGCCCCATGATCAGCCCGCGTTTACCCTGCATCAATCCGGTCACGTCTTACCCTCCGGTCCCTCTGACGGCTTCTCTAAACCCGTTTCGGGCGTTTCTGCCAGTGCGGCGTTGAGTTCGGCGCCGATAACGACGCCGAAGCCAATGAGAAAGAAGAAGATGAGCGCGACCATCACGCCGGCCATGCTGCCATAGGTCAGGCCATAGCCGCCAAATGCGCCGATCACCGCTGGCAGCGCGGCGGTGCAGCCCATCCACCACAGGGTGACGAAGGCGGGGCCGGGCCATTTGGGACAGGCCGACTTGCGGTAGCGCGACGGGGTCAGCGTGTAGAACAGGATGTAGAGCGCGCCGAACAGCGCGATGGCGGGCGCAACCTTGGTCAGCGAAATCACCCGCGCCGCGTCCGAGGCAAAGGGGATCACGCGCAGGATGAACTGTTCCGCACCGCTGAGCAGCAGCTGGAAACTGAACGCCATCATCGCCAGGATCACCGAGGCAATGACCATGCCGATCGTCGCGAGCTTGAGCCGCCAGAAGGGCGTGCCCGACGGGATGCCGTAAGCCTGACGCAGGATTGCGCGCACCGTTTCGACAAAGCCCGAGGTGGTCCACAACCCGACCAGCGCGCCGAGCCACAGCAGCGAGCCCGAGCGCGCCTCCAGCACCTCAAGGATCGCGGGGCGCAGCAGATCGGCGACTTCGGGCGGGACGGTGCGCAGGAAGGCGGCGACCGCCTGAAGCCCGTCGCCCGTCCGTCCGACCAGCCGCGCCACTGCGGTGGCGACGATGAAGAAGGGGAAGAGCGTGACGAGGCTGAGATAGGCGAGGTTGCCGGCATGGGTGAAGCCGTCGTTGAACGCGCCGACCGCCACCCGCTTCGTCACCTCGACCGCCCGGTCGGTCACGCCCAGATCCGCCAGCCTTTTATGAAAGCCGTGCCGCCGCGCCTCAGGCGATTCGGGGGAGACGGGATCGGTCACGCTGCCGGATCACACGCCCAGCCGGGCGCGCGGGTTCCCCTGATCGGTCCAGTCGGCGACGAATTCGGCGAGCTTTGCATCGCTTCCCGGAATCTCGATCATCAACGTGACGAGCAGGTCGCCGCGCACGCTCTTGCCGTGAAAGCCGCGATCCTTGAGGCGCAGCGTCTTGCCCGAGCTCGATCCGGCGGGAACCTTGAGGTTCACCGGCCCTTCCGGCGTCGGCACCCGCACCACCGCGCCCGCGACCGCTTCCTTGAGCGTGATCGGCAGGTCGAGGCGGATATGGTCGCCGTCGCGGGTGAAATAACGGTGCGGTTCGACCTCGATCGTCACGATCGCATCGCCATTGCCACCCGGCCCGGCATCGCCCTTGCCGGCGAGGCGCATCTGGGTGCCGGTTTCGACGCCCTTGGGCAGCTTCAGATCGATGGTCGATCCGTCGCGCAGCTGGATCCGCTGTTGCTTGAGCGCGGCGGCATCTTCGAACGGGACGCGCAGGCGATAGGCCACATTGGCACCCTTGGCCGGGGGCGGACGGCGGCCGAAGCCGCTGGAGAAGCCACCGGGCTGGCCGCCGGCGCGTCCGCCGAAAATGCCTTCGAGAATATCCTCGAACCCGGTATCCCCGCCGCCGCCGAAATCGAACTGCGCGCCGCCCGGGCGGAACCCGCCCTGCGGCCCGCCGCGCGCACCGCCGAACCCGGCGCCGAAGGGCGAGGTCGGGTTGCCGTCGCCGTCGATCTCACCGCGGTCGAAGCGCGCACGCTTGTCCTTGTCCATCAGCAGGTCGTACGCCTGCGTCACGGTGCCGAACTTCTCCGCCGCCTTGGGATTGTCGCGGTTGCGGTCAGGATGCAGCTCCTTGGCGAGCTTGCGATACGCCTTCTTGACCTCGTCCTCGCTGGCCCCGCGCGAGACTCCCAAGGTTGCGTAAGGATCGGCCACGGTGTTTCCCTGTTGCTTGTCGTTCGGCGTGTTATCCCACTACATCGGCGCGCGGGGACGATGTTGCAAGTCAGCCAGGCGCATCCAGCGGCGCGACATCGACCGAAACCGTCATGTCCTGCGCGCCCGAACCCAGCACGATGCCGTCGATCGGGGCGATATCGGTATAGTCGCGGCCGATCGCGACGACGACATGGTCGCTCGCCATCCAGATGCCGTTGGTCGGATCGACCCCGACCCAGCCGCGCTCGGGACCGCACCATAAAAGCACCCAGGCATGGGTGGCGTCGGCCCCGACCAGACGCGGCTGACCGGGCGGGGGCAAGGTGCGCAGATAGCCCGAGGCATAGGCGGCGGGCAGGCCGGCGGCGCGCAGGCCGGAGATCATGATCTGCGCGAAATCCTGACACACCCCGCCGCGCTTGAGGAACGCCTCACGCGGGGGGGTGTCGACCAAAGTCGCGGTGGGATCAAACGCGAATTCATTCTGGATACGACAGGCGAGCGCGATGGCGGCTTCGAGCGCGCCGCGCTGCGGGTCCAGTTCCTGCGCGCACCATTCCGCAATGTCGCGGTCGAGCGGGATCAGCGTCGAGGGGAAGAGATAGGAGGCGGGGCTGGCCGGGCCCGCATCGCGGCTGGCCCGCGCATCCGCCGCGATCTGCGCCAGGGTCGGATCATCGCCGCTGGGTATCGGCACCGGGCGATCGACGGTGATGGTGCAGCTGCTTTCGATCGTCAGGCTCTGCACCGGCTGGGTCACGACGAGCCGGACGACATTGGCGAGACCCGCCTCGGCGCGCGCGGGCGCGGTATCGCCGCCGGGCAGCACCGTCAGGCGATAGTCGTGCAGGGTCTGCCCCGACCAGTGGATCGGCTTCAGCCGCAGGTTGCAGCGGGCAAAGCCGACCCGCTCGGCATAATCGAAGCGGGTGATATGGCGGATGGCGTAGCGCATCAGCCGACCACCAGCCCGGCGGCGCGCAGCGGTTCGGAGCCGTGAAGGAAATAGCGCCGGGCCACCGCGTTCGAGAGATCAGCGAGCTTGTTGTCGATCGCGAACAGCTGATCGCGCCCGAAACCGGCCGCCTGCCCCGTTGCGACCATGGCGGCGAGTTCGCGCGCCAGCGCCTGTTGCGGCTCGGCCAAACCGTCATCGGACAGGCGCGGAAGCGCTTCGAGATGCGCCGCGATTGCCGCCACCTGAAACGCGATGCCGCGCGGATTACCGGGGTCGAGCGCGATCAGGTCGATGACGGGCACCCGCGCAATGCCGGTCAGATAGCGCTGGCGATAGCTGATCTGGCTGTCGGCAAGATCGAGCAGCGCCGAGAGGTCGTCACTGGTCGCGTGCGGATCGCCCAGTGCGAGCAGCGCGGAAACGGTCGCCACCGCGCGTTCGACCCGGCGGCCAAGATCGTGGAAGCGCCAGGCGTCGGTGCGGGCCATATGCTCCGACGACAGCCCGGCAAGCGCCGAATAGCGCCGCTGCAGCGACCCCGCGCGGTCGAGCGCGCTGCCGCGCGTCGGATAGGGCGCGTCGAGCAGGCGGATCATGTCGGCGGACAGCCGGTCGCGGCTGATCGCGCCGATCGCGCGCGCCTGTCGGTTGATCGCGCGCACGCTGTACCAGCCATCGGTGGCGTCCATCGCGGCTTCGGCAAAGCGGGTGAGCTGGGCACGGCCGAGATTGTCGGGCTGCGGCGCTGCCCCCGCCGCGACCACCAGGCCGACCAGCCGCCCGACGGTGTCGGCGGCGAGCGCCGCGCCGCTGTCCGCGCTGATCGAATGGCCGAGCAGCGCGCGGATCACGCCAAGCCGCGCCTCGCCGCGTTCGAGATAGCGACCGAGCCAGAAAAGATTGTCGGCGACGCGGCTGGGCAAGGTGCCGGGGTTGCGGCGCAACTGGGTCGAATCGCTCGGCTGGAGCAGCGTCACCGGGGCGACCGCATCGCCGCCATGGATGACGACATCGGCGGACCAGTTGCCCTCCCCCATTACCGCCGCACGCGCATCGTGCTTTTCGCCGATCTGCGCGAAGCCGCCAGGCATGACGTGCCAGCGGCCATCCGCGCCGCGCGCCGCGAACACGCGCAGGGTGAAGGGGCGCGCCTCCAGCCGACCGTCGCTGACCACCGGCATGGTCGAGAGGCGTACGACTTCCTGCCCGACATAATCCTGGGGCCGGCGGTCGAGATCGGCGCGCAGCGCAGCGCGCTGCTCCGGCGACATGGCCGAGCCGAGCATCGCATCGGTCAGGACATTGGTGGCGACACCGAATGCCGGCGCGATCAGCATGTTTTCAAGCTCGCCCGCGACCTCGGCGCATTCGCGCGGCTGGCCGCACCACCAGGTCGCGATATTGGCGAGCTTGAGGCTTTCCCCGGTCAGTCGCGCGCATAGTCGCGGCAGGAAGGCGGCGAAAGCCGGTGCCTCCAGCATCCCCGCGCCGGGGGAATTGGCGATCACCACCTCCCCCTGCGCCATCGCGTCGATCAGGCCGGGCACGCCGATCGCCGAGTGCGAATCGAACGCCAGCGGGTCGATCATGCGCGGATCGACGCGCCGCCACAGCGCATCGACGCGCTTCAGGCCCGCGATGGTGCGCAGATAAACCCGGTCATCGAGCACCGCGAGATCGCCGCCCTCGACCAGCAGGAAGCCGAGATAGCGGGCAAGATGCGCCTGTTCGGCATAGCTGGGGTTGAGCCGGCCCGGCGTGAGTAGCCCGATGCGCGGATCCGAACGCCGGCACCGCGCGGCGATCCCCTCACGGAAGGCGGCAAAGAAGGGCGCGTGCCGCTCGACATTGAGCCGCCCCTGCAATCCGCCCAGCATGCGTGCGATCGCCAGCCGGTTCTCAAGCGCATAGCCCGCGCCAGCCGGTGCGCGCAGATGATCGGCGAGCACGCGCCATTCGCCTGCCGGTCCCCGGCACAGGTCGAATGCGACGAAATGCAGGTGACAGCCGCCGGGCGGCTCCAGCCCCATCATCGGGCGCAGGAAATAGGGGCTGCCGGTCAGCAGCGTCGCGGGCAGGCTGCCGCCGCGCACCAGATTCTGCTCGCCATAGCTGTCGACCAGGATCGCTTCGAGCAGGTCGGCACGCTGCGCGATGCCTTCGGCAATCCCCTGCCATTCGCGCTTTTCGATCAGCAGCGGGACGGGCGAGAGCGGCCAGGGCCGTTCCTCGCCTTCGCCCGAAATGCGAAAGCCGGTGCCGATATCCTCGGCATGGCGCTGCGCCTTTTCGCGCGCTGCGCTCAGGTCGTCGCCAGCACGTTCGGCCAGTTCTTCCAGCACGGCATTCCAGGCGGGATCGTCCAGACCGGCGGCATGAAGCATGTCGGTGGCCGGCGTCGCCGCGCGATAATCGGTCAGCCAGCGCCGCGCGATTGCCGTCGTGTCATCACCGGTATCCACCGCCGCGCTCGCCATGCATTACCCCCTTGGACCGGACGCTCTGTGGCGGGGTTGGCGCGCGCACGCAACCGCGATCAGATATCGGGCACAGGCTGCACGCGCAAACGCCCTTCGCAACTTGCCGCGTGACCCCGGCAACGCCTCTGCTACACCCTGGTCATGACGCCGCAATTTGCCGCGCTCGACTGGATCGTGGTCGGGCTTTACGTGCTGGTCCTGCTTGCGGGCGGGTGGCTGTTCTCGCGCTTTCATGCCGATGACACGAAGGATTATTTCCTCGCCGGGCGGACCGTCCCGGCCTGGCTCGCCGCCGTGTCGGTGCTGTCGGCGACCCAGTCCGCCGCGACCTTTCTGGGGGCGCCGGATCAGGGGTATCGCGGCGATTACAGCTATCTCGGCGCGGTCGTGTCCGCGATCCTGGCGGCGATCTTCGTCGCCTATGTGCTGATCCCGCGCTTTTACGCGATGCGCGCGACGACGGTCTATGAGCTGCTCGAAGCGCGTTATGACGCGCGGGCCAAGCGCTGGGCGGGCGGCATGTTTCTGGTCGGGCGCGTGTTCGCCGGAGGCGCGCGCGTCTATCTCGCCGCCATTGCCATCGCGATGGTCGCGTTCGGCAGCATCGATGCACAGGCGATCATCCTGTCCGCCGCCGGGGTGATGCTGGTCAGTTTCCTGTTCACCTTTCACGGCGGGCTGAAGTCGGTCATCTGGAACGACCTGCTCCAGTTCGTGATCTATGCCGGATCGGCGGTCGCGGTGCTGGTGTTCCTGCGCCTGTCGATTCCCGCAACCAATGGCGCGCTGATCGACGCGCTCGCCAATGCGCCCGACGGGGTCAACAAGCTGCGGCTGTTCGATTTCTCGACCGACCTGTCGAAGCCGTTCACCGTGCTGGCAATCTGTACCGGGCTGTTCCTGCTCAACATCGCCAATTCGGGGCTGGATCAGGATACGACCCAGCGCCTGCTCGCCAGCCCGGACGCGAAGACCGGCGCACGCGGCCTGATCCTGTCGCAGCTCGCCAGCATCCCGCTGATCGCGATGTTCGTGACGATCGGGCTGCTGCTGCACGTCTTCTACAACCGCCCCGACCTGATGGGCGCGGCCAATCAGGCGGTGACCCGTTTCGAGGGTGAGAAGATCACCGTGTTCGTCCACTATATCCTGACGCAGGTGCCGCCGGGGCTGCGCGGGCTGGTCAGTGTCGGCGTGACGGCGGCGGCGGTGGCGACCACCAACTCCGCGCTCAATGCCATGTCGTCGGTGATGATCGCCGATTTCTACCAGCCATGGCGCGAGAAGCGCGGCGGGGCGAGCGCCAGACACTATGTGCGCGCGGGACGCTGGGGCATGGGGGTCGTCGGCATCGCCATGTTCGCGATGGCAGTGCTCAGCTTCTACTGGCAGCGCTATACCGACATGCCGCTGCTCGAATTCGCATTGCAGGTGATGGCGTTCGCCTATGCCGGTCTGCTGGGCGTCTATGCGGTTGCCGTGTTCACCCGGCGCGGATCGTCGGGATCGGTGATCGCGGCGCTGCTGACCGGGTTCGTCACGGTGCTGCTGCTTCAGCCGTTCATGATCGGCCCGACCGACCTCGCCTTCCCCTATCAGCTGTGCATCGGCACCCTTGCCGCAGCCTTGGTCGCCGCGATTCCAGGGGGCAAGAAAATCCGCTTGACGAATGTCATGCAACCCTGACATATAGTCATCCGTGGATGACATAATGTCATGGAGCAGTGACGGCCTGTGAAAAACCGCCTGAAAGTGCTGCGCGCCGAACGCAATTGGAGCCAGGCAGAGCTTGGCGGCCATCTCGGCGTGTCGCGACAGGCGGTGAATGCGATCGAGACGGGGAAGTACGATCCCTCGCTCCCGCTCGCCTTTCGCATCGCCCGATTGTTCGACCTCAGCATCGAGGAGATTTTCGATGACGCGGAGCATGATGATGGCGAATGACATGAAGGACGGCCTGGCCGCCGCCCGCGCCCGCACGCGGCGCCAGCGGATCGTCCTGTTCACGCTGATGGGTGCAGGCGCGGTGGTCGGCTTTTTCTCGGCACTGTTCGAAGTCGATGGCGGCGCGTTTCTGGAAGGCATTCCCGCCGCCTGGGCCATCGCCGCGTCGCTGATCACCACCATCGGCGTCGCCTATGGCGGCTGGCGCTATCACCGCGTCACCGACGAGCTGGAGCGGCGCGACAATCTGTGGGCGTCGGCGATCGCGCTCAACTTCTACCTCGCGCTGTACGCCAACTGGTATCTGCTGTGGCGCGGCGGGCTGGTGCGCGAACCGCAGCATGAGGCGCTCGCCGTCGCGACCTTTGCGGTGATGATGCTGGCCTATGGCTACAAGAAATTACGACCCTGAACCTGTCTCAACCCGTTAACATCGGAGAGTTTGTGATGAAGAAGTTCCTGCCGCGCGCAGCGACTGCGCTTGCCCTGTTGTTCGTCGCGCCTGCCGCCCTGGCACAGCAGGCCCCGGCGCCCGCCCCGGCCGCCGCGGTCAAGGACGCCGATCCGGCCCTGTGGGTGGTCAAGGATAAGGACACGACCATTTATCTGTTCGGCACGATCCATGTGCTGCCGTCCAACCTCAGCTGGTTCGACGAAGCGGTGAAGACCGCGTTCGACGCGAGCGGCGAGCTGGTCACCGAAATCGGCGACATGCCCGATCCTGCCGCCGTCCAGCCGCTGATCTTGAAATATGGCGTCAGCCCGACCGGTCCGGCGCTGGCCGACCGCCTGCCCGCCGACAAGCGCGACGCCTTTACCAAGGCGGCCGCCGATGCCGGCATCCCTGCCGAAGCGCTCGCCCGGCTGAAGCCGTGGTTCGCCGCCAACCAGCTGTCGCTCGTCGCGCTGATGAAGGCGGGCTATAATCCGGCATCGGGCGCGGAGTCCGCGTTGACGGCAGCGGCGAAGGCGGCGAACAAGCCGATTTCGGGCGTCGAGACGATCGAGCAGCAGCTCGCCTTTTTCGACAGCCTGTCCGAAGCGGCGCAGATCCAGTTCCTGACCGAAACGCTGGCGCAGCTCGGCAATGTCGGTCCCGAGTTCCAGAAGATGCTGGACGAATGGTCGACCGGTGATGCCGAAGGCCTTGGCGCGATGATGAACGAAGCGATGCGCAGCTCGCCGGAACTCAGCAAGATGCTGCTCGCCGACCGCAATGCGCGCTGGGCCGAGTGGATCGACACGCGGCTCGACAAGCCGGGCGTGGTGTTCATGGCCGTCGGTGCGGGCCATCTGTCCGGCCCGGACAGCGTCCAGGTCATGCTCGACAAGCGCCAGATCAAGAGCGCACGGATCAAATATTGATCCGCCACGATTCCTCCCCTGAGCTTGTCTCAGGGGAGGGGGACCGCTCGCGAAGCGAGTGGTGGAGGGGCGGCCGCACAGACGGCCGTTGAACAGCGCGTCAAAATTCCGCCGCTTACAGCGGCGGCCCCTCCGTCAGCTATGCTGACACCTCCCCTGCGGGGCAGGGGAGGAATGCGGTGAGAGGCGAATTTTTCTCAAAACAAATCCGGCTGGCGGACCGGTTTGAACTCCGGCCCCCGGCCGCGGCGGCGTTCCAGCTCGACCTGCGCGGTGTAGCGGATGTCCTCGTCGCGATCCTGCAGAAAGGCGTCGAGCGCCTCATCGTCAATCTCGCTCCATTCCTTGCCGCGATCCGGGCCATAGCGGACGCGCGGGAGCAGGCCGGGCAGCTTCGACCACTCGATCAGCTGCGCCACCCCCGCCTCGTTCAGCATGTCGCGCAGATGGTGCGCGGTGACATAGGCATCCGGAAAGGCGCGGTGCGCGGGCAGGCCGCGCTCATGCTCCAGCCCCGCCGGCATGCGGTAATAGCGCAGGAACTGGTTGGAAAAGCCCGGGCTGTCGCGCCACAGCCGCAGCGCGCATTTATAGGTGCAGATCCAGTCGGCACCACGGGTCAGCGCCGGGGTGCAGAACTGCTCCTCGAAACTGGCGCGGTGCGCCGCCAGCGCCACACGACGCGGCCAGGGATCGAGCACCGGGCGCGCGACATCATGCCACCAGGGCGCGTCCGCCACGTCCTCGTCGCGGATATGGTGGATCGCCATGGTCAGCGGCGGGATCGGGCGACCTGGGTTGACCAGGCGCGCGCCGCCCTCACCCTCCAGCTCCCAGCGGCCATCCTTGCCGAGCGCGACATCCTGCCACCCGATTTCGCACACGCCATGTTGCGGCGGCGCTTGTCCGGTGGTTTCGAGGTCGATGACGCGGATGATCTGGGGGGCGGGGGGAGCCATGCCCCCCTGTGGAGGCAGACCCGCGATTCCACCAGCCCCTAAGAGTCGCTTTCAGTCGGCGGCACCAGCCCGCTCCCCCACCCGGCCACCCAGCGACAGCATCCTATGGGTGGCCGGGTGGGGGAGCGGGCTGGTGCCGCATTCAGCGCAACTGAATCAATTCGAACGCATCAATGCCCCGCTTGCGGTCCGCGTTCGAGGCCGCTGGCGGCGAGCTGGGCGTCGATCATCGCCAGCAGCCGCTCCAGCGCCGCTTCGTCCTTTGCCTCGGCGCGGGCGACCAGCACGTCCTGGGTGTTCGATGCGCGCAGCAGCCACCAGCCATCGGGGGTGTTGACGCGCGCGCCATCGGTGTCGTTGACGTCCGCGCCGTCGGCCCTGAGCCGCTCCAGCACCTCGTCGATCACCGCGAATTTGCGGCTTTCATCGACCTGGAAGCGCATTTCGGGGGTGTTGACGATCGCCGGCATCGCGCTGCGGATCTCGCTCATCGACCGGCCGATCAGGTGGACCGCGTTGATCAGCTGGACCGCGGCATATTGCGCGTCGTCGAAGCCGTAATAATCCTGCGCGAAGAAGATGTGCCCGCTCATTTCCCCGGCCAGCGGTGCGCCGGTTTCCTTCATCCTGGTCTTGATCAGGCTGTGGCCGGTCTTCCACATCAACGGCTGGCCGCCGAGTTCGGCGATGCGGTCGTACAGCGCCTGGCTGGCCTTTACGTCCGCGATGATCGTCGCGCCGGGGTCCTTGCGCAGCACAGGTTCAGCCAGAATGGACAGAAGCTGATCGCCCCAGATCACGCGGCCTTCACCGTCGATCGCGCCGATCCGGTCGCCATCGCCGTCAAAGGCCAGTCCGAAATCGAGGTTCTTCTCGGCGACCAGCGCCTTGAGGTGCGCCAGATTCTTTTCTTCGGTGGGATCGGGATGATGATTGGGGAAATTGCCGTCCACATCGGTGAACAGCGTGTGATGCTCACCGGGGAGGAGCTTCACCAGCTTTTCGACTACCGGGCCAGCCACGCCATTGCCGCAGTCCCAGCCGATGCGGAACGTGCCGCCGGCATAGCCCGCGAACAGACGCCCGACATAATCGTCGAGGATATCGGCGTCCGAAACGGTGCCTTCGCCCGCTTCCCAGTCCCCCTCGGCGGCCATGCGCCCGAGCGTCTGGATATCCTGCCCAAAGAACGGACGGTGCTGAAACACCATCTTGAAGCCATTGTAATCGCCGGGATTATGGCTGCCGGTTATCTGGATGCCGCCATCCACTTCCAGGGTCGCTTCGGCATAATAGAGCATCGGCGTCGGCCCGAGGCCGATCCGTACCACGTCGCAGCCCGATGCGGTCAGCCCCTCGACCAATGCCGCCTCCAGCACCGGCGAGGACACACGCCCGTCGCGGCCGACCGCCACGCGGGTGCCGCCGGCGCGGCGCAACAGCGTCGCGAACCCACGGCCGATCGCGCGCGCATCATCCGGCCCCAGCGTCTTTCCCACGATTCCGCGGATGTCATATTCGCGCAGCGAGGTCGGATCGAAACGATGGGTCATTGGGCCTCCGGGGGAAATTCCACGCGCTTCATTTCGCGCGCGTTACGCAAAGTGCAACCGTCAAACACGGCTAACGGCAATGCGTTTCAGTTTTTTGGCCCGAGCTTCGGTTTCAGCAACGTGTCGCGCGCAGCATTGACCTGGCGCGTCAGCTCGGGCGATCCGCCGCGATCGGGGTGGACGCTGGCGATCAGGCGGCGGTGCGCGGCGCGGATCTCTTCGGGCTGCGCGCCGGGAGCAATGCCCAATATGGCATAGGCCTCCGCCTCCGCCGCATCGCGCGGTTGCGGCGCGGGTGGCGGCTTGGGCGTGCCGGGCAGCGGGCGCCCCCAGCCATGCCACAGCCGAAAGCCGAGCCAGCATACCAGCACGGCGATCAGGAACTTCGCGATCATGCGAAGAGCGGCATCGCCGGCTCCAGTTCGGGCAGCGCGAGGCCGGCCATCATCTCGCGCAGCTCCTGCCGCGCGGCGACATGGGCGAGGCCCATTTCACCGAATTCGCGGCTGTCGAGCATGGTCAGGCCCTTGGGGAACAGCTCGCGATAGATCACGCGCTCCGACAGGCCGGGGATGACGCGAAAGCCGACGCGCTTGGCGAGCTGGTCGATCGCTTCCGACACGCGCTTCATGTTGCGTGCCTCGATATGCTGCATGCGGTTGCGCAGGACGACCCAGTCGATCGTCTGGCCATCCGCCTTGGCGCGGCGCTTGCGCGAATCCCAGATCAGTTCGGAGTAAAAGCTGGGCCGCACCACCTTGAACGTGTCGGGATCGACCTGTCCGATCAGGTCGAAATCGACGAAGCTGTCGTTCATCGGCGTCACCAGCGTGTCGGCATTGGTGATCGCGATCCGCCCGAATTTGTCATCGCGCCCCGGTGTGTCGATGATCAGGAAGTCGGTATCCTGCCCCAGCCGCTCCAGACTTTCGGAAAAACGCGCGATATTCTCGCCATCATGGGTTTCGTAGCGCGGCATCGGCAGCGGACGGCCGACGCGCTGCATCGTCTGCAGCCGGTTGTCGAGATAGCGGCCCATCGTCCGCTGGCGATGGTCGAGGTCGAAACAGGCGACGCGCGCGCCCTTCATCGCAAGTGCGATTGCGGTGTGCACTGCGGTGGTGGACTTGCCGGTCCCGCCCTTTTCGTTGGCGAAGACGATCACGTGCAGCGGATTCGATGCGTCGGTCACTCAACTTCCCTGATTGAACACCCGGCCCGCCCCCCATAGAAGGCCGCCCTCCGCTCCATATCCAAGGCCTTGTGCGCGTGCAAACCATCCGTCAGCTCTCCGAACTTCGCGATACCATTTCGGGATTCCGCGCTGCGGGTGAACGGATTGCCTTTGTCCCCACCATGGGCGCGCTGCATGCCGGGCACATGGCACTGGTGGCACAGGCCAGGCTGGCGGGGCAGCGCGTGGTGGTGTCGATCTTCGTCAACCCCAAGCAGTTCGGGCCGAACGAGGATCTGGCCCGTTATCCGCGCAAGGAACTGGCGGATTCGCGCATGCTGGCCGAGGCCGGCGTCGACCTGTTGTGGATGCCGCCGGTCGAGGTGATGTATCCGGATGGCCACGCGACCAGCATCGCGGTGTCGGGGGTCAGCGAACCGCTGGACGGTGCCGCCCGGCCCGGCCATTTCGACGGCGTCGCCACCGTGGTCGCCAAGCTGTTCAACCAGGTGAAGCCCGATGTCGCGCTGTTCGGGGAAAAGGATTTCCAGCAGCTGGCGGTGATCCGCCGCATGGTCGCCGACCTCGATTTCGACATCGAGATTCGCGGCGTGCCGACCCAGCGCGACGATGACGGGCTCGCCCTCTCCTCGCGCAACGCCTATCTCGCGCCCGAGGATCGGACGGCAGCGGTCGCCCTGCCCCGCGCGCTGGGCGTCGCAGTGCGCGGAATCGAGAAGGGCGACGATCCCGCCGCCGCACTTGCCACCGCGCGCGCATCGCTGGAAGCCGCCGGGTTCGACGTCGATTATGTCGAGCTGGTCGATGCAGCCAGCCTCGGCGCACCGGTCGCGGGCCAGCCCCGCCGCCTGCTCGCCGCCGCCCGAATCGCGGGCACGCGGCTGATCGACAATGTCGCCGTCTCCGCCTCTGGCTGAACGGATCACAGCGTTAACGATTTGCTTACCATGGATGCCGCACCTTCGCCCTCATGATGAGAGCGAAGAAAAGTGGGGCAATGTCATGGGCAACAGTCTTAAGAGCGCACAGTTCCTGATCGACAGCCGGCTGGCGGATGCGGCGCGCGGTAGCGCCGACGCGGCCTATGAACTCGGGATGGTCTATTCCAGCGGCGCTTCGGGCGTCGAGATGGACCTGATCGAAGCCCATAAATGGTTCAACATCGCCGCCCTGAAAGGCAGCGAACACGCCCCCTATATGCGGGCCGAAGTCGCGGAAGAAATGACCGCGCGCGAAATCATCGAAGCGCAGAAGCAGGCGCGCGCCTGGCTGCAGATGACCTCGCTTCGGGCGGCGTAACGCCCCCTCCCAGAACGGCGTCATCCCGGGCTTGACCCGGGACCCCGCTTCTTCTGCCTCGGACAAGGCAGCTGGACCCCGGCTCAAGGCCGGGGCGACGATAAGCTACTCCTTCTTCGCCGCCGCCTTCTTCTTTGGCGCGGCCTTCTTTGCCGGAGCCTTTTTGGCCGGAGCCTTGCGCCCGCCCTTTTTCTTGGCCGGGCCTGCTGCAGCCTTGGCGTCGATGAGCTGGACCGCTTCGTCGAGCGTCAGCGCGGCCTGATCGACCGTCTTGGGCAGCGTCGCATTGGTCGTGCCATCGGTGAGATACGCGCCATAGCGCCCCTCCATCAGCTTGATTTCCGCGCCCGACACCGGGTGTGCGCCCAGCAGCTTCAACGGCTCGCGCGATCCGCGCTGCGGCCGTCCGCCGCCCGCCGCCGCTTCGGCCAGCTTGACCACCGCCGCGTTCATACCGGTTTCGAACACCTCGGCAGTCGAGGTCAGCCGCGCATATTTGCCGTCATGCGCCAGATAGGGGCCATAGCGGCCGATCGACGCGGTGATCGGCTTGCCGCTTTCGGGATGGTCGCCGATCGTGCGTGGCAGGTTGAGCAGCTTGACCGCCCAGTCGAGGTCGAGTTCGGGGATGTCCTTCGGGATCGACGCACGCGCCGCCTCCTTGCCCTCGCCGCGCTGGATATAGGGGCCGAACCGGCCCGAGCGGCGCGAGATATCCTCACCCGTCTCCGGATCCTGCCCGATCACTTCCGGCCCGCTATCGCCGCCATCCGCGCCGCCCGGCTGGCCGAAGCGACGGGTGAATTTGCAGTCGGGATAGTTTGAGCAGGCAACGAACGCACCGAACTTGCCGCCGCGCAGCGCCAGCCGCCCATTGCCGCAGGACGGGCAGAGGCGCGGATCGGTGCCGTCGCCCTTGTCGGGGAAGAGATAGGGTTCGAGGAACTGGTCGAGCGCCTCGGTGACCTCGCTCGGCTTGCGCTCCATGACTTCCGCGGTGCGTGGCTGGAAATCGCGCCAGAAGGCGGCGAGCACCGCCTGCCACCCGGCACGCCCGCCGGACACGTCGTCCAGCTCTTCCTCAAGCCCCGCCGTGAAGTCGTAATTGACGTATTTCTCGAAGAAGCGTTCGAGGAACGCGGTCAGCAGTCGCCCGGTTTCTTCCGCGAAGAAGCGGTTCTTTTCGACCCGCACATAGGCGCGATCCTTGAGCACCTGAATGATCGAGGCATAGGTCGAGGGGCGACCGATGCCGAGTTCCTCAAGCCGCTTGACCAACGAGGCTTCGGAGAAGCGCGGCGGCGGCTGGGTGAAATGCTGTTCGGCATCGACACCCTTCTTCGCCGGGGTGTCGCCCTGACGGATCACCGGCAGGCGGCGGCTGTCCTCGTCACCTTCGTCGTCGCGACCTTCCTCGTACAGCGCGAGATAGCCGGGGAAGAGCACCACCTGGCCGGTCGCGCGCAGCGCGTCCTGGCCGGTCGGCTCCTCCAGCTCGACCGTGGTGCGTTCCATCCGCGC